>JAIPCJ010000114.1 GCA_021738245.1 Methylotenera sp. | reverse complement strand
GCCCAGCCCGGCAGCCCGCGGGCGCAGTTCATGTACGAGAACGCGGCGGGTGATCGCCTCACGCTCTACGTGGCCGTGTTCGCGCCCGGTGCCGCGCCGGCCGCGGCCGAGTTCCGGCTGTTGCCGCAGGAAGGCCGCACCACGCTGTACTGGGTGGACGGAGACTTCGGCTACGCCCTCAGCGCCCAGCCTGCAGTCGAGTTGCAGCCGCTGGCCCAGCGGGTGCACGAGCAGCTGGCCGGCTGAAGCCCTTGCGCGCCTTCAGCGGAAGTAGCGCTGGCGCAGCCGCTCGTAGCGGCCGTCGCGCTTGACGGCGTCCAGCGCTGCCTGCAGCCGCCGCACCAGGGTGGCGTCGGTGTCCAGCCGCAGGCCATAGAAGTAGCTGCGCGCGCTGTCCTGCTCCATGACGGGCTGCAGCGTGGCGTAAGGCAGGTTCAGCTGCCGCAGGTTCCAGGCGGCCGCCCAGTCCAGCAGTGCGATGTATTCCATGCGCCCGGCCAGCAGCTTGCGCAGGTTGGTGGCGTCGTCCAGCCCCTGCTCCAGCTGCAGCCCGGGTTTGAGGCCGCTGGCCTGCAGCTGGCGGTCGGCCGCGGAGTCGCGCACCACGCCGATGCGGGCGCTGCCCAGCTCGCTGAACTGCGTCATGGCCAGGTCGGTGCGACCGGCCAGGCGGTAAATCACGATGCGGCGCGGTGCGATCGGGCCCACCCACTGGTACAGCGCCTCGCGCTCCGGCGTGCGGGTCAGCGAGAACAGCACGCTGCGGGCCTGGGCTTCGGCAGCCTGCACCGCGCGCTGCCAGGGCATGACCTGCAGTTCGAGCGGCAGGCTGGCCTGGGCGGCCATCAGGCGCAGCAGCTCCACGCTGAAGCCCTGGGCGACGTGTTGCTCGTCCAGGTAGTTCAGCGGCGGCAGGTTCTCGGTGAGGCCCTGCAGCGGCGGCTCGGCCGGCCCCGCGCCGGCGAGGCAGGGTCCGAGCAAAGCGGGCAGGGCGAGGCAGGAGCGGCGTCTCACGGCGGCAGGCAAGGGCCGCCGCAGTCTAGGTGCCGCTCATGACAGTTCGTGGGGTGGGTCGGGCTCGGGTGTGCGGTTTGTCTCAAGCGGCCCGCGGAGCGCCCGGCGGCTCAGCTCGGTGTCGGCACGCCGGCCATGCGGTCGTGGGCCAGGAAGAACTGCCGCGCCATCGCCAGCAGCTGGCCCTGGCTGAGTTCGGCGGCCGGCCGGTAGTCGGCGATGTGCGGCGCGAGCCGGGGCTTGTGGCTTTCGACGTAATGACGGAACTGGCTGATCACGACATGCGAGCCCGTGACCAGCACCTCCGGCGTGTCCTGCAGGGCCTGGCAGAGCGACTCGTACAGCGCCTGCTCCTGCCGCTGCGTGTTGCAGTGGCTGTGGCGCTCATGCGCCTCGATGCGGGCCGCATGCACCTGATGGGCATCGAAATGCAGCACCTGGGCGTGGTGGTGGTCGAGATGGACGACGGCGTGGAACATGGCTTCTCCTGTGGGGTTCAGTGATGGGCTTCGGCGGCGGCCTGGCAGCCCAGGCAGCGCAGCGCCTGGGGCTGGCGCTGCAGCCGGTCGAAGGGAATGGCGTCGCCGCAGTCGGTGCAGCGGCCGAAGCCGGGGGCCTTGAGTCGGGCGAGGGCGTCGTCCAGCGCCTGCAGCTCGGCCAGCAGATGGCTGTCGCGCGCCTGGTCCAGCGCCCGGTCGGCGTCGTGTTGGCGCTGGTCGTGCGGGTCGTCGGCCAGCAGCGCCGCGGCATGGGCCACGCGGCTGCTGCCTTCGCGCTGGGCCTGCAAGGCGGCCTGCACGCGCTGGCGGGCCAGCGTCAGCTCGGTTTCCAGCAGCGCATGTTGTCCGGGGGTGAGGGTGGTGGGCATGGGGAACCTCCTGGAACCCATGCTGTCAGCCCGGCTGCCGGCCCGCCTTGAGCTGCATCAACACCGGGCGATGGGAGAATCCGCGCCCTTCTGAACTTCTTGGTACGGGTCTGTCCGGCCCTCAACGACATGTCCGCTGCTGCATCTGCGACCTACGCGGTCGCCGACTTCGATTTCGACCTCCCGCCCGAACTGATCGCCCAGCACCCGGCGCCCGAGCGCAGCGCCTCGCGCCTGCTGGATGGCACCGGCCCGACGCCGGTGGACCGGGTCTTCCGTGACCTGCCGGGCCTGCTGTCGCCGGGCGACCTGCTGGTCTTCAACAACACCCGCGTCATCAAGGCGCGGCTGTACGGCATCAAGGCCACGGGCGGCCACGTGGAGGCCCTGGTCGAGCGGGTGCTGCCCGGCACGCAGGAGGTGTGGATGCACCTGCGCGCCAGCAAGAGCCCCAAGCCCGGCAGCCGGGTGCGCTTTGCCGAGGCCTTCGATGCCGAGGTGCTGGGCCGCTGCGGGCCCGACAACGGGCTCTTCCACCTGCGCTTCGACGGCGACCCCTTCGCGCTGCTGGAGGCCCACGGCCATGTGCCGCTGCCGCCCTACATCGAACACGCCGACAGCGCCGATGACGAGCGCCGCTACCAGACCGTGTTCGCCAAGGAACCCGGCGCCGTGGCGGCGCCGACAGCGGCCCTGCATTTCGACGAGGGCGTGCTGGCCGCGCTCACGGCACGTGGCGTCGAGCAGGCGCAGGTGACGCTGCATGTGGGCGCCGGCACCTTCCAGCCGGTGCGGGTCGAGAAGATCGACGAGCACAAGATGCACAGCGAATGGTTCGAGGTGCCGCAGGCCACGGTCGAGGCGATCGCCGCCTGCCGGGCACGTGGCGGCCGCGTCGTGGCGGTGGGCACCACCACGCTGCGCGCGCTGGAGTCGGCCGCCCGGGGTGGCGTGCTGCAGGCCGGCGCCCGCGAGACCGACATCTTCATCACGCCCGGCTTCGAGTTCCGCGTGGTGGACCGCCTCGTCACCAATTTCCACCTGCCCAAAAGCACGCTGATGATGCTGGTGAGTGCCCTGGCCGGCCATGCGCACGTGATGGCGCTGTACCGGCATGCCATCGCCGAGCGCTACCGCTTCTTCAGCTATGGCGACGCGATGCTGCTCTCGCGCGCCCAGGCCACCCGGCCCTGAGCGATGTCGTCGACCGCCGCCGTGAACGCGCTGCGGGCGGTGACCGGCAGCGAGAAGCGCATGCTCACGCGCGCCGCGTGGGCCACGTCCAGCAGTAGCGCGCCGTGCTGCTCGGCCAGGCGGCGCAGCCGGCCTTCCAACTCGTAGGGCAGCTCGCAGCCGAGCGCCACCTGCGCCACGCGCTCGACCTTCTCGGCCGTCAGCAATGCCTGGGCGATGCAGTCGGTGTAGGCCCGCACCAGGCCGCCCGCGCCGAGCTTCACGCCGCCCCAGTAGCGCACCGCGGTGGCCAGCACGCCGTCCAGGCCCTGGTGACGCAGCACGTCGAGCATGGGCCGGCCTGCGGTGCCGCCGGGTTCGCCGTCGTCGTTGGCAGCCGAATGACCGCCGGCGAGCAGCGCCCAGCAGACATGGGCCGCGCCGGGATGCTCGGCGCGCAGCGCGGCCACGCGGGCCAGCGCCGCAGCGCGGTCGGCGCAGGGCTCCACGCAGCCGAGAAAGCGGCTTTTCTTGACGACGAGTTCATGCCGCGCGGGGGCGGCGAGGGTCAGGGCCATCGGGCTGCTCAGTCGCCGCGCAGCAGCATGACGCTGGCGCCGTGGTCGCCGAAGTGGCGTTTGATCAGGGTCTGCAGGCTGCCGTCGTGTCGCATCGAGGCCAGGGCCTGGCGCAGGCGCTGGCGGTCGGCTTCGGGCAGGTTCAGGCTCAGCGCCATGCCCACCAGCAGGCGCTCGTTGGGTGCGGGGTCGAGCACGCGCGGCGGCTGCGTACCCCGGAAGGCCGTCTTGATCTCAGGAATGGCCGAGGGGGCGGCGATCAGCCCATCGGCCCGGCCGGCGCGGAACATGCGCACGGCTCCGTGAAAGTCACTGGCCTCCACCAGCCGGCCTTGTTCCCGCAGGCGCTGCGCCCAGGCGCCGAAGGTGGGCCCGTAGGCGTAGCCGCGCACGCCCATCAGCTTGAGCCCGGGGCGGGCGTCGAAATCCGAGATGCCCTGCACGCCGGCGGTGGCCGTGCCTTGCAGCACCAGCTGGAAGCGCGCCTGCAGGTAGGGATGGATCTCGGCCACCTCGCGTCGCTCCGGCGTGATGACCGAGGACAGCGTCAACTGCAGCACGCCGCGGCGCATCTGGTCCCAGATGCGCAGGCGCGACTCGACCACGCTGCGCAGCTCGCAACCCGAGCGGCGCTGCAGCTCCTGCAGCATGTCCAGGTCCAGACCGCGGCGCTCGGGTTCTTCCTCGTAGAAGGGGCTGTAAACGTACAGGCCCGCCACATGGGGCCCGCAGCGGCCGGGTGCTTCAGCGGCGGCCGCCGGCCCGGCGACCCCGGCGCCACACCAGGCAAGGATCGCGGCAAAACGCCGCCAGGACGGGCTCGGGCGAGGCATGGCGCATTGTGGCCCAGGCCCTGGCTGCGACAATCCGCGCCCCATGCTGAAGTTCGAACTCCTCAAGACCGAAGGCCGCGCCCGCCGCGGCACGCTCACGCTCAACCACGGCGTCGTGCAGACACCCATCTTCATGCCGGTGGGCACCTACGGCACCGTCAAGGGCGTGACGCCCCGGTCGCTGAACGAGATGGGCGCCCAGATCATCCTGGGCAACACCTTCCACCTGTGGATGCGGCCGGGCCTGGACGTGGTCAAGCAGTTCGGCGGCCTGCATCGCTTCGAAAGCTGGAGCAAGCCCATCCTGACCGACTCCGGCGGCTTCCAGGTGTGGAGCCTGGGCGCCATGCGCAAGATCAGCGAGGAGGGCGTCAAGTTCGCCTCGCCCGTCAATGGCGACAAGCTGCTGCTCACGCCCGAGGTGAGCATGCAGATCCAGACGGTGCTCAACAGCGACATCGTCATGCAGTTCGACGAATGCACGCCCTACGAGACCAAAGGCGTGCTCACCACCGAGCGTGAGGCCAAGGCCTCCATGGAGCTCAGCCTGCGCTGGGCCAAGCGCTGTATCACCGAGTTCCAGCGGCTGGAGAACCCCAATGCGCTGTTCGGCATCGTGCAGGGCGGCATGTACACGAACCTGCGCGACGCCTCTCTGGCCGGCCTGGCCGAGCTGGACCTGCCCGGCTACGCCATCGGCGGCCTGAGCGTGGGCGAGCCCAAGGCCGAGATGCAGCGCATCCTCGACCACACCGGCCACCAGCTGCCGGCGCACAAGCCGCGCTACCTGATGGGCGTGGGCACGCCGGAAGACCTGGTGGAGGGCGTCAGCCAGGGCATCGACATGTTCGATTGCGTGATGCCCACCCGCAATGCGCGCAATGGCCACCTCTTCACGCGCTTTGGCGACCTGCGGCTGCGCAATGCCCGCTACAAGGCCGACGAAAGCCCGGTCGACCCGACCTGCAGCTGCGAATGCTGCACCGGCTTCAGCCGCGCCTACCTGCACCACCTGGACCGCTGCGGCGAAATGCTTGGCCCCATGCTGACCAGCGTGCACAACCTGCATTACTACCTGAACCTGATGCAGGAGATCCGCGACGCGCTGGACGCAGGCCGCTTCGAGGCCTGGCGGGCGCAGTTCCACGCCGACCGGGCCCGGGGCGTCTGACCCCCAGCTGGCCGGGCCACCCGCTCGTTTGAGGGGGTGCTGACCCCCCGCACCCCGGTGGGAGACGGGCGGAACCGGCGTGTGGTGCGCCTCGACAATTCGCCCGTGAGAGATTGACTGTCGTCAACCCCTAGAACACAAGAGGTCTGGATGTCGTTCGCACCCAAGCTGGCCCTGGCGGCCCTGATTTCCTTCGCTGGCGCGGCGCAAGCGCTGCCGGTGCTGGCGTCGAGCGACGCCAACGGCTGGGCCCTGTCGAGCAGCGCGGCGGCCGTGACCGCGGGTGCCGCGGATGGCGCCATCACCGGCGAGGCCCTGCGCTTCACCGGCAACAGCGACAACGCCGCCACCCGCCAGCTGGGCCAGACGGTGAGCGCCAGCCGCGTCATCGTGCAGTTCGACCTGCAGTTCGACACCGGCACCGTGGACACCAATGACTTCCTCGGCCTGTGGCTGGGCAGCAGCACCGGCCCGAACATCGGCCTGAAGGGCAATTGCGACGGCGCGTCCGCCTGCAATGGCGCCGATCTGTTCGTGCGCACCACCGGCACCGGCGGCAGCTTCTCGACCGCCATCGCGGTGGGCCAGACGTACCACCTGTTCGGCCTGCTCGAGAAGGTCAACGGCTCGGTCAACTACAACCGCTATTCGCTGTGGGTGAATCCCACGGGCGCCGAGATGGCCGGCCTGACGGGCGCTGACGCCGTGTTCAGCGAGAACTCCGGCATCAGCAGCTTCAGCACCATCGGCTTTCGCAGCGTCAACCTGGACGCGGGCGATGCCGTGCTGGTGGACAACCTGAGCATCAGCACCGTGCCCGAGCCGGCCACGGCGGCGCTGGCGGGCCTGGCTCTGCTGGGCGTGGCCCTCACGAGCCGCCGTCGCCCGCGCTGAAGCGCTGCCGGCCGCATGCCGGCGTCTTGAAGTCCGCCCCCGGGTCGTCCCCTGAGGCGGACTTTTGCTTTTCAGGCCGCGACGCCCGCTGACCTTCGCCACGGCCCGCCAATGGCGGCAAGATGCGCCCGTGCTGAAACTGCTGCTCGCGCCGCTGCGCTGGATCTTCCGGGTCGTCTTCGCCCTCCTCATCCTCTTCGAGGAATGGGGCTGGGAGCCGCTGCGGCGGGCCTTTGCGCTGTTCGCGCGGCTGCCGGTCATCCGGCAGATCGAGGCCCTGCTCAAGCGCCTGCCGCCACGCTGGGCCTTCGTCGTGCTGCTGCTGCCCAGCCTGCTGATCCTGCCGGTCAAGCTGGCCGCGCTGTGGCTGGTGGCCCAAGGCCGGGTGGTGCTCGGCGTGGGCGTGGTGGTGGTGGCCAAGCTGGTGGGCACGGCGCTGCTGGCCTGGCTGTTCCAGCTCATTCAGCCGGCACTGATGCAGCTTCCCTGGTTTGCCCGGCTGCATGCGCGTTGGACGGCCTGGAAGGCCGATCTGCTCGCATGGATTCGAGCCAGCGCCGTGTGGCGCACGGCACGCGCGATGAAGGCGGCGGTGCGCCGCGCGTGGCGGCGGCTGCGCGGGCGCTGAGCGGCGACGGGGTCAGGGTGCCGGCATGGTGGGCAGACGCACGGTGACGCGCGTGCCCCGTTGCGGCTCGCTGGCCAGCTGCAGGCTGCCGCCCATCAGCTCGACGATCTCCTTGACGATGGCCATGCCTAGGCCGGTGCCCGGAATCGCACCGGACTTGTCGGCGCGGTAGAAGCGCTCGGTCATACGCGCGAGCTCCTCCGGCGTCATGCCGATGCCCTCGTCCTCGACCTCGATGTCGGCATGGCCCGCGTCCAGCGCCAGCACGCGCACCATCACCCGGCCGCCGCCCGGCGAGTACTTGTAGGCGTTGGACAGCAGGTTGCGCAGCGCCTGGCCGAGCTTGCTCGCGTCCACACGCACCCATTGCGGCGTCTCGCACAGCTGCAGCTCGGCGGCGGTGCGGCCCTCGGGGGCGCCGAAGTCGTCCACGGTCTGCCGCACCAGGTCGCGCAGGCAGACCGGCGCGAATTCGAAGTCCAGCGCGCGGCGCGATTCGATGCGGGCCAGGTCGAGCAGCTCGTTGAGGATGTCCACCATGGCGCGGCTCTGGCGGTGGATGCGCTGCAGCAGGTCGGCCTGGGTCTCGGGCGACATCTTGCGGTGCAGCAGCAGCTCGGAGAAGCCGTAGATGCTGGTCATGGGCGTGCGCAGCTCGTGCGCGGCGGTGGTCAGGAACTCGCTCTTGAGCCGGTCCAGCTCGAACTGCTGGCTCACGTCGCGGATGTGCAGCATCTGCGAGGTCTGCGAGCCGCCGCCGTCATGCAGCGCAAAGCTCAGAATGCGCGGCATGGGCCTGGCCATCTGCACGGTGCGGGGTTGGTCGCGCAGCTCCTGCAGTCGCAGCGGGCGCTGGCTGTCGGCATGCTCGATGCGGCCCTGCAGCAAGGCTTCCAGCCCGGCTTCGTCCTGGCCGAGCACATGCCGGTCGCCGAGGGCGGTCAGCAGCGCGCAGGCCGGGCTCACGTACTGCACGCGGCGCTCGGCATCGAAGGAGATGAAGCCGTCGGGGCTGAGGTTGAAGATGGCGCGCAGCTGGTCGGCCTGCTGGCGCAGCCGCACGACGAGGTCGCCCACCTGGCGCGACAGCGCCTCCACCGCGTTCACCTGCCGCGCATCGGCCGGCGCGCCGGCCGAGCCCAGCAGCTCGCTCATGGTGTGCATCGCATGCGCGCGGGCCGACAGCTCGGCACGCAGCTGATTCTCCAGGGTCTGCTGCTCGGTCACGTCGCGCAGCACCAGCACCACGCCGGCAGCCTCGTCCTGCTCACCGCGCACCCGCGTCAGGCTGGCTTCCAGCACCTGCTCGCCGCGCTCGAAGCGCCGGCCGCGCCAGCCTTCATCGCCCGGCGCCTGCAGCGCCTCGGCCAGCTCCGGCAGCAGGGCCGCGGCCGGCTGCCCGAGCAGGGCCTGGCTGGGCTGGCCCAGCAGGCTGCCCAGCACCGGGTTGGCCAGCACCACATCGCCCGCGCGGTTGACGGCGGCCACGCCTTCGGCGATGGAAGCCAGCGTGACGGCGGCCTGTGCCCGCTCGGCCTGCAACGAGGCGGCCACCTGGTTGAGCACCTCGAACGTCTTCTGGAATTCCAGCGGCGCCTCGCCCGAGGCCACCGGCTGGATGCGGGCATC
The DNA here is from genome assembly GCA_021738245.1 of Methylotenera sp. GTDB lineage: Bacteria > Pseudomonadota > Gammaproteobacteria > Burkholderiales > Burkholderiaceae_C > Pelomonas. The sequence goes on along the minus strand of JAIPCJ010000114.1, from coordinate 7,553 downwards.
GCCCTGCTGCAATTGCGCGCCCAGCGCCTCGATGCGGGCGAGCTGCCCGAGCCAGCGGCGCAGCGGCCACCACACCAGTGCCGCGCCGGCGCCCAGGCCCAGCAGCGCCAGCACCAGGCCCATGCGCATGACCTGCCAGATGTCGGCGGCGACCCGCTCGCTCCACACATGCAGCCGGGTGATGCCGTAATCGCGGCCGCCCACCACGATGGGCGTGTTGATGACGTCCAGCTCGGCAGCCACCTTGTTCACCAGCCAGCGCGGCGGCGTGGGACTGGGGTGGTCCTGCCGCACGACCTCGATGCGGGCGCCCTTCAGGTCGATGAAGGCCGCGCGCTCGAACAGCGGGTGGGCGATGGTGCGGTCCAGCGTGCGCTTGATGGTGTCGTAGTCGCCGATCACGGCTGCATCCGACACGGCCGGCGCGAGCATGGCCGACAGCGCCTGCGAGCCCACCTCGGCGTCATCCAGCGTGGAGCGCACCTCGTAGGTCAGGAAGGCGCCCAGCCCGGCCGTCACCAGCAGCAGCAGGGCCGCCACATAGAGCAGCATCACGCGGCTCAGCAGCGAGCGGGGCAGCAGGGCGGCCAGGCGAAGCATCAGCAGCAGGCTCAGCGCAGCGTGGCGGGGGCCGACAGGTAGAAGCGGCGGTACGGTGCGTACTCCCGGCCGTCAGACGCGATGAAGACCGCGTCGGCCGGCAGGCCGATGAGCTTGTTCACGCTGGCCAGGATCTCCCGTCCCTGCGGGTCGCTGGCCATGCCGATGAAGGCCCGCGCCACGGCCTGGGCATCGCGCTCGGGGACCTTGGGCGCCACCATCAGGGCCAGGTCGTGATAAGGCTCCGAGGTCCACAAGGTGCGAAAGGCCTTGCCCTCGCGCTTGGTGTAGCCCTCGGCCAGCTGAGAGTTGGCGCCCACGGCGGCCACCTTGCCGCTGAAGAGCTGGGCGAAGGCGCCGTCCATGTTGCCGCCGAACACGCTGCGCACATGGACTTTGCGCTGCAGCAGCTGGGCGTAGGTGGTCTTGTAGGCGATGAAGGCCTCGGGGCCCGGAAAGCCCACTTCCTTGCCCTCCAGCTGGGCCAGGTCGGTGACGGGCGAATCGGCCGGCACGAGGATGACGCCATGCACGGCCGGCGTGTTGCGCCGGCCGAAGACCTTCCAGCCGAGCTGCTCCCGCTCGGGGCTGAAGAGGTGGTTGGTGAAGGCGAAGTCCACCTCCTGCGCCAGCACATAGGCGGTGGTGTCGGCCGAGGTGCGGCCGAGCTTGAGCGTGAGCTTCACGCCGGCCTTCTGCGACACATAGGCCACGATGGGGTTCCAGTACGAGGCGGCGGTGGCAATGTTGGCCTGGTTGACCGGCGAGAAGCGGTACTCGGTCTGGGCAGCGGCAGGCAGCGCCAGCGTGCAGGCCATCAGGGCGATCGTGGCGATCAGGGACGTCATTGGGGCGCTCCGTCGGCGCGATGTCGGCGCGCCTGGCGGAAATTCTGGGCGAGTGGCTTGCCGGCGCGGCGGGGGCGCGGTCAAGAAAGGTGCACCCGCCACCGATGCCGGCGCAAAAGCGTGAAGTTCTGCGCAGGCCGCAGCGCCAGGCGGCGTCAGCGTGCGGTCAGCCAGGTCACGCCGGGGCGGGCCTGGCGCTGCTGGCGCGCGGCGTCCAGCGCGTCGCGGATGGCGGCCAGGCCCTGGGCGCGCTCATCGCGGTAGAACAGGTTGTAGGCCTCGAACGGGATCATGCGACCGTCGGGCCGGGCCATGTGCACGCAGCTCTTCTTCAACGCGCGGATGTCCAGCGACTGCGCATCCATGAACTGCACGATCAGCACGCGGAACACGTCGCGGTAGCCCAAAGCCGGCGCGTCGATGCGCGGCAGGCAGCACAGCAGCTCCGACAGGCAGTTGGCCCCGCTCTCGGGCGAATGGTTGGTGGAGAAGAGCCGGAACAGCCGCTCCTTGAAGCGCGGGTCGCCCTCGAAGGCGATGGTGCTGCGGTCGCCGGCCAGCAGGGTCTCGGCGTCCACATAGCGAGTCAGCGGCGCCAGGCCCTCGGGCGTGCGCAGCGCATAGGCCATGGCCAGGGTGTCGGGGTTGCAGGGCACGGGCAGCACGTCGTCGAGCGTGAAGCTGCCGCTTTGCGCGGCGATCCGCCGGCGCAGTTCGCTGACCGTCAGCCGGTGTTTGGCCGCGTCGTAGCCCTGCACCCGGCCGGCGTCCTGGATGGGCTGCAGCGTCACGCCGCGCACGCAGCGGTGGGCCACGCCGTGGCGGATGACGTCGCCGATCTCGCCGTCATTCACGCCGCGCTTGACGGTCATGACCAGGGTGGTGGAGAGGTCCAGCGCCTCCAGCCGGGCCAGGGCCGCCTCGTGCGGGCCGCGCAGGTCGGCGCCGCGAAGGTCCATCAGGGCCTCGCGCTGGAGCGAGTCGAACTGCAGGTAGATCTCGATGCCCGGGGCATAGCCTGCCAGCCGTTCGGCAAAGGCCGCATCCTGCGCGATGCGCAGCCCGTTGGTGTTCACCATCAGGTGCTTGATCGGGCGCGCGCGGGCGGCGTCCAGGATCTCGAAGAACTGCGGATGCAGCGTGGGCTCGCCGCCGGAGATCTGCACCACATCGGCCTCGCCTTCGCTGGCAATCACGGCATCGAGCATGGCGATGACTTCTTCGAGCGAGCGATGCGTGAGCCGCTCCGGGCCCGAGCCGGCATAGCAGGTGGGGCAGCGCAGGTTGCAGTGGTCAGTGATCTCGACGATGGACAGGCAGCTGTGCTGCATGTGGTCGGGGCACAGGCCGCAGTCGTAGGGGCAGCCGTAGTGCATCGGCGTGGCAAAGCGCGCGGGCATCTCCGGCGGCTTCACGAACACCTCGCGGCACCGACGGTAGTAGTCCGCGTCGTCGCTCACGAGCACCCGCTCGGTGCCGTGGGCGGGGCACCATTTGTCCATGAACACCTGCCCGTCCTTCACCAGGATCTTGGCCTCCACCGGGTGCAGGCAGGTGGTGCAGACGGACTGCGTCGTGTCGTAGAAGAGGTAGGGGCGGACTTTGCGGCTCATGGACGGCCTCGAACGGCGCGCAGCGTGAAGGGGGCGTAGACCGCCAGCGCGACCAGGCAGGTCCACTGGATGCCCGACAGGCCCAGCGGCCAGGCCACGGGCACCGGCTTGATGAACTCCACCGCGAAGCGCCAGGCGAGGTAGCTGCACAGGAAGACCTTGAACGCCGCGCCCGGCGTGGCGAATCGCGCGCGCTGCAGCGCCCAGCCCAGCGGCAGCACGACCGCGATCTCGTAAAGCTGGGTCGGGTGCCGGCGCACGCCGTCGCCGAAGTCCACGCCCCACGGCGCCGAGGTCGGCAGGCCATAGGTGTCGTCATGCAGCCCCGCAAGGAAGCACCCCACGCGGCCGATGGCCAGCCCTACGGCGATGGGCCACACCATGGCGTCGCCGGTGCTGCGCGTCTGGCGCGTGAGCGCCTTGGCAATCTCCACGCCGATCAAGCCGCCCAGCAGCCCGCCGACGATGCTCTGGCCCGGCCACACCGGCTGGCCCTGCCACAGCGCGAGCGCCACGTCGGGCCGCTCCAGCAGGAAGACGGCCTTGTTGCCCAGGGCCGCACCAATCAGCAGGCCGACGACGACGGCGAAGTTGCCGGGAGCGAGAGTGCCGCCGCGTTGCTGCTGTTTCAGCGTGCGGCGCCACATCGCCGCACCCAGGGTCATGCCGGCCCAGGCGAAGGCCGTGTGGGCCCAGGCGGCGGTCGCAGGGGCGGTGATCAAGGCGTGCCGTTGTCGCGAAGTCTCCGGGCCAGCATGCGCACGCACCACCATGCCAGCGCACCGCCGATCAGCAGGCTCGGGATGGAGATGATGAGGAAGGCGCCGGCGAAGTTCTCCGGCCCGCCCTTGAAGATGTCCGGCAATGCCAGCACGGTGAAGGCCGCGCCACAAAGGCTGGCCGGGCCGAAACCTAGGGTGCTGACCATCAGCACGCCGGTGATCAGCACGCGGCCGAGCCAGCCTTCGTCTTCGTTGCTCATGCGGTTCTTTCCTCCAGCAGTCCGGCCACGCGCTCGCGCAGCCCATCTGGCGTGACTTTTGCTGGCGCCAGCGCCTCGCCGACCGTCAAGCTCACCCGGCTCCAGAAGCCGCGGCGCAGCGGCTTGACCATCGCCTTGCCCCCTTCCACGCGCGAGAAAAAGCTGCCCCACAGATTGCCCAGGGCCATCGGGATGACGGGCAGGTCCGGCCGGCCCTCGATCAGCTTCATGACGCCGCCCTTGAAGGGCTGCAGCTGCCCGTCGCGCGTGAGGCCGCCCTCGGGGAAGATGCAGACCATCTCGCCGTCGTCCAGCACGGCCTGTGCGGCAGCGAAGGCGGCTTCATAGGTGGCCGGGTCGGTCTTTTGCGGCGCGATCGGGATGGCCTTGGCGAGGCGGAACATCCAGCCGAGCACGGGGATCTTGAAGATCTGGTGGTCCATCAGGAAGCGGATGGGCCGTGGGCTGGCGGCCATCAGCAGCACCGCGTCGACGAAGCTCACGTGATTGCACACCAGCACCGCTGGGCCGGTGGTGGGCAGGCGCTCGTCATGCACGATGCGAAAGCGGTAGATCAGCCGCGTGAGCACGAAGGCTGCGAAGCGCAGCAGATATTCCGGCACGATCAGGAAGATGTAGAAAGCCACGATGGCGTTGGCGATGCCCACCGCCAGGAAGACCTGCGGAATGGTCATGCCCGCGCCCAGCATGGCCCCGGCCGCAATGGAGCTCGCGATCATGAACACCGCGTTCAGGATGTTGTTGGCCGCGATGATGCGGGCGCGGTGGCTGGGCTGGGCGCGCAGCTGGATGAGGGCATACATCGGCACGCTGTACAGGCCGGCGAACAAGGCCAGCAGGGTCAGGTCGGCCAGCACGCGCCAGTGGGCCGGCACGGCCAGGAAGGCGCTCACGGTGTAGGGCTCGGCGGCGGGCAGGCCGGTGGACGCGAAGTACAGGTCGATCGCGAAGACGCTCATGCCGATGGCGCCCAGCGGCACCAGGCCGATCTCCACATGCCGCTTGGACAGCATCTCGCACAGCAGCGAGCCGATGCCGATGCCGATGGAGAACACCGCCAGCAGCAGCGAGGCCACCTGCGGGCTGCCGTGCAGCACCTCCTTGGCAAAGGCCGGGAAGTTGCTCAGGAACACCGCCCCGAAGAACCACATCCACGAGATGCCCAGCAGCGAGCGGAACACCGCCAGGCCCTGGTGGGCGAGCTTCAGGTTGCGCCAGGTCTCGGTGAAGGGGTTCCAGTTGATGACGAGGTCGGGATCGGTCGACGGGCTGGCCGGAATGGCCTGCGCCGTGGCCCGGCCCAGCACCGCCAGCACCAGGCAGGCGATGGCCACGTGGTGCGGGCCGACCACCGGCGTGTCCACCAGCACGCCGCCGAGCAGCTGGCCCAGCAGGATGGCGACGAAGGTGCCCATCTCCACCATGCCGTTGCCGCCGGTCAGCTCGCGCTCGCTGAGCTGCTGCGGCAGATAGGCGTATTTGACCGGGCCGAACAGCGTGGAGTGCAGGCCCATCAGGAACACGCAGGCCAGCAGCGCCGGCACGTTCGTCGTCCAGAAGCCCCAGGCGGCCAGCCCCATGATGGCGATCTCCAGGCTCTTCACGAGCTGCATCAGGCGCGCCTTGTCGTGCTTGTCGGCCAGCTGGCCGCTGGTGGCCGAGAACAGCACGTAGGGCAGGATGAACAGCGCCCCGATCACCAGCCCCGCCATCTTCGGCTCCAGCCAGCTCAGCTGCAGCTGGTAGGTCACCATCAGCGTGAACGCGAACTTGAAGACGTTGTCGTTGGCCGCGCCGAGGAACTGCGTCCAGAAGAAGGGCGCAAAGCGGCGTTGCCCCAGCAGGGCGAACTGATTCGGGTGTTCTTGGCTCATTGCGGGACGAGTTGGGGTGCTTGTGAGAGTCCGGCGCGCTGCAGCCACGCGAACATGGAGTCGACCGTGACCGTGTCGATGTGGCTGCTGAAACGACGCGCGCTCGGATGATCGTCGAAAGCGATGTTCGCGCGCGTCAGGCGACCCCCTAGTCGCGTCAGCGTCGACAGGTGCAGGTCAGTCGGCTGGTAGCCCTGGCTCTGCAGCCAGTCCTGCGCCGCCCGGCGGCTCACCACGCCCGGCGCGGCGGCACCGGCCAGGGTCTCCAGCGCCCATTGGTTGCTCTGCTGGTAGCGGGTGCCGAAGGCATAGGCCACCATGCTGTAGCGCGGTTCGTGAAAGCGCGCGACGCGGGTGTTGTCGGTGAGCACGGGCAGCAGGGCCTGCTGCAGTTCGGGCTTGAGCACGACGAAGGCGGCCTCGTAGCGGAAGGGGTTGTCCAGGAAGAACTCGCCCAGGCCCTGGCGATAGACCGCCGCCTCGTCGGTGCCGCAGTGGTTGAGCTTGTGCACCACGCGCCAGACGCCGTCCTGCCGGTAGGCCAGGCCCAGGTGGGACCAGCGCAGGCCGTACTTGGACAGGTCCTGCCCGGCGCGGGCCAGGACGGCAACGTCGGCGCCGCTGGCGTCCAGCGCCCGCAGCGTGGCCTCGGCCAGGCGCAGGCCCTGTTCCACCTGCGCCGTCGTGGGCGGCTTCTCTTCGCAGGAGCGCCCCGCGTGGGCGGGCGCCACCAGCGTCAGCGCCAGGGCTGCGGCGGCCAGGGCGCGCTTCACCGCGTCACCCGTTCGTTGTGCAGCAGCGCCTTGCCGATCTCGTTGGGGATGAAGGCGATGACCTCGCCCGCGGCTGACAGCACCGTGCCGGCCCCGATCACCGACACCACCACCGCCGTACCGGCCGACACCGCCAAGCCCTCGGCCAGCTTGCCGGCGGTGCGGATGCTGATGCGCACGCCGTCGGACACCCGCTCCAGCACCCACACCGTCGCACCGCCCACCACCTGAACGCTGACCACCACCAGTGCGGTGCCCGCCGACAGCAGCGCGACCGGCGCGGCGCTGAGCACGACACCGGTCGCGCTCACGGCACCCACCGACAGGGCCACCGGTGCGAGCGACACGGCAAGGCTGGCTTCCGACAGGTTGGCGTCGGCGCGGGCAGCCGGTGCGGCGGCGAGGCTGGCGCACAGCGCCAGGCTCATCCAGAGGGGCGACAGGCGGCGAGGGCATTGAACTGGGTTCATGAGGCGGGACCGGAGTCCGGAAGTGAAGACGGGCGGATGTTGCGTGAAGCCCCGGGCGGTGTGCGCGCAAACGTGAACGGGTGCACGCCGAGCGCCGCCGGGTAGCGTGCAATGACACCGGCTGGTTAGGATGCCGCGGCCCGGCCGCCGCGCTATCGTGACGGCGCCTGCGGTGTCATTCGTCCAGCTCATGCCTGCTCCCCCTCCTGAGTCGTCCTCGCGGCTGGCCGTCGGTGCCCAGCCGGTGAACCGGCGCACCCACCGTCCGCCGGCCGCTGCCGGCGAGGATGCGCCTGAACCCCTGAAGCTGCGCCAGCAACAGCTGCGCGCACGGCACGAACTCGGCCGGCCGCTGGCCGCCGGGCCGCAGCC
>JAIPCJ010000113.1 GCA_021738245.1 Methylotenera sp. | reverse complement strand
AGGCGGGCGAGGGCGCGGCCCAGGCCGACCATGCCGACGCGGGGGGTGCCGCCGGCCGCCACGTCACCGGCGGCCGAGAGGGTGACCATCACCGCGTCGCCGCCGCGCTTGTCGCGGCCTTCGCCGCGGAGATGGTCGATGACGACGGAGCGCAGCACGCGGCCGACGTAGGCGAAGAACTGGCCGCGCGTCTCGCCCTGCAGCCCTTGCTGGTCTGCCATGCGCAGGAAGCCCTCGTGCACCAGGGCCGTGGTGTTGAGCCCCGCGGCGTGGCCGCTCTGGGCCAGGCGGATGCGGGCGACGCGCTTGATCTCGGGGTAGAGCAGGGCATAGAGCCGCTGCAGCGCCTCGGGGTCGCCCTTGGCGGTGCCGATCAGCAGCTCGGTGACGTCCGCCATGGCGACTCAGGCCTCCTGGAAGGCGGCCAGCGCGGCCGTGATGTCGGCCTCGGTGCCGGCACGCTGCACGGGGGCGTCCGCCGTGAGCGCGGTCGCGCCTTCGCGCTTGAGCCGGGCCACCCACTGGCCGGCGTCGCGGCCCTGCTCGAAGCCCTCGCTCTGCAGCAGCAGGTCACCGCCGGCCGACAGCAGCTTGAAGTAGAACTTGCCATCGGTCTCGCGGTACTGCTTGAACACCGGCAGCGCCGCTTTTTCGGCCTTCACGGCGACGGTGGTGGCCGTCGAGGTGTAGGCCCGCAGGCCCACGGCTTCGCGCAGGCGCTGCAACGTCGGGCCGGCCAGCGCGCGGGCGCGGGCGGCGCCGGCCTGCAGGATGGCTTCGAGCTCGGCCGGGTTGGCCATCAGGGCCTCGTAGCGGGCGCGCATCGGGCCGATGTGGCTGTCGATCAGGGCCACCAGCTGCTGCTTGGCCTCGCCCCAGGCCAGGCCGGCGCGCAGCGCGGCGCGGAAGCTGGCGCGCTGCTCGGGCGTGGCAAAGGCGTCATAGAGGGTGACCAGGGTCTGGCCCTCCGGGTCTTTCGGTTCGCCGGGCAGCTTGCTGTCGGTGACGATGCGCGCCACCGCATCCTTCAGCGCCTGGGCGCCGCCTTCGAAGAGCGGGATGACATTGTCATAGCTCTTGCTCATCTTGCGGCCGTCCAGCCCCGGCAGCAGCTCCATCTCGGCGTCGACCACCGCCTCGGGCAGCACGAACAGTTCCTGGCCGCGGCCGTAGAGGTGGTTGAAGCGCTGGGCCACGTCGCGCGCCATCTCGATGTGCTGCACCTGGTCCTTGCCGACCGGCACCTTGTGGGCGTTGAACATCAGGATGTCGGCTGCCATCAGCACCGGGTAGCTGAACAGGCCCATGCTGACGTGCGCGTCCGGCTCCTCGCCAGCGGCGACGGCCGCATCCACCGCGGCCTTGTAGGCATGCGCGCGGTTCATCTGGCCCTTGGCGGTGACGCAGGTCAGCAGCCAGGTCAGCTCGGGGATCTCGGGGATGTCGCTCTGGCGGTAGAAGACGACGCGGGCCGGGTCGAGGCCGGCCGCCAGCCAGGTGGCGGCGATGGAGCGGCTGGAGTGGGCGATGCGGTCGGGGTCGTCGCACTTGATCAGCGCATGGAAGTCGGCCATGAAGAAGAAGCTCTCCACGCCGGGGGCGCGGCTGGCTTCGATGGCCGGGCGGATGGCGCCGACGTAATTGCCGAGATGCAGGGTGCCGGTGGTGGTGATGCCGGTCAGGACGCGGTGGGACATGGGCTCAAACCAGAGTTCAGCCCTCGATTGTGGCGTCTGGCGGGTTTTAGTTCCGCTTGCGGGCGGGTGGCGCGGCGACCGAGGCCCGCCAGGTGACGGAAATGTCGAACTGCCGATTGACCGGCAATTCCAGGTCGTAGCAGCGGTTGAGCAGCCAGTGCAGGCCCGCCAGCGTGACCTCGTGGCTCGGGATGTGCACCGAGGTGAGGCGCGGCGCGGCAAAGGCGGCGCTGGGCGAGTCGTCATAGCCCAGCACCGACACCTCGTGCGGCACCGACACGCCGCGCTCCTGGAAGTGGGCCAGCAGGCCGATGGCCATCTCGTCGTTGGCGCAGAACACGGCGGTCGGCAGGCGCTTGCCCTGGAGCAGCAGGCCCGCCGCATCCCAGCCGGCCTGGTTGGAGAAGTCGCCCGGCACGGTGAGCACCTTGGACGCATCCAGCCCTTCGCGTGCCAGCTCGCCCATGAAGCCCTCCAGCCGCGCGATGTTGTCGGGCGAGGTGGTCGGGCCGGAGACCACGGCGATCTGCTTGTGCCGGTGCTGCAGCAGGGCGCGCGCGGCCTGCACGCCGCCCTGCACATGGTCGGCCGTGAAGCACTGGGCCTTGATGCGCTCGAAATGGCGGTTGAGCACCACCACCTGGCGCGCGGCGGGGCCCAGGGCCTTGAGGTCTTCGTCCTGCAGCGCGTTGGACAGCACCACCAGGCCGTCGCAGTCGCGGTCGAGCAGGAAGCGCATGCCTTCGTTGGTCTCGACGCGCTCGTCCTCGATGCCTTCGCCGAAGGCCACCACCATGTGCAGGCCCTGGGCCCGCAGCACCAGGTCGATGGCGCGCAGGATGGGCGTGTAGTAAGTGCCGCGCAGGAAAGGGATGTAGACGCCGATCAGCTTGGACGTGCCCGCGCCGAGCGAGCGCGCGGCATGCGAGGGCCGGAACTTCAGCTGGGCGATGACCTTGCGCACCCGCTCGGCGGTGGCCGGCGCGACGGAGCCATTGCCGCTGATGACGCGTGAGGCGGTGCCCACGCCCACCCCGGCCAGCCGTGCGACATCCTTGATCGTTGCCATGCGTCTCCTGTTCTCGACGCGCCGGATTGAATCACAGGGGGCATCACAGAGGGCAGATGGGTGCGGGGTCGGCCGGTTCGGGCAGGGGCCGGGTGTTGCCCTGGGTCTCCTTGCCACTGAGGCCGCCGCCCACCGGCCACCAGGGCCGGGCTTCGTGCGAACTGAACTGGCAGGGGCCGGCGGGCCAGGGGAAGGACAGGCGGCCGGTGAAGCCGGCCCAGGCCCGGCCGTCAGGGGGAGCGACGAGCACATCGGTCAGGCCGGCGCCTTCGGTGCCCGGCTGCCAGGCGGCGATGAAGGCGTCGCTCTTGTTGGCCAGGTCGTTCACGTACAGCGGCCGGCCGGAGTAGAGCAGCGTCACGACCGGCGTGCCGCGGCCGGCCACGCGCTGCAGCACGGCCGCGTCCTGCGGGTGGCGGCGGCTGTGGCGCAGGTTCTCGGTCAGGCGCACATCGCCTTCGCCTTCGGCATAGGGCGTCTCGGCCAGCACGGCAATGACGGCGTCGAACTGGGTCGGGTCGTGCCGGCTGGCGTCGGCGTCGAACGTGACCTGGGCCGCGCCCAGGCGCTGACGCAGGGCGGCCAGCAGCGTCGTGGCCTGCGGGTAGTCGGCATTGGTGGGGTCGCGGCCCTGCCAGGTCACGCTCCAGCCGCCGCTCTGGTGCGCCAGGCTGTCGGCGGCCGCACCCACCACCAGCACGCGGGCCGTGGGCTTCAAGGGCAGCAGGCCCGGCCGGTGCTTGAGCAGCACGAGGGATTCACGCACCGCGCGGCGCGCGAGGTCGGGGGCCTGCAGCGCCTCCATCGTGGCCGGCACCGCGCTGGGCACGGCCATGCTGAACTTCACGCGCAGGATGCGGCGCACCGCGTCATCCAGCCGCGCCATCGGGATGCGGCCGTCTTCCACCGCGCGCAGCGTGTTCGCGTGGAAGGTCTTCCAGTGGAAGGGCACCATGACGATGTCGATGCCGGCGTTGATGGCGTCCGGGCAGTCGTCGTTCTTGCAGCCGGGCAGCTGGCCGATGCCGTCCCAGTCGCTGACGATGAGGCCGTCGAATGCCAGGCGCTGCTTGAGCAGGTCGGTCATCAGCGTCTTGTTGCCGTGCATCTTGCCGTGCTGCACATAGGCGGCGCTGTTGGTCCAGCTGCTGAAGGAGGCCATGACGGTCAGCACACCGGCGTCCAGCGCACCGAGGTAGCCGGCGCCGTGCACCTGGGCCAGCTCGGCGGGCGTGCTGCTGCTCACGCCCTGGTCGATGCCACGGCGGGTGCCGCCGTCGGCGATGAAGTGCTTGGCGGTGGCCAGCACGCCACGGCCCTCCTTCAGTCCGTCCTGCAGGCCTTCCACCGCGGCCTGGCCCAGGCGGCGCACGAGGGCGGGGTCGGCGCCATAGCTTTCGTAGGTGCGGCCCCAGCGCACGTCCTGCACGACGGCGAGCGTGGGCGCGAAGGCCCAGTGCACGCCGGTGGCACGCACCGCGCGGGCGGTGGCACGACCGATGTCGCGCACCAGGGCGGCATCGCGCGTGGCGCCGAGGGCGATGTTGTGCGGAAAGATCGTCGCGCCGCGCACGTTGTTGTGGCCGTGGACCGCGTCCGTCCCCCACAGCAGCGGAATGCCGGGCGTGGCCTGCTGGGCGGCCGCCTGGAACTGGTCGGACAGCGCCCGCCATTGCGCCGGCGTGGCGGCGCGGTCCATGCCGGGCCAGCCCCCGCCGCCGTTGAGCACGGTGCCGATGGCGTACTCGCGCACTTCGTCGGGCGTGACGGTGCGGATCTCGGGCTGGGTGATCTGGCCGACCTTCTGCCGCACCGTCAGCGTCTTGAGGGCGGCTTCGACGCGGGCTTCCAGCGCGGCGTCGCGCACGGGGGCGCGCGCAGGCCAGGCCTGCAGCACGGCGTCGCTGTCGGGGCTGGCGTGCGCGGTGTGCAGGGTGGCAGCGGCAGCCAGTGCCAGCGCCGTGCAGCGCAAGGGAAGGCGAAGGGGCAGGCGAAGGGGCAGGCGGTGGAAGGCAGTCATCGGATTCGCTCGGGTGAGGGGCGTGACGGTAGGGGCTGAAGCGAAAAAACGTCAATCCTCGGGGCGGCGAGATTGACATGGCCAACTTTGCCGCATTAGATTTGCGGCGCGTTTGGAACCGGTTCCATTTTGTCGGGCGACCGACCCGCCTGGCAAGCGGGTCACCCCGCGGGGCACCTTCCCAAGCAGCGAACAAGACGAACCAGGAGACAAGCCATGACCCACCCCCTGCCGCGCGCCGCAGAGCGCGCCCCCCTGCCTTCACGGCGGCGCCCGGCCAGCCGCCGCACGCCCGTCGCGGCCGTCTGCGCCGGGCTGCTGAGCCTGCCGCTGCTGAGCGCCGCGCAGACCGCGCCCGCGACGGAGCAGAAGCTCGACACGGTGACGGTCACAGGCTTTCGCGCCAGCCTGGAGTCCTCGATCAGCACCAAGCGCAATGCGGACGCCATCGTCGAGGCCATCTCGGCCGAGGACATCGGCAAGCTGCCCGATGTGTCGATCGCCGATGCCATCTCCCGCCTGCCCGGCCTTACCGCCCAGCGTGTGGCCGGGCGCTCGTCGGTCATCAGCATCCGCGGCATGGCGCCGCGCTATGGCGTCACGCTGCTCAACGGCCGTGAGATCGTGTCCACCGGCGACAACCGCTCGGTGGAGTACGACCAGTTCCCGTCCGAGCTCATCAACGCCGCCACCGTCTACAAGACGCCCGACGCCAGCCTGTCTGCCCAGGGCCTGTCGGGCACCGTCAACATGAAGACGTTGCGCCCGCTGGACTTCGGCAAGACGCAGGCCGTCGTCAGCGCGCGCCTGGAGCGCAATTCCAACGGCTCGCTCAACCCCGAGATCTCCGGCACCGGCAACCGTCTGAGCGCCTCCTACGTGACGCAGTCGGCCGACCGCACCTGGGGGGCAGCCATCGGCTTTGCGCACCTGGACTCGCCCAACCAGGAGAAGCATTACAAGAGCTGGTGGTGGGCCAACACCAATGACTGGGGCTCGCCGCTGGCCGGCACCCCGACCGATGCCGTCGCGCTGCAGGGCTTCGAGCTCGGCGCCGCGTCATCCAGCCAGAAGCGCAATGGCCTGATGGCGGTGCTGGAGTACAAGCCCAACGCGCAAGTGCACAGCACGCTCGACCTGTACTACTCCAAGTTCGACCAGACGGAGGCGCGCCGCACCGTCATGTCCGACATGTCCACCTGGGCTGGTGTGAGCTGGAGCAATGCGGCCACCACCGTCGTCAACGGGGACAAGATCGTCACCAGCGGCGTGGTCAATGGCGCCAAGCCGGTGGCCCTCACCACCTTCAACAAGCGCCAGGACGACATCCGCGCCATCGGCTGGAACAACGAGCTGAAGCTGGCGGACTGGACGCTGGCGGGCGACCTGAGCTGGTCCAAGGCCAAGCGCGACGAGCAGAACGCCGAGTTGCAGGCGGGCGCGCTGGCGCCCATCAGCCTCGGCCAGGCCAGCATCGCCACCGGCGATGGCCTGTCTACCTTCGCGCCGGCCTTCGACTTCTCCGATGGCAAGGCGGTCTACCTGGGCGACCCCTCCGGCTGGGGGCGCGATGGCCGCAGCCAGTTCCCCAAGGTGCGCGATCAGATCAAGGCCCTGAAGCTCAGCGCCGGCCGCAGCTTCGAGGGCTGGCTGAACCGCTTCGACGCGGGCCTGGACTACTCCGAGCGCGACAAGTCCATGAACCGCACCGAGGTCTACTACAACCTCAAGAACGGCCGCACGCCGGTGCTCATCCCGTCGGCACTGCTGCGCCACCCCACCGACCTGAGCTTTGCGGGCAGCAACATCCGCATGGTCAATTTCGACCTGCCCAGCGCCCTGGGCCTGTACGACGTGGCCACCGCGGCGGCCGACCAGGCGCCCGGGCGCGTGTGGTCGGTGCACGAGAAGGTGACGGCAGCGCATGCCAAGCTGGGCTTCGACTTCGACTGGGGCGTTCCGGTGCATGGCAACCTGGGATTGCGCGTGGTTCACGCCCAGCAGGATGCGAACGGTGAGCTGTGGGATTCGAAGGCCAAAGTCACCCTGCCCATCACGGGAGGCACTTCCTACACCGACACCTTGCCCAGCTTGAACGTGACGGTCGATCTGACGCCGGAGACACTCCTTCGCTTCGGCTTGGCCAAGGTCATTGCACGTCCGAACATGGAAGACATGCGGGCGGGCGTGACCGATGTGACGGTCGATCAAACAACGCGAACCTGGCAAGCCAGCGGCGGCAATCCGAAGTTGGAGCCGTGGCGAGCCAACGCGGTCGATGTGTCGCTGGAGCGGTATCTGGGCAAGCGAAGCTATGTGTCAGCGGCGAGCTTCTACAAGAAGATCAAGAACTTCGTGTATTCCCAGACCATCCTGGCGGACTTCACCGGCTTTCCCAACCCGACGAGCTACACGCCCATCAGCAACATCGGGCGATTCAACACGCAGGCCAACGGCAAGGGCGGCATGATCGCCGGCACCGAACTCAGCGCCTCGCTCGATGGCTCGCTGGTGAGTCCCTCGCTCGACGGCATCGGGTTCACGCTGAGCTACTCCGACACACGCAGTTCGCTGCACGAGGATGACAACATCAGCAAGCCGCTGGATGGCCTCTCCGGCGTGGCCACCAACTTCACGGTCTATTACGAGCGCGATGGCGTGTCGGCTCGCATCGGCAGCCGGCACCGTTCGCCCTTCGTCACCACGGTGCGCGGCACCTTCGGCGAGAACGTGCCGAGCATGATCTCGGGTGAAACCATCGTGGACGCGCAGATCGGTTATGCCTTCGAATCCGGCCCCTGCAAGGGCTTGTCCCTGACGCTGCAGGTCAACAACCTGACCGACCGCGCCTACCGCACGCGTGTGGGCATCTCCACCGGCTCCAAGGACCCGACCGCGACCCTGCCTGAGCGCTACACGACCTACGGTCGGCAGTTCCTGGTGGGGGGCAGCTACAAGTTCTGAGCCTTTTCCACCGCGCCGGACCGGGCAGCCGCCCGGCCGGCGCCTTTTCAGCTGACCCATGACCGTCCATTCCGTGCCCGCTCGCTCCGACTTCCCTGCCGACTTCCGCTGGGGCGTCTCCACGTCCTCCTTCCAGATCGAAGGCGCCGGCCGTGAAGACGGCAAGGGCGAGTCCATCTGGGACCGCTTCTGCAGCCAGCCCGGCCGTATCCGCGACGGCAGCGATGCGCTGGTGGCCTGCGACCACTACCACCGCTACCCGCAGGACCTGGACATGGCCCGGGCGCTGGGCGTGAACGCCTACCGCTTCTCCATCGCCTGGCCGCGCATCCTGCCGAAGGGGCGTCTCGGGCTCGGTGCCGTGAACGAGGCGGGCCTGGCCTTCTACGACCGGCTGGTGGACGCCATGCTTGAACGGGGCCTGGACCCCTGGTGCACTCTCTACCACTGGGACCTCCCGCAGGCCTTGCAGGAGGAGGGCGGCTGGACGGTGCGCAGCACGGTCGACGCTTTCGTGGCCTACACCGACATCGTCACGCGGCGCCTGGGCGACCGCGTCAAGCACTGGATCACGCACAACGAACCCTGGTGCTCCAGCATGATGAGCTACTGGGAGGGCGTGCATGCCCCGGGCGGCAAGAGCCTGCCGGACGCGTTGCAGGCCTGCCACCACATCCTGCTCTCCCACGGCCTCGCCATTCCGGTCATCCGCCGCAACGTGGCGCAGGCCCAGGTCGGCATCACGCTCAGCCTGCATCCCATCACCGCGGCGTCCGACAGCGCGGCTGACCAGGCCGCCGTGCAGCGCCACGACGGCCTGCGCAACCGCTGGTTCCTGGACCCGCTGTTCGGCCGCGGCTATCCGCAAGACACGCTGGCCCTGCTCGGCGAGGCGGCGCCCGCGGTGCTGCCCGGCGATCTGGACGCCATCGCCACCGCGACCGACTTCCTGGGCGTGAACTACTACTTCCCCGAAATGGTGGCCGACGACCCCACCGCCCAGCACAGCCCGATGCGCAGCCGCCTGGTGGAGCGCCACGGCGTGGAGCGCACCGGCTTCGGCTGGGAGGTGTCGCCGCAGGGGCTGGTCGACCTGCTGACCCGCGTGCAGCGCGACTACGCGCCGCCGGTCATCCAGCTCACCGAGAACGGCTCCACCTTCGAGGACGTGCTGACGCCCGACGGCCGGGTGCATGACGCCGAACGGCTGTCCTACCTGCAGCGTCACCTCGCCGCGCTCAAGCAGGCGCTGGAGTCCGGCGTGCCGGTCAAGGGCTACTTCGCCTGGAGCCTGCTGGACAACTTCGAATGGGCCGAGGGCTATCTGCGCCGCTTCGGCCTGGCCTATGTCGACTACCCCACCCAACGTCGCATCCTGAAGGACAGCGGCCTCTGGTACGGGCGTTTTTTGAACGAATGATTAACGCCGCAACCCCCTGATGCGGCGGGGTACGGTCGGTTTCTAAATGAAAAATTACAGGGTCCACCCTCAGGCGCGCGGCGGCCAGCCGCGCGACACTGCGGCACCACCGACCCCACAAGATCCGGAGACAAGATGAAGTTCCCCCGCCACGCCCTGGCGGTGGCCGCCGTCCTGGCCGCCACTGCCTTCCCCGCCGCCGCGCAACTCAAGGCCGAGGTCATCCACTGGTGGACCTCGGGCGGCGAGTCGGCTGCGGCCAAGACCCTGGCCGAGGCCTACAAGGCCCAGGGCGGCCAGTGGGTGGACACCGCCATCGCGCTGGGCGAGCAGGCCCGCTCGGTGGCCATCAACCGCATTGCCGGCGGCAACCCGCCCACGGCCGCGCAGTTCAACACCACGCAGCAGTTCCGCGACATCGTCGAGCAGGGGCTGCTGAACAACGTCGACGACGTCGCCAAGCGCGACGGCTGGGACAAGTTCCTGCCCGAGACCGTGCTGCAGGCCATCCGCGTGAATGGCCACTACTACGCCGCGCCGGTCAACATCCACAACATGAGCTGGTTCTGGTTCTCCAAGGCCGCCTTCAAGAAGGCCGGCATCGCGGAAGAGCCCAAGAGCTTCGACGAGCTCTTCGCGGCGCTGGACAAGCTCAAGGCTGCGGGCCTGGTGCCCCTGGCCCACGGCGGCCAGCCCTGGCAGGACGGCATCGTCTTCACCGCCACGTTGGCGCATTACGGCGGGCGCGACCTCTACCTGAAGATCTTCCGCGACCGAGACCCCAAGGCCATCATGGGCGAGGACTTCAAGAAGGTGCTGCTCGCCTTCAAGCGTCTGCAGAGCTACACCGACAAGGGCTCGCCCGGCCGCAACTGGAACGACGCCACCGCCATGCTCATCAATGGCCGCGCCGGCGTGCAGATCATGGGCGACTGGGCCAAGGGCGAGTTCGCACAGGCCAAGCAGGAAGCCGGCAAGGACTACGGCTGCAGCTTCGGCTTCGGGCCGAACGCGCCTTACATCGTGCAGGGCGACGTGATGGTCTTCCCCAAGACCGCCAAGCCCGACCAGGTCAAGGCTCAGCAGCTGCTGGCCAGCGTCATCACCCAGCCGGCCACCCAGGTGGCCTTCAGCCAGAAGAAGGGCTCCATCCCGATCCGCACCGATGTGGACGTGAGCAAGCTCGACGTCTGCGCCCAGATGGGCGTGGCGGCGATGAAGGACAAGGCGCGCCAGCTCGGCAACGGCGAGATCTACATCACGCCCGACCAGAACGGCGCGCTGCAGGATGTGCTGACGGGTTACTGGAACCGCAACATCCCGGTCGAGAAGGTCCAGAAGGACGTCTTGTCCGCGCTGAAGTGATGCGACTTGTCGCGCCCATGAACACAGCCACAGAGACACCGAGTCACAGAGAGGCCGTGCACAGGGACACATCTTTCTGTGTCGCTGTGCCTCTGTGGTTTTGTGGTTCAGCCTTCCCACACATCGCGGGGTCGCCATGACCAGCCCTCGACGTTTCCTCAAGCGCAGCGCCGCATGGTTCGCCCTGCTGCCTCTGGCCCTCATCGTGTGTGTCGGCTATGTCGGCACTGTGCTCTGGACGCTGCGCACGTCGGTCTCCAGCTCACGCACCTTCCCGCGGGACGACTTCGTCGGCCTGCAGCAGTTCGAGCGGCTGCTGGACAACGAGCGCTGGCAACTGGCCATCCACAACCTCGCGGTCTACGGCGTGCTCTACATCGCCGCGGCCATGCTGATCGGCTTTCTGCTGGCGGTGTTCATCGACCAGAAGGTGCGCGGCGAAGGCGTGCTGCGCACGGCCTTCCTGTACCCGTACGCGATGTCCTTCGTCGCCACCGGCCTGGTGTGGCAATGGGTGCTCAACCCCGACAGCGGCCTGCAGAACGCGATGCAGCAGCTCGGCTGGACGAACTTCCAGTTCGACTGGATCGTCGACCAGGACATGGTCATCTACACGGTGGTGATCGCCGGCACCTGGCAGGGGGCGGGGCTCGTCATGGCGCTGATGCTCGCCGGCCTGCGCGGCATCGATGAGGAGATCTGGAAAGCCGCGCGGCTGGACGGCATCCCGGCCTGGCGCGTCTACCTGTCAGTCGTGCTGCCCATGATGGGCCCGACGCTGGCCACCGTCTTCACGCTGCTCGCCGTCAGCGTGGTCAAGGTTTTCGACACCGTCGTGGCCATGACCCAGGGCGGCCCGGGTACGGCGAGTGACGTGCCGGCCAAGTTCATCATGGACCACCTCTTCGGCCGGGCCAACCTCGCGCTCGCGTCGGCCGGCGCGGTCATGCTGCTGATCACCGTGCTCGCACTCGTGGCGCCGCTCGCCTATGCGCGCAGCCGCCAGAAGACGCAAGGGGGGCACTGACATGCAGTTCAAACAAAGCCAAGGAGGCACAGAGCCACAGCGGCCGCGGGATGACAGTCCCTCTGTGTCTCTGTGCCTCTGTGGCCATGGGCCTGTGAATGGCGTCCGCGCCAAGGGGGGCTGACATGCCCAAGCCACGCAAAGTCACGGCCGTCTGGGCCCGCATCGGTATCTACGCCTTCCTGCTCGCGGCCGCGGCGTTCTTCCTGCTGCCGCTGTACGTCATGCTCACCACGTCCTTCAAGAGCATGGAGGAGATCCGCCTCGGGCAGATCTTCGCGTTGCCCTCAGCGCCCAGCTTCGACGCCTGGCGGGCCGCCTGGAGCGAGGCCTGCACCGGTGTCAGCTGCGAGGGCGTGCGCGGTGGGTTCTGGAACTCGGTGGCCATCGCGGTGCCGTCTGTCGTGCTGCCCATCCTGCTGGGGGCGGTCAACGGCTATGCGCTGTCGTGGTGGAAGCCCAAGGGCGGCGAATGGCTGTTCGGCATCCTGATGCTGGGCGCCTTCATCCCCATCCAGGTGATGATCTACCCGCTCGTCAAGCTGGAGGCGGCGCTCGGCATCTACAGCAGCCTGCCCGGCATCGTCGTCGTGCACCTCGTGTTCGCGATGCCGATCATGACGCTGCTGTTCCGCAACTACTACGCGGGCCTACCGGCCGAGCTCTTCAAGGCGGCACGGGTGGATGGCGGCGGCTTCTGGCGCATCTTCGTGCAGCTGGTGCTGCCGATGTCCACGCCCATGCTCATCGTCGCGGCCATCATGCAGATCACCGGCGTGTGGAACGACTACATCCTCGGTCTGACCTTCGCCGGCCGCGAGAACCAGCCGATGACGGTGCAGCTCAACAACGTCATCAACACGACGACGGGCGAGCGCCTCTACAACCTCAACATGGCCGCGACCATCCTCACGTCGGCGGTGCCCCTGTTGGTCTATCTGATTTCCGGCCGCTGGTTCGTGCGCGGCATCGCGGCAGGAGCTGTCAAGTGACGCCCCTCGCCCAAGGAGTACCTTGGTCGGTCCCCCGAGGGGACGGCGATGCTTGCCGGGTTGACCGGCCAGCACATCGCCGACCCGGGCCGGCTTGGGAGCGGCCCGGCGCTCGGCCCGCCCATCCAACAACTGCAGTTCGCGAAATCTGCAAAAGGGAGACACCGCAATGAGCGGCGTGAACATCCAGGGCCTGAGCATCAAGTTCGGCGCCAACGAAGTCATCAAAGGCCTGGACCTGCAGGTCCGTGAAGGCGAATTCCTCGTGCTGCTCGGCCCTTCGGGCTGCGGCAAGTCCACGCTGCTGCACAGCATCGCCGGCCTGATCGACGTGAGCGGCGGCCGCATCGAGATCGGCGGGCAGGACATGACCGACGCCGAGCCCAGCGAGCGCGGCATCGGCATGGTGTTCCAGAGCTATGCCCTCTACCCGACGATGACCGTCGAGAAGAACATGAGCTTCGGCCTGCGCGTGGCGGGCACACCCAAGGCCGAAATCGCCCGCCGGGTGGACAAGGCGGCGCAGATGCTGCAGCTCACGCCCTTGCTCCAGCGCAAGCCAGCCCAGCTCTCGGGCGGCCAGCGCCAGCGCGTGGCCATCGGGCGGGCGCTGGTGCGCGAGGCCGGCGTGTTCCTGTTCGACGAGCCGCTCTCCAACCTCGACGCCAAGCTGCGTGCCGAGCTGCGCCGCGAGCTCAAGCTGCTGCACCACACGCTGGGCAGCACCATGATCTACGTCACCCACGACCAGGTCGAGGCCATGACGCTGGCCTCGCGCATCGTCGTGATGAAGGGCGGCGTGATCCAGCAGATCGGCACGCCGGCCGAGGTCTACGAGCGGCCGGCCAACCTCTTCGTCGCCGGCTTTCTGGGCGCGCCGGCCATCAACCTGGTGCCTGCCCGCGTGGGGGCCGATGGCCGCACGCTCGACGGTGCGCTGCCGCTGCAGCTGGCCGAAGGCCGGGCCACCCCGGGCCAGGCCGTGGTGCTCGGCGTGCGCCCGGAGCACCTCCGGCTGCAGGACGACGGCCGCTGGCGTGCCACGGTTGAGCTGGTGGAGCCCATGGGCAACCACCAGGTGGTGTGGATGAAGCTCGGCACCCAGGGCTTCTCGGCATTGGTGCACGACGGTCGCCGCGTGGCTGCCGGCGACGTGCTCGCCTTCGACCTGGACGAATCGGCCCTGAGCGTTTTCGACGCGACCACCGAAACCCGACTGGACTGAGCCTTGAAGCCCCTGCGCCGTCTTGCCCTCGTTGCCGTCAGTCTTGCGACCACCACGGCGCTCGCCCAGCCCGCCGGTTTGCAGGCCTGGTTGACCACACCCGACCAGCAGCATCTGCTCGCCCCGAGCCCGGTGACGGTGCAGCCGATGCGGGGCGATGCCGTCGTGCGCATCGACCCGTCGCGCCAGCACCAGCGCATGGCCGGTTTCGGCGCGGCGATCACCGAGGCCTCGGCCTGGCTGATGCGCCACGGCATGACGCCCGCCCAGCGCGAGGCCTTGATGAAGGAGCTGTTCACCCGCGAGGGCGGCGGCCTGGGCTTCGACCTCACCCGGCTCACCATCGGTGCGTCGGACTTCTCGCGCCATCACTACAGCCTGAACGACCTGCCGCCGGGCCAGACCGACCCGACCCTGCAGCAGTTCTCGCTGGCGCCTGAGCGGGCGGACGTCATCCCGGCCGTCAAGCAGGCGCTGGCGCTCAATCCGCAGCTGCAGGTCATGGCTTCGCCCTGGAGTGCCCCGGGGTGGATGAAAACGACCGACAGCCTGGTGCAGGGCCAGCTCAAGCCCGAGTTCTACGGCGCCTTCGCGCGCTACCTGGTGCGCTACGTGCAGGGCATGGCTGCCGAAGGCGTGCCCATCTTTGCGCTGACGCTGCAAAACGAGCCCCACTTCGAGCCCGGCGACTACCCCGGCATGCGCATGACGCCGCGCACCCGCGCGGAGGTGGTCGGGCAACACCTGGGCCCGCTGTTGAAGGCGCAGGGCCTGAAGACGCAGATCCTGGAGTGGGACCACAACTGGGACGAGCCCTGGAGCCCGCTGTCCATGCTGTCTGACGCCGCTGCGCGCCAATACGTGTCGGGCGTCGCCTGGCATTGCTATGCAGGCGACGTGGCCGCACAGTCACAGGTGGCGCAGCACTTCCCCGAGCTGGACGTGTGGTTCACCGAATGCTCCGGCGGCGAGTGGAAGCCGCAGTGGGCCGAAACCCTGCCCTGGATCACCCGCAACCTCGTCATCGGCAGCACGCGGCACGGCGCGCGTGGCGTGCTGATGTGGAACCTGGCGCTGGACCCGCAGTTCGGGCCGCACCTGGGCGGCTGCAAGGACTGCCGCGGGGTCGTCACCATCGACCCGGCCACCGGCCAGGTCACGCGCAACATCGAGTACTACGCCTTCGGCCATGCCAGCCGCTTCGTGGTGCCGGGCGCACGGCGCATCGCGTCCGAAGGCGGTGGCGAGGGACTGGACCATGTTGCCTTCCGCAACCCGGACGGCAGCACGGTGCTGGTGGCCTGCAATTCGGCCGCCACGTCGCGGCGCTTCACCGTGCAGGCGCCGGGGCGCCGTTTTGCCTACGAGCTGCCCGCCGGCAGTGTGGTGACGTTGCGCTGGTAAACCCCCGCGCAGGGGGAGGCGCCCGGGTCGGGCGTGACATCCATCCTGTGTTCTGACGACGGCCGGGCCCGCACGGGCTCGGCGGCGCGGGCCGTCGTCGCTACGATGGCCCGATGACATGGCTGCTGTTGATCAGCTCCAGCCTGCTGCTGATGCTCGGCATCACGCTGCTGGTGATGTCACGCCTGGAACCGGCCCACCTGCACATGCGCGACTGGGGCTGGATGCATGTCTTCCTCGCCTTCGGGCTGGCGCTGGGCGTGGCCCTGGTGCCGTCGGATGCGCAGTCGCTGCAATACCGCCTGCAGGCCCCGGTCGCCACGGCCAGCATCATTGCGGCGCTGGCCTGGCAGCTGGCCGGTGCCAGCCACTACCGCGGCCGGCCCTGGCGCTGGCGGCGCACGGCGCCTCTGTTCATCGGCTTGCTGGGCTTCATCCTGGCATTGGCCCTGGTGCAGCTGCGGCTGGCGGTGCTGGCCGCGGCGCTGCTGCTCACGGCCGGCGCCTGGCTGGCCGCCTGGTGGCTGTGGCAGGGCGGCGAGCGGCATGAGCGCTTTGTGGCGTTGTGCTTCCTGGCCCTGGGCGGTGTGCACCTGAGCGGCCCGCTGATCGACCCCCTGGCGCGCTCGCCCGCCACGCATCTGGCCGGCACCTATGTGCAGACCACGCTGGCCCTGGGCCTGCTGCTGCTGTCGGTGCGGCGGGCGCATGGCGAGGCCAAGCGTGCGGGCGAGCGGCTTCAGCAGCTCTATGAGCAGTCCATGCAAGGCCTGGTGGTGGTGCGCGCGGACGGTCGGGTGGCCTATGCCAACCCGGCCGCGCTGGCCATGTTCGCTGTCGACCGGGGCGAAGCCGTCGGGCGCATCGACCACCTCATCGGCCGGGAGAGGCTGGCAGAAGCCCGCGACCGCTTCGACCGGCTGCTGCAGGCCCGCGAGGGTCATCTGGCCTGGGAGGGCGAGCGCTTCCGACAGGACGGGCGCGCGATCTACCTGCGCGGCACGACGAGCTACCTCGAATGGGAAGGCGAACCGGCGCTGCTGCTGCTGATGCTGGATGACACCGAGCGCCAGCGCGCCACCGCCGCGCTGCGGCGCCAGGCCTTGCACGACGAGCTCACCGACCTGCCCAATCGCCATGCCGCGCTCGACCGCCTGGGCGCGCTGACCCAGC
>JAIPCJ010000006.1 GCA_021738245.1 Methylotenera sp. | reverse complement strand
CGACCCCCGCCCCCTCACGCCCGCCCCGCCGCCGGTGATCGACGCCGTCACGCTGACCGACCCCAGTGCGCCGTTGCTGTTCGACATCGGCAACCGCAGCTATGCCGCGCCCACCACGCTGGGTGGCCTGCACAACCCGGCCAACTACCGGCCCGCGCCCAGGCTGCCGGCCTGGCAGTTCGCGACCGTGGACCCCACCGGCGGCCAGCTCACTTTCGAGCGCGAGGTGGCGCCCGATATCGGCTGGCATGGTCAGTCGCGGGCGGGCAAGGTGCGCGTCACCGGCGGCTCGTCGGCCGCGGCCAACCGCGTCTACACCGTGTTCAACAAGGAGCAGTTGCTGGCAGCGCTGCGCGAGGCCAGGAACGAGCCCAAGATCATCCGCATCGTCGGCCACATCGACTTCCGCTGGCGCGACAACAACACGGTGTTCGAGGAGTACACAGGCTTTCTCGACCAGAAGAACGGCGGCAGCTTCTCCATCCCGTCCAACACGACGCTGGTGGGCATCAACGACAGCAACGGCCGCCCGGCCCGCATCACCGGCACGCAGATCCTGATCGGCACCGAGGCCGCGACGACCGCGGCCGGCGCCGAAGCCGATTTCAAGGCCTGGGTCGCTGCCGGCAAGGACCCCGAGGCCTTCCCGACCTGGACGCGCAACATCATCCTGCGCAACCTGGCGATCGACACACCCTGGGACGTGAACCCCGAGGACAGTGACAACGCCTACATGGACGGCCTCACGATCTCGCGCGGCCAGCAGATCTGGATCGACCACGTCACCATCAGCGACGGCGACACGCCTGACTCGCTGGCCAGCGACACCCGCCACGACGGCGCGCTGGACGTGGTGCGCGGCAGCGACTACGTGACCATCTCCAACAGCGTGTTCACCAAGCATCACAAGACCACGCTGATCGGCAATGGCGACTCGGGCCGCGCCTGGAGCGACGCCGGCCGCCTGCACGTGACCCTGACCGGCAACTGGTGGCACTACGCCTACAGCCGGCTGCCGCTGGTGCGCTTCGGCCAGCTCCACATGTACAACAACCTCGTCACGGGCAGCACCACCACCAGCGACTCGGACATGAAGTTCGGCTCGGGCCTGGACGTGCGCTACCAGTCCGACGTGCTCGTCGAGAACAACTTCTACGAGTTCACCGGCTTGAAGCCCAAGGAGGTCTGCGGCAAGTTGATCGGCGGCAAGGACGCCCTCTCGCTGCGCAGTACGGGCCATCGCTTCATCAGCGACAAGGACGACCTCGGCAAGCCCATGGCCGGCGTCATCGACATCGAGCTGCAGGGCTGCGACAGCCTGCCGGTGAAGCAGAACTGGGTGCCGCCCTATGCCTACACGCTGCGCACGGCCGATGCCGCGCGCGCGGCGGTGCAGTCGGGCGCCGGGGCAGGGCGGGTGGGGCTGTTCGCGGTGCAAGGGCCGGTGCCGGCGCCGCTGCCGGGCGCGCCTGCGCCCAGCCCCACGCCAGCCCCCGGCCCCTCGCCGACGCCGCCTCCGAGCCCGACACCTTCGCCTTCGCCCAACCCCGCGCCCACGATCCCTGACACGGCCTGCACCCCCACGCTGCCGTGCAGCGTGAACGGCGGCAACGAGCTGGTGCTGAGCCCGCTGGTCACGGCGCCCGTGCCGCCGGCCACCTACAACCCCGCCACAGGCACCTATACGCTGTCCGGGGCCGGCGTCATCAACACCAGCAGCCCCTACGCCTTCAACCTGAAGTACCGCGAGCTGACCGGCAACTTCGTCTTCACCGCGCGCGTGGTAGCGCAAGGCGGCAATGCCGACTCGGCCCGTGCCGGTGTCGTGGCCATGACCAGCCTCAGCGGCACGCCGGCCTATGCCTGGACGGCGCGCTACGCGTCCACAGGCGCCATCCGCGCGGCCATCAACGGCAACAACAAGTCCAACCTCAGCGGTTTCTCCAGCTCGACGCTGCCGGTGTGGGTGCGGGTGGAGCGGCGCGGCAATGCGGTCTATTCCGCCGCGTCGACCGATGGCCAGACCTGGGCCGAAGCCACCAACCTGACCGTGAGCACGCCCAGCCTCTTCGTCGGCCTGGCCCTGTCCTCCGGCAGCAACAGCGCGACCGTGACGGCCGATTTCGACAACGTGACCGTCGTGGGCGGTCAGTGATGCGGGAGTCTTTGATGCACTTCAGAACAACAGGCCTTGCGGCCCTGCTGCTCGCCCTGGGCGTGAGCGCCGCGCAGGCCGGCGCCACCACCGAGGTGGGCTACGCCACCCTCGTTGGCACACCCATCACCTTCAGTGAACTGGCAGACGGCGCCGTCATCGACGGCCTCCTGAGCAGCGGCGGCGTGCAGTTCGGCGAACGCTTCGACGGCCAGGAGCTGGCGGTGGCCAAGGCGCCGCGGCCGGGCGCGATCGCGCAGGACTGGTTCGACGACCTGAGCTTTGGCGCGCCACGGGCGGGCCTGACGCTGCTGCCCGGTGCGATCGGCGCCAACCTCGGTGTCTACCACTACGGCGACGCCGACGGCGCTGCGATCTTCGGCATTGGGCCGCAGAACAGTGATGGCAGCGACCCCAGCGGCTTCGGTGCGCTGTCGGCCCGCTTCGCATCGCCGGTGTCGGCGCTGGGCTTTCAGCTGCGCGACGCGGACGGCGGCGCCATCACCCTGCAGCTCTACCGCGCTGACGGCAGCCTCATCGAGACGGTGGACCTGTCGGGCCGCACGGATGGGCGCTACGCCTTCGCCCGCAACGGCGGCGTGGCCGACATCGCCGGCTTCTCGCTGACCCACCGCGACCCCTACTACGGCGTGTCGCTGGACAACCTGCTGCTCACCACCGCCGCCGTGCCCGAGCCGGCGGCTGCCCTGCTGTTCATCCCCGGCCTGCTGACGCTGGCGGCCCTGCGCCGCCGCGCCCGCTGAACCTCACTCATTTCTGGAGACCTCCATGCGCAAGACCCTGACCCTGCTCGCCCTGGCCACCGCCACCCTCGGCCATGCCCAGGCGGCTGGCACGGCACTCGCCAATGGCGACTTCGCCTTCACCGGCCTGAACGTGAACACCACGGTGGGCGGCTGGTCCTTCGTGACCTTCGTCGACCTCGCGCCGGGCACGACGATCTACTTCACCGACACCAATGTGCTGCAGACGCCGACCTCGGCCGGCGTCTTCTCGACAACCTCGGAAGCCTTCTGGTCCTGGACGGCCAGCTCGGCCATGGCGGCCGGGACCTCGGTCGCCTTGCTCGGCACCGGCACCAGCGGCCAGTACGCGGCCAAGTCCGGGGCGGCCGGGGGCACGGCCAACGGCACGGTGACCAACCTCAACGGTCAGGTGTCCAACATCTCCAGCAGCGGCGACATCCTCTACGCCTTCCAGGCGGCGAGCTATGCCACCAACTACCAGCCAGGGCAGATCACCTTCCTCGGCGCCATCTCCAACCGCGGCAGCTACACCAGCTCAGACAACCCGACGGCGGCCACCGGCCTGTCGGGCATCCAGCTGCGGGAGTTCAAGGTCGATGCCACCACGGCCACCCGCTACACCCAGTTCAGCGCCCAGGTGTCGACGGCTGACGCGCCCTTCACCACGCTGGCCGGCCTGCAGACCGCACTGGCCAGCAATGCCAACTGGACGACGGTGGCCGGCTCCAACTCGCTGCCCATCGTGTCGGACGTGCTGGCCGTCTCGGCCGTGCCGGAGCCGCAAAGCCTGGCGCTGCTGCTCGCGGGGCTCGGGGTGGTCGCGGGCGTGGCGCGGCGCCGGGGCCTGCGCGGCTGAGGCCTACTTCAGCAGCTCGAGCAGGCGGTCCAGCCCGCCGTCGTTGATGGCGATGCGCGCCTGCTCGCGCACCCGGGGCTTGGCGTGATAGGCCACGGACAGGCCCGCTGCGCCCATCATCGGCAGGTCGTTGGCGCCGTCACCGACCGCGATGGCCTGGTCGGGCCGGCAGCCGATGGCTTCGCAGCACTGCAGCAGCATCAGGCGCTTCTGTTCGCCATCGCAGATGTCGCCCCAGTCCTGCATGACCACGCGCCCCGTCAGGGCGCCGTCGGCGATTTCGAGCTCGTTGCTGCGCACGAAGTCCATGCCGAGTTCGGCCGCCACGTCGCGCGTGAAGAAGGTGAAGCCGCCGGACACCAGCACCAGCTTCAGGCCCGCCGCCTTCAGCGCAGCGCACAGTTCATGCGCGCCGGGGTTGAAGCGCAGCCGCTCAGCCAACACGCGGTCCAGCACGGTCGCCGGCACGCCCGCCAGGATGGCCAGCCGGCGCTGCAAGCTGTCGCGGAAATCGGTGATCTCGCCGCGCATCGCGGCCTCGGTGATGGCCGCCACCTGCTCGCCCTTGCCGGCCAGGGCCGCGATCTCGTCGATGCACTCGATGCTGATCAGCGTCGAGTCCATGTCGAAGGCGGCGAGCTTGAAGTCGGCGAGCCGCAGTGGCGGCGTGATACCTTGGAGGACGAGTGGGCTCATGAAAGGGCGTCAGGGCCGGCTGGTGTCAGTCGGGCGGATGCCAGCTCTGCACCTGCAGCCCTGGAACCCGGTTGAATTCTCGAAGATTGCGCGTCACCAGCGTGCCCTGATGGCGCAGAGCCGTGGCCGCGATCAGCGTGTCGTGCGGCCCGATGGGCGTGCCGGACGCCTCCAGCGCGGCTCGCAGGCTGGCCGCATGGCGTGCACAGTCACTGTCGAAAGGCAGGCTGTGCATCGGCTGCAGCAGTCGGGACAGGGCAGCCAGTCGGGGAGCAGCGGCGTCGGGCGGCAGTCGCATGAGGCCGTAGCGCAACTCGTACTCGACGATGGCAGGCACACCGACATCGGTCGGGCGAAGCGCCTGCAGCCTGGGCACCACCAACGGATCGCCGCGGAAGTAATAGCTGATGGTGTTGCTGTCCAGAATCAGCATGCGCAGCGTTCAGAAACCCACGCGCGGCGTGTCGGCCGGGGGCTGATTGTCGTCGTCGCGCAGGGGAAAGTCCGGAAACTGGCCAGCCAGCGCCAGGCAATCCGCCGGCCATTCATGGGCCGCATGCTTGCGGATGATCTCTGCCACCCAGCGACTCTTGGACACCCCTTGCGCCTGGGCGGCCTGGTCCACCAGTGCCTGGGTGGCTTCATCCAGATAAAGGGTGATCTGCGACACGGCACAACTCCTAGAACCCTGGCAAGTATATTGCCACTTATACCTTGGGCGCGACCGGCTGCCCCAGCAGCCGCAGCACCTCGCGCACCGCGTGGGCACGGTCCTGCGGGCTGGACAGGGCCTTCTCGATGCGCAGCTTCTCGTTGCCCACCAGCTTGATGTTGCGGTTCTTCTGCACCAGCTCGATCACGCGCATCGGGTCGATCGGCGGGTTGGGCCGGAAGTTCAGGTTGATGATGGCCGGCGAGGCGTCGACCTTGATCACGCCATAGGGCTTGGCCAGCACGCGCAGGCGGTGGGTGTCGAAAAGCGTCTGGCCTTGCGTGGGCAGCTTGCCAAAGCGGTCGGTGATCTCTTCCAGCATGGCGTCGATCTGCTCCGACTTCTCGGCCGTGGCCAGGCGCTTGTACAGGCTCAGGCGCACTTGCACGTCGCCGCAATAGGCATCCGGCAGCAGGGCCGGGGCGTGCAGGTTGATCTCGGTGGTGGCCGCAAAAGGCGACAGCAGG
This sequence comes from Methylotenera sp., assembly GCA_021738245.1. Classification (GTDB taxonomy): domain Bacteria; phylum Pseudomonadota; class Gammaproteobacteria; order Burkholderiales; family Burkholderiaceae_C; genus Pelomonas. Next base: position 54,811 of record JAIPCJ010000006.1, on the reverse strand, counting down.
TCGGGCTCACGGCCGGCCTTCAGCGAGCGCACCGCCTCGGCCAGCATGTCGTTGTAGAGCTGGAAGCCCACTTCCATCATGTTGCCGCTCTGGTTTTCACCCAGCATCTCGCCCGCGCCGCGAATTTCCAGGTCGTGCATCGCGAGGTAGAAGCCCGAGCCGAGTTCTTCCATCGCCTGGATGGCGTCCAGGCGCTGCGTGGCCTGCTTGGTCAGGCCCTGGATGTCGGGCACCATCAGGTAGGCATAGGCCTGGTGGTGGCTGCGGCCCACGCGGCCGCGGAGCTGGTGCAGCTGGGCCAGGCCGAACTTGTCGGCGCGGCTGATGACGATGGTGTTGGCGCTCGGCACGTCGATGCCCGTCTCGATGATGGTCGAGCACAGCAGCAGGTTGTGCTTGCCCTGCACGAACTCGCGCATCACGCGCTCCAGCTCGCGCTCGGGCATCTGACCGTGGGCCACGACGATGCGCGCCTCCGGCAGCAGCTCTTCGAGCTTTTGCCGGCGGTTCTCGATGGTCTCGACCTCGTTGTGCAGGAAGTACACCTGCCCGCCGCGCTTGAGCTCGCGCAGCACGGCCTCGCGGATGGTGCCGCTGCTCTCGGCGCGCACGAAGGTCTTGATGGCCAGGCGCCGCTGCGGCGCGGTGGCGATCACCGACAAGTCACGCAGGCCTTCCAGCGCCATGCCCAGCGTGCGCGGGATGGGCGTGGCAGTCAGCGTGAGCACGTCCACCTCGGCGCGCATGGCCTTCATGGCCTCCTTGTGGCGCACACCGAAGCGGTGCTCTTCGTCGATGACGAGCAGGCCGAGGCGATTGAACTTCACCTCGCTGGACAGCAGCTTGTGCGTGCCCACCACGATGTCGATGCTGCCGTCGGCAATGCCTTCCATGGCCGCCTTGATCTCCTTGGCGGAGCGGAAGCGGCTCATCTCGGCCACCTTCACCGGCCAGGCACCGAAGCGGTCGGCGATGTTCTGGTAGTGCTGCTCGGCCAGCAGCGTGGTGGGTGCGAGGATGGCCACCTGCTTGCCGCCCATCACCGCAACAAACGCCGCGCGCAGGGCCACCTCGGTCTTGCCGAAGCCCACGTCGCCGCAGACCAGCCGGTCCATCGGCTTCGGGGAGATCATGTCCTGAATGACCGCGTGGATGGCGGCCCGCTGGTCGGGCGTCTCCTCGAAGCCGAAGCTCGCCGCGAAGGCCTCGTAGTCGTGGCCCGAGTAGCGGAAGGCATGCCCCTCGCGCGCGGCGCGGCGCGCGTAGAGATTGAGCAGCTCGGCCGCGGTGTCGCGCACCTGCTCGGCGGCCTTGCGCTTGGCCTTCTCCCATTGGCCGGAGCCGAGCTTGTGCAGTGGGGCTTCTTCAGCCGACACGCCGGTGTAGCGGCCGATGAGATGCAGCTGCGCCACCGGCACGTAGAGCGTGGCCTTGTCCGCGTACTCCAGGTGCAGGAACTCGCTCTTCTGACCGTCGCCCAGGTCGATGTTCACAAGGCCCTGGTAGCGCCCGATGCCGTGGTTGATGTGCACGACCGGGTCGCCCACCTTCAGCTCGGAGAGGTCCTTGATCAGCGCATTGACGTCGCTGACCTGCTCCTGCTTGCGGCGCCGCCGCGTGGTGGGCGTGGTCGCAAACAGTTCCGTCTCGGTGATGAGCTGGACGGGGCGTTCGGCGTCGAGCCAGAAGAAGCCGCTGGCCAGCGGCGCCGCCGTGATGGCGTACTTTTCATCGCTGGCCCAGAACTCTGCCAGGTCCTTGACCGAGGGCGGGTCGATCTTGTGATCGCGCAGCTGCTCCAGCAGGCTTTCACGGCGGCCATCGCTTTCAGCCAGCAGCAGCACGCGGTGCGGCGTGCTCTTGAGGTGGGCCTCCAGTCGGGCCAGCGGCTCCTGCACGCCGCGCTCCACGCTGATGTCGGGCAGCGGGCGGGCGAAGTCCACCGGCTCCGCACCGCGCACCGACAGCACCGCATGCGGCTTGGTCAGGCCGAAGAAGTCTTCGCTCGTCAGGAAGATCTCCTGGGGCGGCAGCAGCGGACGCTCGGGGTCGTGCTGCAGGAAGCGGTGGCGCTCCTTGGTGTCGGTCCAGAAGCGCTGGATGGCTTCGTCCACCTCGCCGTGCAGGGCCAGCCCGGCCTCGGTGCCCAGGTAGTCGAAGACGGTCGCCGTCTGCTCGAAGAAGATCGGCAGGTAGTACTCGATGCCGCCTGACGCGATGCCGTCTCCGATGTCGCGGTAGATGCGCGACTTGCTCGGGTCGCCGTCCATCTTCTCGCGCCAGCGGTTGCGGAAGGCCTTGCGCGCCGCCTCGTCCATCGGGAACTCGCGCCCGGGCAGCAGGCGCACCTCGGGCACGGGGTAGAGGCTGCGCTGGCTGTCGGGGTCGAACACGCGGATGGAGTCGACCTCGTCGCCGAACAGGTCCACGCGGTAGGGCACGGCCGAGCCCATCGGGAAGAGGTCGATCAGCCCGCCGCGCACCGCGTACTCACCCGGCTGCACCACCTGGCTGACATTCGTGTAGCCGGCCAGCGTGAGCTGCGAGCGCAGCGAAGCTTCATCCAGACGCTGCTTCTGCCTGAAGTTGAACGTGGTGCCGGCCAGAAAGCTCGGCGGCGCCAGCCGCGTGAGCGCGGTGGACGCCGGCATCAGCACGACGTCGATGGTCTTGGACTTCTTCGCCTGCAGCAGCTCCCACAGCGTGGCCAGCCGCTCGGAGATCAGATCCTGGTGAGGGCTGAAGCTGTCGTAGGGCAGGGTTTCCCAGTCGGGGAAGACGGCGACCTTCAGTTCGGGCGCGAAGAACTTCAGCTCGTCTTCGAGCCGCTGGGTGTCGCCGGGCTCGGCCGTGAAGATGGCGGCCAGCCGCCCTGCGTCGCGCTGCTGCTGCACGAAGCGCGCGAGCAGCAGGGCGTCTGCCGAGCCGAGGGGCCGAGGGTGAGTGAACTTCTTGCCGGGCGCAATCACCGGCAGCGAGGGCAAAGACATGCGGGCCTACAAACGACAACAGCCCCAAAAGCGGGGCTCGTGCGCATTCTAGGGAGGCATGTCCTTTGGCTGGCGTGCGGGGGCATCGCTAGCATGCGCGGCACTGCACACCCGGAGATGACATGCGCCGCCGCCACGTTCTCAGCCTGATCGCCGCCACGTCGGCCCTCGCCCTGCCGGCCTGGGCCGCGCCGACCGAGAGCGAGCGATTCCACCAATGGCTGGAGGCGCAGTGGGAACGCACGCTGGAACGCCAGCCCGTGCTGGCCACCTCGCTGGGCGACCCGCGCTACAACGACCGGCTCAACGACACCACCACCGCCGCCTGGCGCGCCAGCGAGAAGCAGGAACTGCGTCGCAGCCTGAAGGAACTGGCGGGTTTCAAGAAGACACAACTGGCGCCCAAGGACCAGGTGTCCTACAGCATCCTCAAGCTCGACCTGGAGCAGGCACTGGCTGGCGAACGCTTCCCCGACTGGATGCAGCCCATCAGCCAGATCGGCGGCCTGCCCAGCTTTCTGGCGCAGATGGGCACGGGCCAGTCCATCCAGCCGTTTCGCAGCACCAAGGACTACGACGACTGGCTCAAGCGCCTGACGCTGGCCGTGCCCATCTTCGACGGCACCATCGCCAACATGCGCGAGGGCCTCAAGGCCGGTGTCACGCAGCCTCGGGCCGTGATGGAGAAGGTGCTGCCGCAGCTGCAGTCACTGGCGGTGAGCGAACCCGAGAAGAGCCTCTTCTGGGGCCCGATCAAAAACTTCCCCGACAGCGTGCCCGCCGCCGACCGCGAGCGCATCACCGCGCAGATGCGCGAACTGCTCTCGACCCAGGTGCTGCCTGCCTACGGCCGGCTGCTGGCCTTCGTGCGTGACGAGTACACGCCCAAGGCCCGTGCCAGCACGGCGTGGTCGGCCCTGCCGGACGGCAAGGCCTGGTACGCCTGGCGGGTGCGCCAGTCCACCACGGTGGCGCTCACGCCCGACCAGATCCACGAGATCGGCCTGAAGGAAGTCAAGCGCATCCTGGGTGAGATGGAAGCCGTGCGCCAGCAGGTGGGTTTCCAGGGCGACCTGAAGGCCTTCTTCAAGCATCTGCAGGACGACCCCAAGTTCTACTTCACCAAGCCGGAAGACCTGCTCGCGGGCTACCGTGACCTGCAGAAGAAGATCAACGGCCTCACGCCCAAGCTCTTCGACATCTCGCCCAAGGCCGACTACGAAGTGCGCGAGGTGGAGGCCTTCCGCGCGCAGAGCGCGGCTGGCGCGTCCTACCAGAACCCGTCCTCCGACGGCTCGCGCCCCGGGGTGTTCTACGTGAACACCTACAACCTCAAGGCCCAGCCCATCTTCGGCATGGAGACCCTGTCGCTGCACGAGGCCTCGCCGGGCCATCACTTCCAGGTGTCCATCGCGCAGGAAGACCAGAGCCTGCCCAAGTTCCGCCGCTACGGCAGTTTCTATGTGGCCTACGTGGAAGGCTGGGCGCTGTATGCCGAGAGCCTGGGCAAGGAGCTCGGCCTCTTCACCGACCCCTACCAGTGGTACGGGCGCCTCTCCGATGAGCAGCTGCGCGCGATGCGCCTGGTGGTCGACACCGGGCTGCACCACAAGGGCTGGACGCGCGAGCAGGCCATCAAGTACATGCTGGACAACTCCTCCATGGCCGAGAGCGATGTCGAGTCGGAGGTCGAGCGCTACATCGTCTGGCCGGGCCAGGCCCTGGGCTACAAGATCGGCCAGCTCGAAGTCACGAAGTTGCGCGCCGAGGCCACGGCGGCCCTGGGCAGCAAGTTCGACATCAAGGGCTTCCACCGCGTCGTGCTGACCGCGGGCCAGGTGCCGCTGCCGGTGCTGCGCGAGCTGGTGCAGGCCTGGGTGGCGGAGCGGCGCAAGGCGGGCTGAGGCCTGTCGGGGGCCGCGGCAGCCTGTCCCGGCCATCGTGCAGCCTGTCGCGGCGGTGTCGTGCGCGGGGCGGTGGATGCGTAGTCTGCAGCCATCGACACAGCCAGGAGACCTTCGTGACCTCGCGCGCTTCGACCCTTCGACCTCTGGCCCTCGCCGCCCTGGCGACCCTGACGCTCGCCACCGCCCATGCCGGCGAGGACGGCGGCTTCAGCGCCGGCCTGCAGGCCAACTCCCGCACCACGCCGGCCGATGTCGGCCTGCCGGTGTTCAGCGGTGCCGTCGCCTTTACGGAAAGCAAGGACGACAAGCCCGGTGCCAGCCTCGGTGCCTGGGTCGGCGCCTTCGGCCTGCAGATCCATGCGCTCAAGTACCGCGTGGCCAGCAGCCCGTCGACGGTGGCCGCGTTCTACGCCAAGGAGCTGGCGCGTTATGGCACCGTGGTGGACTGCCGCGACCCCGCCGCCCGCGTGAAGCCACCCAAGGAGGATGAGCGCCTGCGCTGCGACAGCGCCCCCAAGGCGGGCGACTTCGAGTACCGCGTGGGCACGGCGCGCAACTTCCGCGTGGTCAGCGTGCGGCAGGACGGCGAGGCCACCCGCTTCGACATGGCTCGCATCGAGCTGCGCTTGTAGTCGCCTGAAGCGCGGCGGAAAGTCGCCGCCGCAGCGGCGGAGAGTCGCCGTTGCCGGCGGCCTCGCAGCGGGCGCCTCGCCTTGGTGAGGGGCTGAGCTCCCGCGCACCGGCATGGCACGGGATCTGCTCTGTCCTGGGGCACACAACCCAGGAGACATCATGTCGGCGACCCTTCCTCCCGCTTCGGTGCGCCCCGCGCCGGCGGCATCCGATCCCATCGAGTTCAAGCGCGTCAAGGCCATCTTTGTCGGCTCCATCGGCAACCTCGTCGAGTGGTACGACTTCTACTGCTACGCGGCCTTCTCGCTGTACTTCGCGTCTTCGTTCTTCCCGTCCAGCGACCCGGTCGCGCAGTCGCTGTCGACCGCCGCCATCTTTGCGCTCGGCTTCTTCATCCGGCCCATCGGCGGCCTGCTGTTCGGCTACATCGGCGACCGCCATGGCCGCCGCCGCGCGCTGATGCTGTCGGTGCTGCTGATGTGTGGCGGCTCGCTGATGATCGCCTGCGCGCCCACCTATGCCGCCGTGGGCGTCTGGGCGCCCATCCTGCTGCTGGTGGCCCGCCTGCTGCAGGGCCTGAGCCTGGGTGGGGAGTACGGCTCGAGCGCCACCTACCTGTCCGAGATGGCCACGTCGCGCCACCGGGGCTTCTATTCGAGCTTCCAGTACGTGACCCTGATCGGCGGCCAGCTCACCGCGCTCGTGGTGCTGCTGGTGCTGCAGAACTTCGTGCTGGACGCCGCCGAGCTGAAGGCCTGGGGCTGGCGCATTCCGTTCTTCATCGGCGCCGCGCTGGCCGTGGTGGCCCTCATCATGCGGTCGGACCTGCCCGAGACGCAGGCCTTCGAGAAGCAACGCAGCCAGGGCCAGGACCGCATGGGCGGCTTCAAGCTGCTGCTGCAGCATCCGCGTGAATGCCTGATCGTCATCGGCCTGACCATGGGTGGCACGCTGGCCTTCTACGTCTACACCACCTACATGCAGAAGTTCCTGAAGCTGTCGGTGGGCCTGACCGATGCGCAGACCACCGCGGTGTCAGCCGCGAGCCTGGTGTTCGCCGCGCTGCTGCAGCCGGTCTATGGCGCGCTGTCTGACCGCATCGGCCGCAAGCCGCTGCTGCTGGGCTTCGCGATCCTCGGCACGATCTTCACCGTGCCCTTGCTGACCGCCATCCGGCATGCGCAAGGCCCGTGGGAGGCCTTCGGCCTGATCGCCTGCGCCTGGCTTATCGTCAGCGGCTACACGTCGATCAACGCGGTGGTGAAGGCCGAGCTCTTCCCGGCGTCCATCCGCGCCACCGGCGTGGGCGTGCCCTATGCGATTGCGGTGTCGGTGTTCGGCGGCAGCGCCGAGTACGTGGCCTTGTGGTTCAAGCAGGCCGGCATGGAAAGCGGCTTCTATTGGTACGCTACCGCGGTGATCGCCTGCTCCCTGCTTGTCTACCTGCTGATGCGTGATACCCGCAAGCATTCGAGGATCGATGCCGAGTCTTGAGGCTTGGCTGACTGCGCCCCCGCGGGCCTGCAGCGGGCGGCCGTGAGCGCGTTGCGCACACCCCGCTGGCGCCGCACGGTCGCCCTGTTGCTGGCCGTGGTGCTCGGCGGCCTGGGCCTGGCGTTTGCCGCCTGGCGGGTGTCGCTGGACCTGGCGCTGGCGCAGACGCAGGACGAAGCCCAGCGCCACCTGCGCTTCGTGGCGCACGAGCTGACCGGTGCGCTCGACAAGTACGAAGCCGTGCCCCAGGTGCTGGCGCGCCACCCGGCGCTGGCGGGCCTGCTGGCCCAGCCTGGCTCGGCCGCGCGCGTGACCGAGGTGAACGCCTTGCCCGAAGGCGTGGCGCGCGATGCTGCGGCGCCCGCCATCTTCCTGGTCGACGCCCACGGCCTGACCCTGGCCGCCAGCAACTGGCAGGACGCGCAGACCTTCGTCGGCCAGAACTACGCCTACCGGCCGTACTTCCGCGACGCGATGCGCCAGGGCAGCGGCCACTTCTACGCCCGGGGCTCCACCACCGGCACGCCGGGCTACTTCATCGCCCACCGCCTGAGCGGCGCGGCGCCGGGTGTGGTGGTGCTGAAGGTGTCGCTCGACGAGATGGAAGCCAACTGGGCGCGCAGCGCGGGCGAGCTGATGCTGGCGGATGCCCGCGGCGTGGTGTTCCTGGCCAGCCGCCCCGAGTGGAAGTACCGCACGCTCGCGCCCTTGTCGGCCGCCGCGCGGGACGAGCTGCAGGCCACCCAGCAATACGGCGATCTGCCGCTGCCGCCCCTGGTGCGCGCTGCGTCGCGGCTGTCCAGCACTTGGCGGGTGGAGCGGGTGGGCGCCGCGCACGCGCCGCTGCGCGCGCTGGTGACCGAACAGGTGGTGGAGGGGCGCGGCTGGCGCCTGCTCTCGCTGACGGAGATCCGCGGCGCGGAGCAGATCGCGGCCGGCCGCGCCTGGGCGGCGGCGCTCGCCTGGGTGTCGCTGCTGCTGGCTCTGGCCTATGCCCAACTGCGCCGCCGCCGCGCCCGCGAGCGACTGGCCGCCCAGGGCGAGCTGCGCGCCGCGCATGACAGCCTGGAGGCCCGCATCGCCGAGCGCACCCGGGAGCTGCAAGCCCGCGTGGACGAACTGCACCGCACCGAACTCGCCCTGCGTGCCACGCAGGACGACCTGGTGCAGGCCGGCAAGCTGGCCGTGCTGGGCCAGATGGCAGCCAGCATCACCCACGAGATCAACCAGCCGCTGGCGGCGCTGCGGGCGCTGAACGACAACGCACGCGTCTTCCTGCAGCGCGGCATGCAGGACGACGCCGAAGGCAACCTTGCGGCCATCGACCAGCTCACCCAGCGCATTGCAGCCATCGTGGCGCAGCTCAAGGGCTTTGCGCGCCGTGACGAGCTGCGGGTGCAGCCAGTGCCCGTGGCCACGGCCTTCCAGGCGGCCATCGCGCTGGTCGGCGCCGAGGCTCGCCGGCAGCGGGTGGCCCTGGTGTGCGAGCCCGTGCCCGAGGGCCTCGCCGTGATGGGGCAGCAGGTGCGCATCGAGCAGGTGCTGGTGAACCTGCTGCGCAACGGCATCGATGCCAGCGCGGAGCAGGGCGGCGGCACGGTCACGCTCAGCGCCGAGGTGGCCGGCGAGGCTGCGCTGCTGCGCGTGACGGATACCGGCCCTGGCCTGAGCGACGAGGTGCTGGCCCGCCTTTTCGAGCCCTTCTTCACCACCAAGCGGCGTGGCGACGGTCTCGGCCTGGGGCTGTCCATCTCGGCCTCGATCGCCAATGCCCTGGGCGGCAGTCTGCAGGGCAGCAACCGGCCGGAGGGGGGCGCGCAGTTCTGCCTGCGCCTGCCGCTGGCCCCGTCGGGAACGACAATTTCGCCATGAGCTCCCTCACCGATGTGCTGCTGGTCGAAGACGACGAGCATGTGCGCCTGGCCACCACGCAGAGCCTCAAGCTCGCCGGGCTGGGCACGCAGGGCGTGGATTCGGCCGAGGCCGCACGCCGCTGGTTGACGCCGGCTTTTGCCGGCGTGGTGGTCTGCGATGTGCAGTTGCCGGGCGACAGTGGGCTGGCGCTGCTGCAGACCCTGCGCGAGCAGGACCCGGAGCTGCCGGTCATCCTCGTCACCGGCCATGGCGACATCGGCATGGCAGTCGAAGCCATGCGCGATGGCGCCTGGGACTTCATCGAGAAGCCGTTCTCGGCCGAGCATCTGGTGGAGGTGGTGCGCCGCGCCCTCGCGCAGCGCCGCCTGGTGCTGGAGAACCGGCGCCTGAAGGCCCAGCTCGGCGAAGGCCCCGCCGATGGCCTGCTGGGCGCCAGCGCCGCCATGGAGCAGGTGCGCACGCTGATCGGCACGCTGGGCCCGGCGCGGGTGGATGTGCTCATCCACGGCGAGACGGGGACGGGCAAGGAGGTGGTCGCCCGCGCCTTGCATGCCGCCGGCGGCGGGCGGGGCGCTTTTGTGGCCATCAACTGCGGCGCGCTGCCGGAAAGCGTGTTCGAGTCGGAGATCTTCGGCGCCGAGGCCGGGGCCTATACCGGCGCGGCCAAGCGGCGCATCGGCAAACTGGAGTTCGCGGGCGAGGGCACGGTGTTCCTGGACGAGATCGAGTCCATGCCGATGGCCCTGCAGGTCAAGATGTTGCGGGTGCTGCAGGAGCGCAGTGTCGAGCGGCTGGGCGCCAACACGGCCGTGCCGCTGGCCTGCCGCATCGTGGCGGCCACCAAGGTCGACCTGCTCGCCCTGGCCGCGCAGGGGCGCTTTCGCGAGGACCTGTTCTACCGCCTGGATGTGGCCAGCATCGAGCTGCCGCCGCTGCGCCAGCGACGTGAGGACATCCCGCGGCTGCTCAGCCATTTCTGTGCCCAGGCGGCCGAACGACTGCAGCGCCCGGTGCCGGCATGGACGGCGGCACAGCTGTCCGCCTGGCAGGCGCGCGACTGGCCCGGCAATGTGCGCGAATTGCGCAACTTCGCCGAGCGCTGGGTGCTGGGTCTGGTGCCCGACAGCCCGCCCGTGGCGTCGTCTGCAGCCCAGCCGCTGGCCGAGATGCCCGCGCTGCCGCTGGACGAAGCCTTGGCGGCCGTCGAGCGGCAGTGGATCGTGCAGGCGCTGACCGAATGCGGCGGCAACATCGCCCGCGCCGGTGAGCGGCTGGGCCTGGCCCGCAAGACCCTGCACGACCGCATCCGCCGGCTAGGCCTGGACGCCGACGCCTACCGCAGCAGCTGAGGCTCGCCCCTGCGCCCTTGCGTGGGCCCAGCGGTACAGCAGCGGCAGCACCAGCAGCGTCAGCGCCGTGGACGACACGATGCCGCCGATCACCACCGTGGCCAGCGGCCGCTGCACCTCTGCGCCCGTGCCCGTGGCGAGCGCCATCGGCACGAAACCCAGCGCGGCTACCAGGGCCGTCATCAGCACCGGCCGCAGGCGCGCCAGCGCGCCTTCGTTGACCGCGTCGTCGAGCGTCCGGCCCTGCTCGCGCAGCTGACGGATGAAGGCGATCATCACCAGGCCGTTGAGCACGGCCACGCCCGACAGTGCGATGAAGCCCACGCCGGCGGAGATCGACAACGGCATGTCGCGAAGCCAGAGCGCCGCAATGCCGCCCGTCAAGGCAAACGGCACGCCGGTGAACACCAGCAGTCCGTCGCGCAGGTTGCCGAACATCGCCACCAGCAAGGCCAGCACCAGGGCCAGGGCGGCAGGCACCACGAGCTTGAGCCGTGCGGTGGCCGACTGCAGCTGCTCGAAACTGCCACCCCAGCTCGTCCAGTAGCCGGGCGGCACGGTGACCTCGCGCGCCAGCCGGGCTTGTGCCTCGGCCACGAAGCTGCCGATGTCTCGGCCGCGCACATTCGCCGTCACCACCACGCGGCGCTTGCCGTCCTCGCGGCTGATCTGGTTGGGCCCGGGGGCCTGCTCGAAGCGCGCCACGTCGCCCAGCTGCACATGGCCGCCACCGGGCAGCCGCAAGGGCAGCCGGCCCAGGGCCTGCAGGTCGCTGCGCAGCACCTCGGGCAGGCGTACCTGCAGCTCGAAGCGGCGGTCGCCTTCGAACACCGTGCCAGCGGGCTGGCCACCCACCGCGGCCGCCACCGTCTGCTGAACGTCGGCCACGCTCAGCCCCAGTCGCGCCAGGGCGGGGCGGTCCAGTTGCAGCGTGAGCACCGGCAGGCCGCTGGTCTGCTCGACTTTCACGTCAGCCGCGCCAGCCACGGTGCCCAGCACATCGGCCATGCGCTCGGCCGTGGCTTCCATCGTGGCCATGTCATCGCCGAACACCTTGACGGCCACGTCGCTGCGCACGCCGGAGATCAACTCGTTGAAGCGCATCTGGATGGGCTGGGTGAACTCGTAGTTGTTGCCCGGCACGCCGTTGGCGAGCGCCTGCAGCTGCTCGACCAGGGCGGCCGAGGGCAGGCGCGGGTCGGGCCACTCGCGGCGCGGCTTGAGCATCACGAAGGTGTCGGCCACGTTCGGTGGCATGGGGTCGCTGGCGATCTCGGCCGTGCCGATCTTGGAGAACACCCGCGCCACTTCAGGCGCCTGCAGCAGCGTGCGCTCCAGCTCCTGCTGCATGTCCACCGACTGCGTCAGCGACGTGCCCGGGATGCGCAACGCATGCACCGCGATGTCGCCTTCGTCCAGGTTCGGCACGAATTCGCTGCCCAGCCGGCTGGCCATCAGCAGGCTGAGTGCCAGCGCCACAGCGGCCACCGTCGCGACCAGCGCGGGCTGAGCGAGGACGCGCGACAGCAGCGCTGCATACGCGCCGCGTGCCCCGGCCATCAGGCGGTTCTCGCGCTCCGCCACCGGGCCGTGCATCCACAGCGCCACGGCGGCCGGCACGAAGGTGACCGACAGCAGCATGGCGCCCAGCAGCGCCAACACCACGGTGAAGGCCATGGGGTGGAACATCCTGCCCTCCACACCGCCCAGCGCAAAGATCGGCAGGTAGACCACCATGATGATGAGCTGGCCGTACAGCAGCGGCCGGCGCGCCTCGCGGGCGGCGGCAAACACCGCGGTGAAGCGCTCCTCGCGGGTCAGGGCCCGGCCGGCGGCAGCCTGCGCATGGGCGAGCCGGCGCACGCAGTTCTCCACGATGACGACCGCTCCGTCCACGATGATCCCGAAGTCCAGCGCACCCAGGCTCATCAGGTTGGCGCTGACCCGGTGGGCCACCATGCCGCTGAAGGTGAACAGCATCGACAGCGGGATGACGGCTGCCGTGATGACCGCCGCCCGCAGATTGCCCAGGAAGGCGAACAGCACCGCGATCACCAGCAGCGCGCCTTCGAGCAGGTTGGCGCGCACCGTCGCAATCGCTTTGTCGATCAGCGTCGTGCGGTCGTAGACCGTCTGCACGAGGACACCGTCGGGCAGGCTGCGGTTGACCTGCGCCAGCCGGGCATTGACGGCGCTGGACACCTCGCGGCTGTTCTCTCCCAGCAGCATGAAGACGGTGCCCAGCACCACCTCGCGGCCGTTCTCGGTGGCCGCACCGCTGCGCAGCTCCTGGCCGAACCCCACATCGGCCACGTCGCTCACCCGCACCGGCGCGCCGCCAGCCTGGGTGACGACGATGCGGCCGATGTCGTCGAGCCCGCCCACCTGGCCCGGCACCCGCACCAGCACCTGCTCGCCGCGGCGCTCGATATAGCCGGCGCCGACGTTGGCGTTGTTGCGCTCCAGCGCCTGCACCAGGTCCGCCAGCGTCAGGCCGTGGGCGGCCAGCCGGTCGGGCCAGGGCGCTACCTGGTAGACCTTGGCCTCGCCCCCGATGGTGTTGATCTCGGTCACGCCGGGCACGGTGCGCAGCTGCGGCTTGACGATCCAGTCCTGGATCTCGCGCAGGTCGGCTGGCGTGTAGGGCTTGCCGTCGGGCTTGAGCGCGCCGGGCTTGGCCTCCACCGTCCACATGCTGATCTCGCCCAGCCCGGTGGCAATCGGTCCGAGCATGGGCGTGAGCCCGGGCGGCAGCGCGGCCTGGGCCTGCAGCAGCCGCTCGTTGACGAGCTGGCGGGCGAAGTAGAGATCGGTGCCGTCCTGGAACACCACGGTCACCTGCGACAGGCCGTAGCGCGACAGCGAGCGTGTCTGTGTCAGGCGCGGCAGGCCGGCCATGGCCGTCTCCACCGCAAAGCTGACGCGCTGCTCGGCTTCCAGCGGCGAGTAGCCTGGCGCAGGCGTGTTGATCTGCACCTGCACGTTGGTGATGTCGGGCACCGCGTCGATGGGCAGGCGCAGCAGGCTGAACACGCCGAGCGCAGCCATGGCGAGCACGGCGGCCATCACGGCCCAGCGTTGGTGGATGGCGGCTTGGATGAGTCGGTCGAACATGGCAGGCCTCCGGTCAGTGCGCATGCTCGGCCGCCGCCTTGCCGAGGTCGGCCTTGACGACGAAGCTGTTGCGGGCGGCATAGCGTTCACCGGCGCGCAAGCCCGACAGGATCTCGACCTGGCGCTCGTCACGGCGGCCGGTCTCGACGCGGCGGGCTTCGAAGGTCTGGCCCTGGCGCACGAACACCACCGGTGCGTCATCCAGGGTCTGCAAGGCCTCCAGCGGCACGGCCACCGGCACTTCGGCCGGCTCGGCCCGCAGGGCCACCGTGACCGGCAGCCCTGGCCGCCACAGGCCCTGCGGGTTGGGCAGCACCAGCCGCGCCACCGCGCTGCGGCTCTGGGTGCCGATGAGCGAGCCGATGTAAGCCAGCCGGGCCTCGGCCTGCGCCTCGAAGGCGCTGGCCCGCACCCGGGCCGTCATGCCTTCCTGCAGTTGCGGTAGCTCGCGGGCGGGGACGGCCAGTTCGACCCACACCGTGCTGAGGTCGGCCAGCTGGAAGGCCGGCGCGTCGGCCTGCATCACGTCACCGACGGTGATCTTGCGGTCGACGATGACACCCGCGATCGGTGCGCGGATCTCAAGCCGTGCCAGGCCTTGCGCGTCGGTCGTCGAGGCGGCGCCGAGTGCCGCCAGCTTCTGCCGCGCGGCCTGCACCGTGATCTCGGCCTCCTGCCAGGCCTGTCTCGCGGCGAGGTAGTCCTGCTCGGCCGAAATCTTCTCCTCCCACAGACGCTTCTCGCGCTCATGCGTGGCCTGGGCCAGTGCGAGCCGCTGGCGGGCGGCCAGCAGTTCGGCGCGCTGGTCGGCAAGTGCCGGGCTGCTGATGACGGCCAGCAGTTGGCCGCGCTGCACGCGGTCGCCCGCACTGACGTGCACCGCCTCCACGCGGCCCGCGAGCCGGGCGGTGAGGTTGAGGCTGCGGTCGTGGTTCAGGCTCACTTCACCGAGCAGTTGCAGCTGGCCCTGCAAACGTGCCGGGCCCGCGGCCGCCAGCAGCACGCCGTTGTGGCGCAGTTGCTCGTCGCTGAAGCGGGTGCGGGGTGCCGCGGCGGCGGCGGGTGCCGAGGCGCTGGATGCGGCGCCCGCGGCTTCGGCGGCGTGATCATGGTCGTCGTCATGCGCGGCTTCACCGGGCTTGTGGCTGCGCAGGATGACAGCGCCCAGCAGCAGGCCGGCCGCGATCACGGCGGCAATCTTGGTCTTGGTGTTCATGGCTCAGGACTCCGGGGTGTCCAGGGTGAGGGGGCGGCCGAGCAGCCGGGCCAGCGTGGCCGCGGCGCGGTGGGCCTGGATGAGGTGCTGCAGCCGTTCGCGGCGGAGCTGGGCCAGGGTGCGCTGCGCGTCCAGCACGTCGAGGAAGCTGAACTTGCCCAGCTCGAAGCCGCGCAGGGCCGTGTCGTAGGCGGTCTGTGCGGCAGGCAGGGCCTCGTGGCCCAGCAGCCGGGCCTGGTCGCGGCTGAGCTCCCATTGCGACCGGGCCTCGGTGACCTCCAGCTGCAGTTGGCGCTGCGTTGCGTCCAGGGCCTCACGGGCCTGGTCTTCGCGCCTCAGGGCCTCGGTCAGTGCGCCGGTGTTGCGGTCGTTCAAGGGCAGCGGCAGCGACAGGCCGATGACCGCCTGGGTGCGGCCCAGCTCGGCATCGCGCTTGGCGCCGAGGGTCACGGTGAGGTCGGGCACGCGCCGTGCGCGCTCGCCCGCGCTCAAGGCCTGGTGGCGGGCCATCTCCAGCCGGGCGATGCGCACGACGGGGGCGTCGGCCAGCCGTTCGGCCAGCCGTTGCGGGTCGGGCACGGAGGGCAGGGTCGCGACGTCGCCCTCAGCGGGGCTGGCGGCCTGCGCATCGGGAATGCCGAGGGCCGCGAGCCGCGCATGCGCCAAGGCCAGCTCGCGTTCCGCCTGCGCCAGGTCGGCCTGGGCCGACGCCTCGGCCACAGCCGCGCGGGCCGCTTCGAGCGGAGGCACCTTGCCCGCCTGCAGGCGCAGCTGCGCGGCAGCGCGAGCGCGCCGGGCGAGGTCGCGGGTGACCTCGGCCTGTTGTCGCTGCGCCTGGGCGCCGAGCAGGCCGTGAAAGGCTGCAGCCACCTCGGCCTGGAGTTCGGCCTCGCGGCCGGCGAGCGCCACGGCCGCCTGTTCGCGCGCCAGCGCCGCCGCAGCGAGGCGGGCTTCCCGCTTGCCGCCGAGTTCGAGAGTCTGCGACAGCTGCAGGGTGCCGGTGCGCGTGGCTGCGCGGGTGTCTTCGAGCTGGAGGCCGAGTTCGGGGTTGGGCCGTGCCCCGGCCTGCCGTTCAGCCGCCTGTTGGGCCTGCAGGGCCAGGCGTGCCTGGGCCAGGTTGGGGTTGTGGGTGAGGGCCAAGGCTTGCGCCTCGGCCAGCGTCAGGGAAGAAGCCAGGCCAGGGGCCAGCGCCAAGCACAGCGCAGGCCACCGGCGAGTCAATCGCAAAAGAGTTCGCATCGAACGCTCCGGAAGTTGAAACAACGTCGGACGGTTCGGCGCGGCCGGCACCTCGGGGTGCGGCTTCAGGCAGAAGCGGAGCAGGAGCGGCGCGCCGGATCAGGCGCGCAGCCAATTGGGGCGTTCGAGCCCGGGCGGGATGTGGGACTTCAGGCGCGCTGCAGTCTGCAGCTCAGGGCCGGGCAGCAGCGGGCGCGCCGGCAGGGGTGCCTCGGCCACCGGCGTCGCGCAGCCGGCGTGGTGGCAATGGCAGTGCGCGGTCTCGCACACGGCGTGGGCGGCGTCGGCCGGGGCATGCGCCTGCTCCGAGACGATGAGGCCCCGGGCGCCGGCCCGCTGCCCCCGCAGGTCAGCCACACAACACAGCGCCGCGCCCGCCCAGGACATCTGGGCGGCGACGAACAGGGTCAGCAGGGCAATGAACCAGCGGCGCATGGCCGCGCATTCTAGGAACGAATCACGCGGGCCTCAGCCCGTGAGGCCATCCAGCAGGGCATCGCGCAGCGGGATGTCAGCCGGTGTGTCGCCGAACCAGATGCGCAGCACGAGCGTGAAGAACTCGTCGTCGCCCACCGGCGCGCCCTGGGGCTGGCCCTGGATGTAGAACTGCGTGCCCTTGCCCGGCACGAAGTCCATCGCGAAGGTGTCGCCGGGCATCAGCTTGGGCTTGCCCGAAAAGATCTCGATCAGGCGGGTGGTGGCCAGTGCGTGGCGCGTCATCTGCGCGCTGGGCGTGTTGTCGCCCATGCCGCGCAGGAACAGCCGGCCGAGCTCGGTCCCTTGCAATTCGCGCAGCGCGATGAAGTGCAGTCGCTTCGGCCCGGGCAGGGCCAGCAGCTCGGCCGGCGTGCTGACCCGCTTGGTGGTGTACAGCCCCATGTCGTAGGCCTTGAACACCAGGCGCACGCGGGTGCCCTTGCCGTTGAGTTGCAGCGTGCTGCCGCCGAGCTGGGCGGTGGGCTCGAACTTGTTGACCGTGGTGCCGGCCGAGGCCTGCAGGCTGAGCGCCGAGGCGGCGATCAGCAGGGCGAGGCGCGTGCGTTGGGCGAGCCGCTGGGCTGGGGTCATGTCTCCTCCGGGTTGAGCGTTCTTCTGACGGCGGCCTTGAAGCCGGCGGAGGGGATTCTGCGTGTGTAACCGAGCGATCCTGTCGCCGAATGAGGTGTCAGGTTACCGGCCCGGCGCGTGAATCCTCACGACCTTCGCGGGCCGGCCGACGGCCTCCCGGGCCCGCAGCTGGCCGCAGCCGCCGTCCACGTCCTGGCCGGCGGAGTCGCGCAGTTTGGTCAGCACGCCGCGGCGGCTCAGCTCGGCGGCGATGGCGCGGGCCCGGTCCCAGCTGGGGCGCACGAAAGGCAGCCCCGGCGCGCTGTTGAAGGGAATCATGTTCAGCAGCCCGTAGCGCCCCTGCAGCAGGCGAACGATGCCGTCGAGTTCGTCGGGGCCGTCGTTCACGCCGTCCAGCAGCGTCCACTGGTACTGGATGGGGTAGCCACTGGCGCGGGCGTAGGCATCGGCAGCCTCGACGAGGTCTTGCGGCGCGATGCGCGGCGCGCGCGGCAGCAGCTCGGCGCGCTTGGCGGCATCGCTGGTGTGCAGCGACAGCGCCAACGCCGGCTTGACCTCGGCTTCGTTCAGCGCCGCGAAGGCACGCTCGTCGCCCACGGTGGAGAACACCAGCTGCTTGTGCGCGAACCCGCCCTCACGGCCCAGCAGCGTGATGGCGTCCATCACGTTGGCCAGGTTGTGCGAAGGCTCGCCCATGCCCATGAACACGACCTTCTTGAGCCGCGCGTTCTTGCGCCGCGCCATGACCACCTGCGCCACGATTTCGGCGCTGCCCACCTGGCGGATCAGGCCCTCGGTGCCCGTCATGCAGAAGGCACAGCCCACCGCACAGCCGACCTGGCTCGACACGCAGACGCCGTCGCGCGGCAGCAGCACGGTCTCCACGGTCTGGCCGTCGGTGAGCCCCAGCAGCAGCCGGGCCGACACACCGTCGCCGCCGGGGTGCTCGCTGCGCAGGGTCACCAGCGCGTCAAGCTCGGCCATCAGGCCGGGCAGGGCTTCGAGCACGGCCTTGGGCAGCCAGCCCTCCAGCGGCCGCTTGCCGCCGGCCAGGGGCAGGCTGTGCAGCCAGTGGCGCAGCACGCGGCTTTCATGAGCAGGATTGCCGCCGAGCGCGCGCAGGCGCTGGCGGAGGTCGGAGATCAGCATGGCCCGCCGATTGTCCCCGCAGGCGCGCAGGCGACAGGCCAGCCCGTCGCGCCGGCCTATGCTGGGGGCGCATCCAAGCAAGGAGACAAGCCATGGCACCGACCGACATGAGCCCCGAGGAATGGACCACCCGCTGCGACCTCGCCGCGCTGTACCGTCTGGCCGCGCTGCACGGCTGGGACGACCTCATCTTCACGCACATCTCGGCCCGCGTGCCGGGGCCGGAGCACCATTTCCTGATCAACCCCTACGGGATGATGTTCGAGGAGATCACGGCCAGCAGCCTGGTGAAGGTGGACCGCGCGGGCGAGAAGGTGGCGCCCAGTGACTACGACGTGAATCCCGCCGGCTTCATCATCCACAGCGCGGTGCATGAGGCCCGCGAGGATGCGCTCTTCGTCATGCACCTGCACACGGTGGCGGGCGTGGCGGTCAGCGCCCAGCGCGACGGGCTGCGCCCCATCTCCCAGCACAGCCTCTTCCCGCTCGCCTCGCTGAGCTATCACGACTACGAAGGCGTGGCCCTCAACCCCGAGGAGAAGGTGCGCCTGGTGGCTGACCTCGGCCGCACCTCGCTGATGGTGCTGCGCAACCACGGGCTGCTGACCCTGGGCCACAGCGCGGCGGACACCTTCCTGAAGATGTTCATGCTGCAGCGCGCCTGCGAGATCCAGATCGCAGCCCAGGCCGGCGGCGGCCCGCTGATCGAGATCCCGGCGGCCATCCTGGCCGGCATCCGCGCGCAGAGCGACAAGGTCATGCGTGGCTCTGGCGCGTCGCTGGCCTGGCCGGGCCTGCTGCGCCGGCTGGCCCGGCAGAACCCCGGCCACGACACCTGATGTCGCGCCGACAATGCCGGGGATGACTCCTCCCCGCTTCTTTGCCCTGGTGCCCGCGGCCGGCGTGGGCGAACGCTCCGGCGCCGGCCAGCCCAAGCAATACGTCGAGATCGCCGGCCGGCCCATGCTGGCCCACACGCTGGCGGCATTGGTCGCAGTGCCGCGCCTGTCGCAGACGCTGGTGGTGCTGTCGCCGTCTGACGACCGCTTCGAGGCCGCGCTGCCGGATTGCGGTGCCTGGGTGGCGCGGGTCGGCGGGGCCAGCCGCGCCGAGAGCGTGCTCGGCGGCCTGGCCGAGTTGCGCCGCCGCGGCGCGGGGGATGACGACTGGGTGCTGGTGCACGACGCGGCCCGCTGTCTGCTGCAGCCCGCCTGGGTCGATGCCTTGATCGACGCCTGCCAGCACGACGCGGTCGGCGGCCTGCTCGCGCAGCCGGTGGCCGACACGCTGAAGGCCGGCGGCGCGGACGGGCGCGTGAGCGCCACGGTCGACCGCCGCGACAAGTGGGCCGCGCAGACCCCGCAGATGTTCCGCCTCGGCCTGGTCGAGCGCGCGCTGCTGGCCCTGGGCGCCGCCGCCACCGACGAAGCCAGCGCCGTCGAGGCCCTGGGCCTGGCGCCACGGCTGGTGCGCGCCTCGATGGCCAACTTCAAGGTGACCTGGCCGGAGGATTTCGAGCTGGCGCAGCGTTGGCTCTACCAGGTGGGCCCGAGCAGCAGATAGGCCGAGGTGTCCCCGCCGCGGGTGCTGCCCAGGGCCAGGAAGAACGGGCCGAAGCGGGTGTCCACGCTCAGGAAGCCGCTGACGGCCTGCTTCCAGCCCTCGCGGGGCAGGTTGGCCAGGCGCAGGCCGGCGCCCGGGCTGACAGCGCCGGTCTCCAGCGAGAAGCCCACGCGCACCGCGCCGCCCAGGCCGACCGGCATCTCGCCGATGCGGCGCGCCATCACCACGCGGGCCAGCACCATGTTCTCGCCGGTCAGCGAGCCATCGGGTGTGCCGGACAGGCGCAGGTAGCCGCCGAGCGAGCGCGTCTGGCCGCGTTCGGCATGGGCGACCTCGCCGTAGAGCTGGCCCGCCCAGTCACCCAGCCGGAAGGCGGCCAGGCCGAGCAGCGAGGCGTTGATGACCTGGCTCTCACCGCGCGGGCGCAGCCATTCGATGCGCGCCGTGGTCCATTGCCCGCGGCTCGGGAAGGCCAGGGAGTCCAGGGTGTCGGTGTGCAGCTCCAGGTAGCTTTGCGTGTAGGACTGCGACTGCGGCCCGCGCCCCGGGATCACGGGCACGACGATCTCGTTGCTGGCACGCAGCTGGCCGACGCCGAAGCGCAGGTCGCCCAGGCCCGCCACTCGATGGCCGAGTTCGAGCTGGGCGCTCGTCAGGCTGCTGGACAGGCGCAGCGCGCGCTGACCCTGGGAGAACACGTCGTTGGCGCCGGCCTCGTAGCTGAGCTTGGCGCTCGCGAACCAGCGCGAGCCCGGGCCCAGCGGTTGGTAGAACTCGGTGTTCAGGCCGCGCGCCGAGCCGATGCGGGCCACGCTGCGAAGCTCGGCACCCCAGGGGTTGAGCCAGTTGGCCACGTGCATGGCCACGAGCGAGTAGCTGCTGGCATCGGCGAAGTTGCTGTAGAGCTCCAGGCCGAGGCGGATGCGGCTGGGGGCCCAGTCGGCCTCGGTCAGCTTGAAGGCGACGTCACGGCGACCATCGCGGTCATCCACATCGGTCTCGATGCGGTCGAAGTCGCCCATGCCGTCCAGGCGTTCGACCGCGCGGGCGAGCTCGGCGCGGCCGATGGGCGTGCCGGGCGCCAGGCTGAGTTCGGCGCGCAGGGCTTCTGGGTTCACGCGGTGCATGCCGCTGAAGCTGAGTTCGCCCAGCGGCAGGGCGCCCGGTGACTCTTCGGGCAGGTTCAGGCGGCGCGCCTGCAGGCGGGCGGCATCGGCCGGGGCGGCCAGTGCCGCCAGCCGCTCGCTGGCAGCAAGCGCGGCGCGGCGCCCGGTGGCCATGGCTTCATCGGCACGTTGAAAGTCCATGAAGCCCATGCCGGGCAGGTCGGGGTCGATGATGATGTCCTGCGGGCGCAGCTCGCGCAGGGAGCGCTGCACGTTCTGTTCGGTCAGAATCTGCAGCATCTGATTGGCCACCATCACCGCGCTGGTGATCTCGCGGTCTTCGAGCAGCGGCGTGCCCACGTTGACCGCGATGATGATGTCGGCGCCCAGCTGACGCGCCAGGTCGATGGGCAGGTTGCGCACCAGGCCGCCGTCCACGCGCGGGCGGCCGTTGACGCGCAGCGGTGCGAACACGCCGGGTACCGCCATCGAGGCGCGCAGGGCCTCAAAGAGCGGCGTGTCAGCCTGGTCGAGCATCGCGCCCGAGAGCAGGTCGGTGGCCACCGCGCGGAAGGGGATGGGCAGCTTGCGCAGCGGATCGTCCGTTCGGGTGGCGGGCAGCAGGGACGACAGCGTCGCCTCCAGCTGACCATTGCCTGCTGCGCCGCCAGGCAGCATGGCCCCGCGTTCCAGGTTGAAGCCGAACTCGATGCGCGAGGGCAGGCGCTCGTCGTCCTCGCGGCGACGGATGGACAGGCGGTCACGCGCCGGGCGGTCGGCCAGGATGGCGTTCCAGTTGGCGCTCTTCACCAGGGCTTCGAGCTCGTCCACGCTGCGTCCCGAGGCATAGGCGCCGCCCACCACGGCGCCCATGCTCGTGCCGACGATCAGGTCCACCGGCACCTTCATCTCCTCCAGCACGCGCAGCACGCCGATGTGGGCCAGGCCCCGCGCGCCGCCGCCGGACAGCACCAGGCCGATCTTGGGCCGGGCCGTGGGAGCGGGGGACGCTGGCGGGGCCGCAGGCAGGGTCTGGGCCAGCGCACCGAAGCAGGTGACCAGGGCCAGGGTGGCAGACAGGGCGGAGGCGAGGCGGTGGAGCAGGGCGGTGCGGCGCATGGCGCGGCACCATAGCAGGGGAAGTTGACCTCAGCGCAGCCCGAACTCGGCCAGGTCGCCGTTCCTGCGCAGCCGCTGCAAGGCCTGCCTCAGCTGCTCCACCGTGGCGGCGGGCACTTCGAGGTTGCAGGCCAGGTAGCCGTCGTGGCGAGCGGTGGTGAACAGCGGCTTGAGCGGCGGCCCGCCCGCCGCGCTGGCCGCCGGCTCGGCCAGCAGTTGATGCACGTACCAATAGTCCACCCGGCCCGCCTGCAGCATGCGCAGGGCGATGGCCGGGTTGCTGACCTCCTGGGCCGCCACCCCCAGGTCACGCAGCTGGTTGGCCGGCACCGTCTCGCGCAGCACCACCACGGCGCGGCCGCGCAGCGCAGACAGCTCGGGCGTCAGGGCGGGCGAGTCGGGGCGGCCGTAAACGATGAAATCGGCCCGGGAGATCGGCGCCACCCACTGAAAGCGGCCTTCCCGGTCTGGCGTGCGGCTCATGCCGACCACACAGCTCTGCGGCGTCGCCTGGATGGTGTGCCAGGCGCGCGGAATGGGCAGGCTCTCGGTGGCGAAGGTCACCGCGCTGGCGCGGCCGATCTTGTCCAGCAGGTTGCCACCCGGCCCGCCAATGCGGCCATCGTCCTGCACATCGAACAGCCCCGGTGCCGGAAACACCAGCAGCTTGAGTGTGGGCAGTGGCGCGGCGGCGGCTGCAGTGGCCGCCATCAGGCACAGCAGCAGGGCAGGGCGCGCGAAGCTCGACACGGGCATGGCGCGAGGTTAGCGCGGCACCGTGACCTTTGCGCCGACAATCCTGCGCATGAATGCCGCCTCCGTCCTTCCTGCCCTGCGTATTGGCGAAGGCTGGGACACCCACCAGCTCGTCACCGGCCGCCCGTTCATCCTGGGCGGCATCACCATCCCGCATACCCACGGCCTGCTGGGCCACTCGGACGCCGATGCCCTGGCCCATGCCATCACCGACGCGCTGCTGGGCGCCGCTGCCCTGGGCGACATCGGCAAGCTTTTTCCTGACACGGCGGCCGAGTTCAAGGGCGCCGACTCCATGGTGCTGCTCGCCGAGGCCTACCGCCGGGTGCGCGAAGCCGGCTGGCAGCTGGTGAACCTGGACACCACCATCGTCGCCCAGGCGCCCAAGATGGCGCCGCACATCCTGGCCATGCGCGAGCGCCTGGCCGAGGTCATGGGCGTGGCCGTGGGCCAGGTCAACGTGAAGGCCAAGACGGCCGAGAAGATGGGCCCGGTGGGCGAAGGCCGCGCCATCGAGGCGCGGGCCGTGTGCCTGTTGGCTGCCCTCTGAGCCCGTTCAGCTGGCCTGCAGCTTGAGCACCGTCAGCAGACCGCCTTCGGGCGAGTTGCTGATGGACAGCTGACCACCCAGCCGCTGCACCGACTTCTCCACGATGGCCAGGCCCAGACCGGCACCGCTGGCGGCGGTGCGGGCGGCGTCACCGCGGTAGAAGGGCGTGGTCAGGCGCTGCAGCCGGTCGGGCGGCACGCCGGGGCCGTGGTCGCGCACCCGCAGCTCCACCCAGGAGCCCTGGCGTGCGGCACTCACGTCCACGCGCGCGGGCTCGCCCGGCTGGTGGCCGTAGCGGCGGGCGTTCTCGAACAGATTGAGCAGCACGCGGCCAAGCTCGGTGTCGTCCACGAAGACCTTCAGCGCCTCGCTGACCTGCACCCGGAAGCGGATCTGGTCGGGGTCGCGGAAACCCTGGACCTCGCGCTCCACGATGTCGATGAGCTTGGTCTCGCGCAGCTGGGTCTCGTTGGGCCGCGCATAGTCCATGAACTTGCTGATGATGGCGTCGAGCTGGTCGATGTCCTGCGCCATGAAGTGACGCGCCTGCTCGTCATTGACGCTCATCTCCGTTTCCAGGCGCAGCCGGGCCAGCGGGGTGCGCAGGTCGTGGGAGATGCCGGCGAGCATCACCGCGCGGTCTTCCTCCAGCTTGGCGAGCTCGCGCGCCATGCGGTTGAAGCCCATGTTGACCTCGCGGATCTCGCTGGTCATGGTGTTCTCGTCCAGGCGCGAGTCGTACTCGCCGTCGCGGATGCGGCCCGCGGCTTCCGCCAGCTCACGCAGGGGCTGGTTGATCAGCCGCGCGATCAGCGCCGAGCCCACCACGGTGGCCAGCAGCGCGATGACCACCCACCACCAGTTGCTGTTGAGCGAGATGGACAGCGGCGTGGGCGTGGTCTTCAGCCAGAAGGCGTCTTCGCCCACCACGTAGCGCACCCACAGCCCGGGTGTGTCGTTGACGCTGCGGGCCACCACGGTGTCGGGTCCGAGCGTGCTGCGAAGTTCGGCGGCCAGTTGAGTGGCAAAGGGGCTGGTGTCGTAGGGCAGCCAGCGGTCGCTGGTTTCGGCCACGCGCACCTGCACGGTGTCGCCCCGCGACATGGAGCTGATCACCGCCACCCGGTTGATCGGGTCGGTGTGCTCCAGCGCGATCCGGCTGAGCTTGACCAGCCCGGCGAGCTGCTCGGCAGATTCGAGCGCGCGCGGCTGCGCCTCCAGCAGCTTGAAGGTGTATTGCCAGGCCAGCACCGCGCCAGCCAGCAGCAGGGCCAGCCAGGCGAAGGTGCGCCAGAAGAGGTTGAGCGCGAGTTGCGGACGCGGCATCACGCGCCCCTCGCCCAGTCATGCCGCGCTGCAGGCTGGCTCAGGCGCGCCCGGCGCTCGGCCCGGGCGGCGATCACGTGTTCTCGTCGGGCACGAACACGTAGCCCACGCCCCACACGGTCTGGATGTAGCGCGGCTGGGCCGGGTCGGCTTCCAGCATCTTGCGCAGGCGCGAGATCTGCACGTCCAGGCTGCGGTCGAAGGGCTCGAATTCACGGCCGCGGGCGAGCTGGGCCAGCTTGTCGCGCGACAGCGGCTGGCGCGGATGGCGCACCAGGGTCTTGAGCATCGAGAACTCGCCGGTGGTCAGCGGCAGCTGCTCGCCGTTCTTGGTCAGGCGGCGCAGGGCCAGGTCGAATTCGAACGGGCCGAAGGTGACCGTCATTGGCTCCTTGCTCGGCGCACCCGGGGCTTCCGGCGGCGGGCGGCGGCGCAGCACAGCATTGATGCGGGCCAGCAGCTCGCGCGGGTTGAAGGGCTTGGCCAGGTAGTCGTCGGCGCCCACTTCGAGGCCCACGATGCGGTCCACGTCTTCCACCTTGGCGGTCAGCATGATGATGGGCGTGCTGTCGTTGGCGGCGCGCAGGCGGCGGCAGATGGTCAGGCCGTCTTCGCCGGGCAGCATCAGGTCGAGCACGATGAGGTCCACCGTCTCGCGGGTCAGCTGCTTGTTCAGCGCGCGGCTGTCTTCAGCCAGCAGCACCTCGAAGCCTTCCTGCGTCAGATAGCGCCGGAGCAGATCGCGGATGCGAGCGTCGTCGTCGACGACAAGAATGCGGTTGGGACGGGGTGTCGCGCTGCTGTTCATCGCGGTTCCTGAATTTGTAACAGCGCCATTGTGAGCAGGTTTGAAACCCGGTTTTGTAGGACAGGGCGCAGCGGTTACAGCTCGTTGCCAACTGGTGGGCTTAAGCTGGGCTTTCCCTCCTTGTATTGAGAGATTCCCATGCGTGACCTGCTTGCTTTGAGTTCCCTGGCCCTCGTGCTTGCCGCGCCGGCTGGCGCAGACACCCTGCCGCGCGAGCGGTTGACCCTGTCGGCCAGCGCCAGCGCCGATGTGACGCGCGACGTGCTGGGCGTCACCTTCTCCACCTCGCGCGAAGGCGCGGATGCCGGCACGGTGCAGACCGCCCTGAAGCAGGCGCTGGACGCGGCGCTGGCCGAAGCCCGCAAGGTGGCCAAGCCGGGTCAGGTGGACGTGCAGACCGGCAGCTTCTCGCTCTACCCGCGCAATGATCCCAAGACGGGCAAGCTCAACGGCTGGCAGGGCAGCGCCGAGCTGATCGTCGAAGGGCGCGACGCGGCCACCATCGCCCAGCTCACCGGGCGCATCACGAGCCTGACGATCGCCCGCGTGGGCTACAGCCTGTCTCGCGAGGCCCGCGAGAAGGCCGAGGCCGACATCACCGCCCAGGCCATCAGCCGCTACCGCGCCAAGGCCGGCGACTATGCGCGCCAGTTCGGCTATGGCAGCTATGTGCTCGGTGACGTGAGCATCAGCAGCGATGAAGCCGGCCCGCAGCGCCCGATGATGATGAAGGCCATGCGCGCAGGCATGGGCGCCGACGAGGCCCTGCCGACGGAGGCCGGCAAGGCGACGGTGACCGTCAACGTCAGCGGCTCGGTCTTGCTGACGAAGTAAGCGCGCTCAGGCCTCAGACGGCGGTCCAGCCGCCGTCCATGGCCCAGGCCTGGCCGCGCACGTTGATGGCGGCGTCGGAGCACAGGAACACCGCCAGCGCGCCAAGCTCGGCCGGGGTGGTGAACTGCAGCGACGGCTGCTTCTCGGCCAGCAGACGGCGCTTGGCTTCGTCGTTGTCCACGCCGTCCTTGGCGGCCAGGGCATCGACCTGCTTTTGCACCAGTGGCGTCAGCACCCAGCCCGGGCAGATGGCATTGGCCGTCACGCCGGTGGTGGCGGTTTCAAGCGCCACGCTCTTGGTGAAGCCCACCAGGCCGTGCTTGGCCGCCACGTAGGCCGACTTTTGCGCTGACGCCACCAGCCCGTGGGCCGAGGCGATGTTGATGATGCGGCCCCAGCCCTTGGCCAGCATGCCCGGCAGCGCCAGGCGCGTGGTGTGAAAGGCCGAGCTGAGGTTGATGGCGATGATGGCGTCCCACTTCTCGACCGGAAAATCCTGCACCGGCGCCACATGCTGGATGCCGGCGTTGTTGACCAGGATGTCGATGCCGCCGAACTCGGCCTGCGCGTAGGCCACCATGGCGGCGATGTCGGCGGGCTTGCTCATGTCGGCGCCGTGGTAGCCGACCTTCACACCCAGTGCCGCCACTTCGGCCTTGGGGCCGTCGGCGTCGCCGAAGCCGTTGAGGATGATGCTGGCGCCCTGGCGGGCCAGTTCCAGCGCGATGCCCAGCCCGATGCCGCTGGTGGAGCCGGTGACGAGGGCGGTCTTGCCTTTCAACATGGAGGGGTCCTCTTGGGTTGCTACGATGATCCGACGTGCCCTCGGCGCCGCGCCGTGCGCGCAGGCCTGGGAGGGCTTGCGAGGATTGAACCATGACCCAGCCCCAACTCCGCCACCTCAATTGCCTGGACGCCACCGGCCTGCACCGCATGGCCTACTGGGAGTGGGCCGGCCCCGCCGCCGATGCGCCGGTGCTGGTGTGTGTGCACGGGTTGTCGCGTCAGGGGCGGGATTTCGACGCCCTGGCGCGGGCCATGTCCAGCCGCTACCGGGTGATCTGCCCCGATGTCGTCGGGCGCGGTCAGTCCGACTGGCTGCGCCAGCCGGCCGGCTATCAGGTGCCGGGCTATGTGGCCGACATGGTGGCGCTGCTGGCGCGGCTGGACGTGGCCCAGGTCGACTGGGTCGGCACCTCCATGGGCGGGCTGATCGGCCTGGGGCTGGCCGCCCTGCCGCGGCCGGACGGCGTGCCCAGCCCCATCCGGCGCCTCGTGCTCAATGACGTGGGCCCGGCGATTCGCTTCGAGGCCCTGCAGCGCATCGGCACCTACCTTGGCAAGGCGCCGCGGTTTGCGTCGGTGGCGGAGGGGGCGGCCTACCTGCGCGGCATCTCGGCCGGTTTCGGCCCGCACAGCGATGAGGAATGGCTGGCCCTGTCGACGCCGATGTTCGCCGCCGAGGGCGATGCATGGCGGCTGCACTATGACCCCGCCATTGCGTTGCCGTTTGCGGCCATCACGCCTGAGCTGGTCGCCGCCGGGGAGGCCGCGCTCTGGGCTGCCTACGACCAGCTGCGTTGCCCGACGCTGCTGATTCGCGGCGCCGACTCCGACCTGCTGACCGCCGAGACCGCACGGGCCATGACCCAGCGCGGCCCGCATGCCCGCCTGGTGGAGCTGCCGGGCGTGGGGCATGCCCCGACGCTGATCCACCAAGATCAGGTGTCCATCGTGAGGGAATTTCTGAGTTCATGAAGACCGGCTTGATGGCCGAGGGCGCGGCCACCGCGCCCATCGTGGCGCTGCTGGATGCCGGCGCTGCCCACTCCCAGGCCGAGGTGGCACGTGCGCGTGCCTTTGCCGAGCCCCTGTTGTCAGCCGAACTGCTGGACACCGGCGAGAACGCGCTCGCCCATGCTGACGGCGTGGCGGCCATCTTGCACGGCGTGGGGGCTGCACCGGAGCTGCAGGCAGCGGCCTACCTCGTGTATGCGGCCGACTTCCTCAACAAGCCCGAGGACATCGTCGCCAAGGCCTTTGGCGACAGCTATGCCAGCCTCGTGACCCACACGCGGCGCCTGGTGCAGCTGCAGCGCGCGACGCGAGATGCGAAGCTGGCCGCCGACAAGAAGGCCGACCAGCGCGCCGAGCAGACCGAACGGGTGCGCAAGATGCTGCTGGCGTTCTCGCGTGACCTGCGCGTGGTGCTGCTGCGTCTGGCGTCGCGCCTGCAGACACTGCGCTGGCATGCCGCCAGCAAGCACCCTTGCCCGCAGGCGCTGGCGGAAGAATCGCAGGCGGTGTTCGCGCCGCTCGCGAACCGGCTGGGCATCTGGCAGATCAAGTGGGAGCTGGAAGACCTGGCCTTCCGCTTTCGCGAGCCCGAGGCCTACAAGGCGTTGGCCAAGGCCCTGCACGAAAAGCGCGTGGAGCGTGAGCAGGGTGTGGAGGCTGCGCGGGCGGCGGTGCAGGCCGACCTGCAGGCCCAAGGCATCAGCGCCGAGGTGCAGGGGCGGCCCAAGCACCTCTACAGCATCCACAAGAAGATGCTGGGCAAGGCGCTGCCTTTGGAGCGGGTGTTCGACCTGCGCGCGCTGCGCGTCATCGTGCCGAGCGTGGCCGACTGCTACGCCGTGCTGGCGCGGTTGCATGAGCTGTACACGCCGGTGCCTGGCGAGTTCGACGACTACATCGCCAAGCCCAAGCCCAATGGCTACCAGTCGCTGCATACCGTCGTGCTCGGGCCGGATGGCCGGGCGATGGAAGTGCAGATCCGCACCCGCGAGATGCACGAGCATGCCGAGCATGGTGTGGCGGCGCACTGGGCCTACAAGGAGGCCGGGGCGCGCGGCTACGCGGGTGTGACCGCGGCGGGCGAGTTCGAGGAACAGGTGGCGCGGGCACGCAAGGCCGTGCTCAACCAACTGCTGGCCTGGGAGCGCGACACCGCACATGGCGATGGCGGCCCTGACTTCGACGACCGTATCTACGTCTTCACCCCGCAGGCCACCATCGTGGAGCTGGCCGCGGGCGCCACGCCGGTCGACTTCGCCTACGCGGTGCACACCGACCTCGGCCACCGCTGCCGAGGCGCACGCATCGACGGGCAGATGCTGCCGCTGAACACACCGCTCAAGAGCGGGCAGACGGTGGAGATCATCGCGGCCAAGGAAGGCGGCCCGTCGCTGGACTGGATCAACCCCGAGCTGGGCTACCTCCAGAGCCAGCGCTCGCGGGCGAAAGTGCGCGCGTGGTTCAACGCGCTGCAGCAGGCGCAGACCATCGCCAAGGGCCGCGAGCTCGTGGAGAAGCTGCTGCAACGCGAGGGCAAGACAGCGCTCAAGCTCGACGAGCTGGCCGCAAGGTTGGGCTTCAAGGGGGCGGAGGCCCTCTTCGAGGTGGTCGGCAAGGATGAGTACTCGCTGCGCAACATCGAACTGCTGCTGCGCCCTCCCGAGCCGGTCGCCGACGAGAACGAGCTGCTCGCGCAGAAGCACACCCGCAGTGCCACGGGCAGTGCGCGCGGCGGAGTGCTGGTGGTGGGCATCGACTCGCTGCTGACCACGCTGTCGCGCTGCTGCCGCCCGGCGCCGCCGGATGCGATCGAAGGCTTCGTCACGCGGGGCAAGGGCGTGGCCATCCATCGCAGCGATTGCAGCAACCTTGCCGAGATGAAGCGCCGCTCGCCCGAGCGGGTGATCGCGGTCGCCTGGGGTGGCAGCGACGCGGCGTCGAAGAACGCGCCGGTCTACCCGGTGGACGTGCTCGTCGAGGCGGGGGACCGCCAGGGCCTGCTGCGCGATGTGCTGGAGGTCTTTGCCAAGGAGAAGATGAACGTGGTGGCGGTGAACACG
The DNA here is from genome assembly GCA_021738245.1 of Methylotenera sp. Taxonomy (GTDB): domain Bacteria; phylum Pseudomonadota; class Gammaproteobacteria; order Burkholderiales; family Burkholderiaceae_C; genus Pelomonas. The sequence continues at coordinate 24,858 of JAIPCJ010000006.1, read as the reverse complement.
CAGTCGATGAAGCCCGGCGCCGTCAAGCCGCGTGCGGGCGGTGGCGACACGGCGTGGATGAGCTTCACGCTGGAGCTGTCGGATGCCTCCAAGCTGGCCAAGGTGCTGCGCGATCTCTGCGGCATCTCTGGTGTCCGTTCAGCGCGCCGGAAGTGAAATTGGACAGGCCAGAAAAATCCATGCTATAGTGCGCAGCTCTTCAGGCGCGTAGCTCAGTTGGTTAGAGCACCACCTTGACATGGTGGGGGTCGTTGGTTCGAATCCAATCGCGCCTACCAAAATTCTGAAGATTGGAAGCCCCCGAGTCGAAAGATTCGGGGGCTTTTTCTTTGTCTGCGCCCTGACGTTGACGCGCCGAAGCGGAAGCCAAAGCAAAACCGCCCGCGGTTCCTGGTGAACTCGCGGGCGGAGCGGCGAAGGTGGCGAGCGGGTCAGCGGCGCCGATGCGCCCACCATCGCCACAGCCGGGGCACCAGCAGCACGGCGGCCAGCACCACCAGCAGGCTCACGCTCAGCGGTCGCTCGACAAACACGCGCCAGTCGCCGCTGCCGATCGACAGCGCGTTGCGCCCCTGGGCCTCGGCCAGCGGCCCGAGGATCATGCCCACGACGACCGGCGCGGTCGGGAAGTCGAAGCGCCGCATCACCACGCCCATCAGGCCCAGGCCCAGCATCAGGAAGAGGTCGAACGCGCTCTGGCGCATGCCGTAGACGCCGACCGTGGCGAAGATCAGGATGCCCGCATAGAGCTGCGGGCGAGGGATCTTGAGCAGCTTCACCCACAGACCCACCAGCGGCAGGTTCAGCACCAGCAGCATCACGTTGCCGATATAGAGCGATGCGATCAGCGCCCACACCAGCGTCGAGGACGTCGTGAAGAGCTGCGGCCCAGCCTGGATGCCGTAGTTCTGCAGGGCGGACAGCAGGATGGCGGCGGTGACCGAGGTCGGGATGCCCAGCGTGAGCAGCGGCACGAGGGTTGCGGTGACCGCGGCGTTGTTGGCGGCCTCCGGCCCGGCCACGCCCTCGATGGCGCCGCGGGTGCCGAACTCGGCCTTGTGCGGGCTCAGCTTGCGTTCGGTGGCATAGCTCAGGAAGGTCGGGATCTCGGAGCCGCCGGCCGGGATGGTGCCGAACGGGAAGCCGATGAAGGTGCCGCGCAGCCAGGCGGGCCAGGAGCGCTTCCACTCGGCGCGCGTCATGTGCACGCTGCTGAGCTTGTTGAGGTCTTGCGTGCTGCGGCCTTCGTACAGCGCCATGTAGAGCGTCTCGCCGACCGCGAACAGCCCCACCGCCACCAGCACGGTTTCGATGCCATCCATGAACTCCGGCACGCCGCCGGTGTAGCGCACCTGGCCCGTGATCTGGTCCAGCCCGACCAGGCCCAGCGCGAGTCCGATGAAGAGGGCCGTCAGGCCGCGCAGCGTGCTCTTGCCGAGCACCGCGCTCACGGTCGTGAAGGCGAGCAGCATCAGCAGGAAGTACTCCGGCGGCCCGAGGGTCACGGCGAAGTCGGCCACGACCGGTGCGAACAGCGTCACCAGCACGGTGGCGATGGTGCCGGCCACGAAGGAGCCGATGGCCGCCGTGGCGAGGGCCGCGCCCGCGCGGCCGCTCTTGGCCATCTTGAAACCTTCCAGCGCGGTCACCATGGTGCCGGTTTCGCCGGGGGTGTTCAGCAGGATGGAGGTGGTGGAGCCACCGTACATCGCACCGTAGTAGATGCCGGCGAAGAAGATCATCGAGGCGGTGGGCTCCACCTGCGATGTGATGGGCAGCAGCATGGCCACGGTCACTGCCGGCCCGAGGCCCGGCAGCACGCCGATGCCGGTGCCGATCACGCAGCCGAGAAAGGCCCACAGCAGGTTGATGGGCGTGGCCGCCGTCGCGAAGCCGCCGAGCAGTTGGTTCCAGAGGTCCAGCATGGCACGGGCCTCCTCACAACCAGCCGGTGGCCGTGAGGCCCGGCAGGTTGATCGCCAGCAACTGCGTGAACATCCAGAACACAGGCGCCGCGATGGCGATGCCCGTGGCGGCATCGGTCCCCGTGCGGCGCAGACCGCCGCCCGGGCGACCTTCGGCCAGGCGCAAGCCGCGCACTGCCAGCGCGAAGCACAGCGCGCACGACAGGATGAAGCCCACGGTGGTGATGAGGCTGGCATTCGCCACGATGCCGGCCACCACCCAGGCGACCGCGCGCCGGATGGCGCTTCCATCTCGCGGTAGCCGCCGCTGCGGGCCTCCCACACCAGCCAGGCCCCGCAGACCATCAGCACGACCGACACCAGCCAGGGCAGGGCGTTGGGCCCGACGCCGGCATAACCGGCTTCCGACGAAATGAAGGTGGCGCCATACGCCATGACCGCGCCCACGACGAGGACGCCCGCGCCCACCAGCGCCTGGCCGGTTGCAGAAGGAGTGCTGCTCATGGCGCGCTCAGATCATGCCGGACTTGACCATGATGGCGCGCAGCGCTGCGAACTCGCGGTCGACGAACTCGTCGAACTGCGGGCCGGCCAGCAAGGCGGGCGTCCAGCCGTTCTTCTCGATCGACTCCGCCCAGCTCTTGCTTTTGGTCGCCTGCACGATCTTGTCGGTCAGGGCCTTGCGCTGTTCGGGCGTGATGCCCGGGGGCGCGTACACGCCGCGCCAGTTGCCGATCTCGACGTTGATGCCCAGCTCCTTCAGCGTGGGCGCGTCCAGCCCCTTGATGCGCTGCGGCGATGTGACGGCCAGCGCGCGCATCTTGCCGCTCTCCAGATAGGGCTGGAATTCGCTGAAGCCGCTGCCACCCACCGTCACGTTGCCGCCGAGGATGGCGGCCGTGGCCTCACCGCCGCCGCGGAAGGGCACGTAGTTGATCTTGGCGGCGTCCACGCCGACGTCACGGGCGATCATGGCGGCCGCGACATGCTCGGTGGAGCCCCGCGAGCCGCCGCCCCACTTGACGCCGCCCGGGTCCCGCTTGAGCTGGTCGATGACGTCCTTCATCGTCTTGATGGGCGAGGCACCGTGAACGACGAAGACGTTGTACTCGCTGATCAGTCGCGCAATCGGCGTGGCCTGCGACAGGCTCACCGGCGGCTTGCCGGTGATGATGCCGCCCAGCATGACGGCGCCCATCACCATCAGCGCCTGCGGGTCGCCCTTGCTGGCATTGACGAACTGGGCCAGGCCCAGCGCACCGGCGGCGCCGCCCTTGTTCTCGTACTGCACGCTGCTGGCCAGGCCCGCGTCCTGCAGCGCCTTGCCGATGGCGCGGCCGGTGGTGTCCCAGCCGCCGCCCGGGTTGGCGGGGATCATCATCTTCATCGGCACACCCGCGGCATGGCTGGTGAGCGGCCAGCTGCCAGCGGCGGCCAGGGCGGCCAAGGACTTGAGGAAAGTGTCGCGACGCATGGGTGTCTCCGTGGTGGTCTTGTTGGACGGCGAGCGGCCGGTCTTTGCCCGGATGCTGGCGGCCGAGGCTGTCAAACCGCTGTCTGCCACCTTCGGGTAAACCTGAGGGGCGGCGGGCGGCAGCGCGGGTGCTAGCCTGACTGCATGAAGCTCCTGGTCATCGAAGACAACGCGGCCATGCAGACGACCCTGCAGCGCTCGTTCGAGCGTCGCGGCTTTCGCGTCGGCATTTGCGACGACGGCACCAAGGCGCTGAACCGCTGGCGCGCGGCGGTGCCCGATGTGGTGCTGCTGGACCTGTCCATGCCCGGCCAGGACGGCCTGGAGGTGCTGGCCCAGGCGCGCGCCGAAGGGCTGACGACGCCCGTCATCATCATCACGGCCCGCGGCACGCTGGGCGACAAGATCCTGGGCCTGAACACCGGGGCTGACGACTATCTCCCCAAACCTTTCGACCTGGACGAGCTGGAGGCCCGCATCCGCGCGCTGGTGCGCCGCCAGGGGCAGGCCAGCGAGGCCGCCCGACCCGTGGCCGCGCCGAGCTTCTGCGGCTTGCGCGTGGACCCCGACAGTGGCGCGGTCTATCACCAGGGCCAGCCCCTGGACCTGCCGCCACGCGAGGCGGCGCTGCTGCGGGCGCTGCTGGTGCGCCCGGGCCAGGCCGTGGCCAAGGAGCGCCTCTTCGAGACCGTGTTCGCGGACGCCGCCGACGCCAGCCCGGACGCCATCGAGGTGGTGGCCTACCGCCTGCGCAAGCGCCTGGCGGGCACCGAGGCCAAGCTGGTGACGCTGCGCGGCCTGGGCTATCTGCTGCAGCCGGATGACTGAGCGCCGCCTGCTGCAGCGCTGGGCCCGGTTGTCGATGCGGGCGAGGCTGCTCTGGGGCATCCTGCTGCCGGTCGGGCTCATCGTGGCGATCAACACCGTGAGCCTGTACCGCGACTCGCTCCAGGCTGCCGATACCGCCTATGACCGCACGCTGCTCGCCTCGGCCAAGGCGATTGGCGAGCTGCTGGGCGTGGACGGCAGCGGCGACCGGCCGCGGCTGGTGGCCACCGTGCCCTACGCGGCGCTGGAGGCCTTCGAGGCCGACAACCGCAGCCAGCTCTACTTCAAGGTGCTGGGTTTTCAGGGCGAGATGGTGTCGGGTTATGACGATCTGCCGAGCTGGCAAGGCCGCCTGCCCGACCAGAGCACCTACGCCGCGCTGGTGCATTTCTACGACGATGTCTACCGCGGCGAGCCGGTGCGGGTGGCGGTGCTGTTGCAGCCGGTGTCCGGCCAGGATGGCCTGGGCCTGGCCACCATCCAGGTGGCCGAGACGCTGGCGCTGCGCCGTGGGCTGGCACGCCAACTGCTGCTGCACACCTTGTGGCGCCAGGCAGCGCTGCTGGGCGTGATTGCCATCGTCGTCTGGGCCGTGGTGCAGCGGGCCACGCGACCGGTGCGGGAGCTGAGTGCCGCCTTGCAGGCACGCGATGCCGACGACCTCAGCCCCTTGCAGGCGCCCGACATGCCGGCCGAACTGGTGCCCCTGGTGCAGGCCAGCAACGAGGCCCTGGCGCGTCAGGCCCGGCTGCTGGAGCACCAGAAGCGGTTCGTGCGCGACGCCTCTCACCAACTGCGCACGCCGCTGGCCGTGCTGAAGGTGCAGGTGCAGTCGGCGCGCCAGGGCGATGTGGAGCCCCTGCAAGCGCTGGCGGAGATCGACACCACCGTGGCGCGGGCCACCCAACTGGCCAACCAGATGCTGGCACTGGCCCGTGCCGAGCAGATGCGCCAGCACGGCGAGGCCATGCCCGTGCAGGATTGGGCGGAGATCGTCCGCGCCGTGGCGCTGGACGTGGCGCCGTTGATCGCCAAGCAGGCGCTGGATTTCGACATCCACACCGAGCCTGCCGCCATCGAAAGCCATGAATGGGCGCTGCGCGAACTCACCCGCAACCTGCTGCATAACGCCATCCAGCACACCCCGGCCGGCGCGCGCCTGGGCATTGCGCTGACCGTCGAGGCCGGCTGGGCTCGGCTCGTCATCGCCGATGGCGGACCGGGGCTCACACCGGCGCAACAGCAGCGGCTCTTCCTGCCGTTTGCCGCGGGCGAGTCGGGCAAGGGCTCGGGCCTGGGTCTGGCCATCTGCCAGGCGCTGGTGCTGTCCCTGGGCGGGCAGATCGAGCTCAGCAACCGGCTGGCGGGTGACCGCGTGGCAGGGCTGGACGCCCGGGTGCGCTTGCCCCTGTCACCGGTCGGGCGCGGGGGCGCGGCCGTCCCCAGGTAAACCCGTCCGAAGGCGGCGTCAGGGTCTGCCTAGAATTTGCTGCACTGCACAGGAGACTCCCGCATGGCGACAGCCCGCAAGAAGGCGGCATCGACGACAGACCAGACCGGCGACACCAAGCCCGGCCTGCGCATTCTGAAGAAGTACCCCAACCGCCGCCTGTACGACACCCAGACCAGCAGCTACATCACGTTGGCCGACGTGAAGCGCATGGTGCTCGACGGTGTCGACTTCGAGGTGCACGATGCCAAGACGCAGGAGGACCTCACCCGCTCCATCCTGCTGCAGATCATCCTGGAGGAAGAAACCGGCGGCGTGCCGATGTTCTCCACCAGCTCCCTGGCCCAGATCATCCGCTTCTATGGCCACGCCATGCAGGGCGTGATGGGCGGGCTGCTGGAGCGCCAGATGCAGGCCTTCACGGACATGCAGCAGCGCTTCACCGAGCAGACCCCCGGCATGCCCTTCACACCGGAGGCCTGGACGGGCTTGATGGGCGGTTATGCCGAGCAGTCCAAGAACCTGATGAACCAGTGGCAGGAGCAGCTCAAGAACGCGGGCGTGATGTTCCCGTTCGTCCCCAAGAAGTAGCCGGCCCGCGACATCGCCGAAAATACGGCGATGAACGACACGACCACCACCGTCCCGAAGATCGGCTTCGTCAGCCTCGGCTGCCCCAAGGCACTGACCGACAGCGAGCTGATCCTCACCCAGCTCCGCGCCGAGGGCTATGAAACGTCCAAGACCTTTGCCGGGGCTGACCTGGTGATCGTCAACACCTGCGGCTTCATCGATGACGCCGTCAAGGAGAGCCTGGACACCATCGGCGAGGCCCTGGCCGAGAACGGCAAGGTCATCGTGACCGGCTGCCTGGGTGCGAAGGCCGGTCAGAGCAGCAGCGACGCCGGCAGCCTGGTGCGCGAGATCCACCCGAGCGTGCTCGCGGTCACGGGGCCCCATGCCACGCAGGAGGTGATGGACGCCGTCCACACCCATGTGCCCAAGCCCCACGATCCTTTCGTCGATCTGGTGCCGAGCTACGGCATCAAGCTCACGCCCAAGCACTACGCCTACCTGAAGATCAGCGAGGGCTGCAACCACCGCTGCTCGTTCTGCATCATCCCGAGCATGCGTGGCGACCTGGTGTCGCGCCCCATCGGCGACGTGCTGAACGAAGCCCGCGCGCTGTTCGAGAGCGGCGTGAAGGAGCTGCTCGTCATCAGCCAGGACACCTCGGCCTACGGCGTGGATGTGAAGTACCGCACCGGCTTCTGGGACGGCAAGCCGGTCAAGACCAAGATGCTCGACCTGGTCGCCCACCTGGGCGAGCTTGCCAAGCCGTATGGCGCCTGGGTGCGGCTGCATTACGTCTACCCCTACCCGCATGTCGACGAGGTGCTGCCGCTCATGGCCCAAGGCCTGGTGCTGCCTTACCTGGACGTGCCTTTCCAGCATGCCCACCCGGATGTGCTCAAGCGCATGAAGCGACCGGCCAATGGCGAGAAGAACATGGAGCGCATCCTGCGCTGGCGCGAGGCCTGCCCGGAGCTCGTCATCCGCTCGACGTTCATCGCCGGCTTCCCGGGCGAAACCGAGGAAGAGTTCCAGTATCTGCTGGACTTCATGCAGGAAGCCAGGATCGACCGCGCCGGCTGCTTCGCCTACTCGCCCGTGGAAGGCGCCAGTGCCAACGACATACCCGGTGCGCTGCCTGATGAGGTCCGCGAGGAACGCCGGGCGCGCTTCATGGCGGTGGCGGAGCAGGTGTCGGCCGCCAAGCTGCAGTCGCGTGTCGGCCAGACGCTGCAGGTGCTGGTGGACTCGGCCCCGGCGCTGGGCCGCAAGGGCGGGGTGGGGCGCTCCTACGCCGACGCGCCGGAGATCGACGGCACCGTCAAGATCCTGCCGCCCGAGAAGGCCAGCAAGACGATGAAGGTGGGCGACTTCGTGCGCGTGCGCATCGTGGCCGCCGACGGCCATGACCTCGTCGGGAGCCTCGTGTGACGCGGGGGCCCGCCACCACGCTCATCCATCACCCCTACCGCGCCCCGGAGGGCTGGGATGCGGTGCCGGTGCCCGTGGCCAAGGCCTCGACCGTGCTCTTCAAGGACACGGCCGACCTGCACAAGCCGCGGCCGCGCGACGGCCTGACCTACCGCTACGGCCTGCATGGCACGCCCACCAGCTACACCCTGGCAGCCCGTCTGGCCACGCTGGAGCATGCCGAGTACTGCCTGCTCGTGTCCAGCGGCCTGGCCGCCGTGACGCTGCCGTCGCTGGCCATCCTGCGTCCGGGCGACGAGGTGCTGGTGCCGGACAACGTCTATGGCCAGAACCGCTACCTGACGGAGTCGTGGCTGCCGCAGTGGGGCGTGACGCATCGCTTTTATGACCCGCTGACCGTGCCTGAGCTGCGCGACAACACCAAGCTCGTCTGGCTCGAAGCCGCCGGCTCGATCACGCTGGAGTTCCCCGACCTGCTCGGCACGCTGGCTGCCTGCCGCGCGCGCGGCGTGATCACGGCGCTGGACAACACCTGGGGCGCGGGACTGGCCTTCAACGGCTTCGAGCCGGCGCCCGACACGTATCCGGGGCTGGGCGCCGACATCGTCATGCAGGCCCTCACCAAATACCCCAGCGGTGGTGCAGATGTGCTGATGGGCTCGGTTTGCACCCGTGACCGCGCCTTGCACGACCGCCTCAACCATGCGCACGAACACCTGGGCTACGGCCTGGGGCAGAACGACGTGGAGCTGGTGCTGCGCGGCCTGCCGACGATGCCGCTGCGCTACGAGGCGCAGGACCGCGTCACGCGCCAGCTCGCCAGCTGGATGGCGGGCCGGCCCGAGGTGGCCCGGGTCTTCCACCCGGCGCTGCCTGGCTCGCCCGGCCATGAGCACTGGCTGGCGGTCGGGGGCAGGGCGGCAGCCTGTCTGTTCTCGGTGGTCTTCAAGCCGGCCTACAGCGCCCGGCAGGTGGACGCTTTCGTTGATGCACTGAAGCTCTTCGGTATCGGCTACTCCTGGGCGGGCCCGATGAGCCTGGCGGTGCCCTATGACATGAGCCGCAGCCGCAATCTGCCGTTGCCCTTCGAGGGCCGTACGCTGGTGCGCTTTGCGATCGGCCTGGAGGACGTGGCCGACCTGCGGGCCGACATCGAGCAGGCGCTGCAGGTGTTGGCCTAGCCTTTGCTCGACACCTTGTGTCGCATGAGCTGGCCCTTCTCGCGCTCCCAGTCCCGCTTCTTCTCGGTCTCGCGCTTGTCATGCTGAGCCTTGCCCTTGGCCAGCGCGATGTCGGCCTTCACGCGGCCGCCCTTGTAGTGCAGGTTCAGCGGCACAAGGGTGAAGCCGCGCTGCTCGACCTTGCCGATCAGCCGCTTGATCTCCGCCTTGTGCATCAGCAGCTTCTTGGTGCGGTCGGCCTCGGGGTTGACGTGGGTGGAGGCACTGCGCAGTGCGTTGATGCGGCAGCCGATCAGGAAGAGCTCGCCGTCCCGGATCAGCACGTAGCCGTCGGTCAATTGCACCTGGCCGGCGCGGATCGCCTTGATCTCCCAGCCGGACAGCACGACGCCGGCCTCGAACTGTTCCTCGATGTGGTAGTCGTAACGGGCGCGGCGGTTCTCGGCGATAGACATGGACAGGAATGTGGGGGCTCGTGCCCTTCTTACAATCCCGGCATTCTATGAAGCAGGTCAAGAAGTCCGTGCTGCTCTGGCACACGCCGCACGAGATGTATGAGTTGGTGACCCAGGTGGAGCGCTATCCGGAGTTCCTGCCGTGGTGCAACAAGGTCGAGGTGCTGGCCCGTGAAGGCGATTCCGTCACTGCGCGCTTGCACCTGGCCTATGCCGGCGTCAAGCATGCCTTCACCACCCGCAACCGCAACGAGGCCGACCGCAGCGTGCGCATGGAGCTGGTCGACGGCCCGTTTTCGCGGCTCGACGGCCTCTGGGAGTTCCTGCCGCTGAACAAGCCCGGCACGCAGGGCGAGCCCTCGGCCTGCAAGATTGCGTTCGAATTGAACTACGCCTTCAGCAGCGCCGCGCTGGAGGCGGTGGTGAGCCCGGTGTTCGACCGCATCGCCAACACCTTTGTCGACAGCTTCGTGCAACGCGCGGAGCAGCTGCACGGTGCGGGTTGAGCTGGTCTGGAGCCCGGCGGCCGGCGATGTGCAGCACCGCTGGCTGGAGTTGCCCGAGGGAGCGACGCTCGGAGCGGCCCTGGCGGGCTGCAGCGATTTCATGGTCGCCCAGACTCGGGCGCTCGACACCTTGCGCGTCGGCATCTGGGGCCGCCCGAGGCCGCTGGACACGCCGCTGCGCGAGCGCGACCGCATCGAGGTCTACCGGCCGCTGACGGTCGACCCCAAGGAGGCGCGGCGGCTGCGCTATGCCAAGCGCGGGGAGCGCATCGTGTCGCGGCACCGGCCGCTGGCCGGCAAGGCCTGAATCAGGCGGCTGCGCTCAGCGGCATTCGCTGGTGATGGTGTCGCGAGTGCGGGCCACTTCCGCGGCGAGCTGAGCTTCGTCCAGGAAGATGCGCTCGCCCTTGTCGTTCGTGCGGGTCATGCGCGTGCCGCTTTGCAGCTCGCGCATGTTGGACTGCGCGCGGGCGCAGTTATCGCGCCGGATGGCGGCGATGCGCTGCTCTTCTTCCTTCTGCTTGGCGGCGGCGCCGTCCTGCTCACGCTTCTGCCGAGCGGCTGCGTCCTGTTCGGCCTTGGTGGGCGCGCTCGCCGGCCTGGCGGGCGCAGGCGCGGCGCTTGCCGGGCTGGGCGGCGGGCTGACCACGATGGTCGGCCGGGCGCCGGGCGGGCGTTGCAGGATGTCCTTCTCCGGGGTGCCCGCAGGCGGCGGCATGTCGCTGTACTGGACGTTGCCTTTGGCGTCCCGCCATTTCCATTGGGCGTGGGCAGAAGCAGCCAGAAGCAGGCCGACCAGGGCGATGAGCAAGGGCTTGTGACGCATGGGTTCAGTGTAGCGGTGACGCCTTCCGTATAATGCCGCTTTGCGGTGCGACACGTTTCGTGTCACCTCTGCCACCTTGATGGTGGCCTTTCATTAGCACGCCTCTGGCGTTCGGGAGCCGATGGCTCTCATGACGATCCGCTCTGATTCCGGTCAGGGCGCACGAACAGGCGTCTGCAGGCCTCTGCGGACAACTGTAGAAACACGCGCTCCAAGACACCACGAGTGTCTGACCGCGCGCATCACGGAATCACAACTCTGATTCCGCATCGCTGCAACCTAGTGTGCAGGTCGTGACACCTATCGGTGTGTTCGTCATCAGGTGATCAACTCTGGTTTGCCTTGTCATGCGTCCGCGGGAGCGGAATGCCATGACCTGCTGTGTGATCAGCAGTAGCCTACGGTGGCATGCAGGATCGGTAACGAGCCTGTGTGAAGCCCGCCCAACAATGTCCCCCACGATCTCGTGGCATCTATCCGCTGTGAGGCGGGTCGGTGGAATCTGCCAGCAGGAAGGCGGAGAAGGGGCTAGGCTAGTTCCGCATGGGTAACTCACGTGAACTGTCGATTGAACTTGCGTAAGCATTGACTGGCCAAACCTGCTGATAGGCCAGAGCCAAAAGGCACGCTGCCGGATGCTCTCGTCGCAAAAGGGAGCACATCACCACTGCGCAGTCGCAAGAAAGACAGACCCTAACCGGACAGATCAGCGCACAACGCTGATCGGTAATCCAGGGAACGTGGTAAGCCCCATCACTCGCCTACGCGTCACGGCGCAAGGGCAGGGAAGCCGCGAGGCGACCTGTTGGGTGAGGGGGTATGGGATGACGGAAAAAGCGAACGCCCGGCTGTAATGGTCGGGATAGGGGCAATGCCCCGCTGCGAAAGCAGGCCCACTTCCGTTTGGTGCAACCGTCGCGAGCCGGTTGTTGAGTTCTAAGTCCGCCCAAGGGGCTGCGCGCCAGCCCTCTGGGGTTCAGTGCGTTCGCTCAATGGGCTACCAACCTACGAGGAAAGCATGGAAAAGATCATCGGCAACGATGGTTCTGCGTCCTCGCACGGACCCACTGACTGGCACGCCATCGATTGGCAGAAGGTCATGCGGAACGTGAGAACGACGCAGATCAAGATCGCGAAGGCAACACAGGCCGGTGACTGGCGCAGGGTCAAAACCCTGCAACGGTCGCTGACCCGCTCGTTTGCCGCCAGGGCACTGGCGGTCAGGCGAGTGACTGAAAATCAAGGCAAGCGGACGGCAGGCGTCGACCGCGAGCTCTGGGATACGCCGCCCTGCAAATGGGAGGCTGTCAGCATGTTGAAGCAGTCACGGGGATACCGACCGCTGCCCTTGCGGCGGGTCTATATCCCCAAGGCAAATGGCAAGGAACGCCCGTTGGGCATTCCGACGATGAAAGATCGGGCAATGCAGGCACTCCACCTGCTGAGTCTGGAGCCCGTCGTGGAGTCGCAGAGCGACCCGAACAGCTACGGCTTTCGGTCCAATCGCTCGACGGCCGATGCCATGAGCCAGTTGTTCATCCTCCTGTCCCGCAAGGCCTCGGCCGAATGGGTGCTGGAAGCGGACATCGAAGGTTGTTTCGACCATATCAACCACGAGTGGTTGGTGAGCAATGCCCGCATGGACAAAGCAATCCTCAGCAAGTGGTTGAAAGCAGGAGTGGTCTACAAGGGCCAGCTGGCAGCAACAGATGCAGGCACCCCGCAAGGGGGCATCATTTCGCCAACCCTGGCAAATGTGGCGCTCAACGGGCTGGAGACTGATCTGGTGGCGCACCTCGGTGCAAAGCTGGGGACGTCAAAGGTTCCGAAACTCCGAATCGGTGTGGTCCGGTACGCCGACGACTTCGTCATCACATGCGCGTCGAAAGACGTGCTGGAAGGCGAGGTCCGGCCGTGGGTAGAAGCATTTCTCGCACAACGGGGATTGCGGCTGTCGCCGGCGAAGACGCGAGTCACGCACATCGATGAGGGATTCGATTTCCTCGGATGGAACTTCCGCAAGTACCGGGAAGTGCTGCTCATCAAGCCGAGTCGCAAGAACGTGAAGGCGTTCTACGACAAGGTGCGAGGAATCGTGAACGACCACAAGGAAGTGGCGCAAGTGGATCTCATCAAGCTGCTGAATCCGGTCCTTCGGGGTTGGGCTCAGTACCACCGACCGGTGGTCGCCAAGGAGACGTTCAACAAACTCGACTCGCTGCTGTGGTGGCGGTTGACGCGTTGGACACGCCGCCGGCATCCGAAGAAGACCCACGCATGGCTGGTCAAGAAATATTGGCCGGTCATTGAGGGCCGCACCGAGTTCGCGTTGCGAACCCTGGGCGCGGATGGTGAACCACAGTGGCATCGTCTGTATCGGCTCGCCGATACGGAAATCGTCAGGCACCTGAAGGTCAAAGGGGCCTACAACCCTTTCGACCCGACGTGGGAAGCGTATGGCGAAGACCTGCGCGGGCAGCGCCTGCTGAAGAGCATGGCGTATCGCAAGCAATGGGCGACGTTGTTCGCATCACAGCATGGCAAATGCCAACGCTGCGGCGCAGCCATCACCGAAGCGACGGGCTGGCACGACCATCACCTCGTACCACGAGGGAAGGGCGGGTCCGACGCGTTGGCCAACCGGGTGCTGCTGCATCCGGTGTGTCATAACCAACTGCATGCCTTAGGTCTGACAGTTGCGAAGCCGGCCTCTGAATGAGGCTTAGGTACGGGAATGGGGTCACTGATACAATCACGTGCTCCCCGAACCCGCACACACTGTTGTGCTTGAGCCGGATGCGGTGAAAGTCGCAAGTCCGGTTCTTAGGGGGGAATGGTCCAGCAATGGACTGTTCCTACCCTCCTCTGGAGCTTTCCTCATGCGCCTTCTCGGCAAAGCGCTCACCTTCGACGATGTGTTGTTGGTGCCAGCGTTCTCCCAGGTGTTGCCCCGCGACACCAGCCTTGCGACCCGTCTGTCGCGCAATATCCCCCTGAACCTGCCGCTGGTGTCCGCCGCCATGGACACCGTCACCGAGGCGCGCCTGGCGATTGCCATCGCGCAGGAAGGTGGCATCGGCATCGTGCACAAGAACCTGTCCGCTGAGGCGCAGGCGCGCGAGGTGGCCCGGGTCAAGCGTTACGAGAGCGGCGTGGTGCGCGAGCCCCTGACGATCTCCCCCGACGCCCCCGTGCGCGACGCGGTCGAGCTGACCCGCCTGCACGGCTTCTCGGGTTTCCCGGTCGTGGAGGGCAAGAAGGTCGTGGGCATCGTCACCGGCCGCGACCTGCGCTTCGAGACCCGCATGGACGCCAAGGTCCGCGAGATCATGACGCCCGCCGAAAAGCTCATCACGGTGCGCGAAGGCGCGTCACTTGAAGAAGCCAAGGCGCTGATGCACAAGCACAAGCTTGAGCGCGTGGTCGTCATCAACGACGCCTTCGAGCTGCGTGGCCTGATGACCGTCAAGGACATCACCAAGCAGACCAGCTTCCCCAACGCCGCTCGCGACAGCCATGGCGGCCTGCGCGTCGGTGCGGCGGTCGGTTTTGGTGAAGACACCGAGCAGCGCGTCGAATTGCTGGTGCGCGCTGGTGTCGACGCCATCATCGTCGACACCGCCCACGGCCACAGCGCCGGTGTGCTGGAGCGTGTGCGCTGGGTCAAGCGCGCCTACCCGCAGGTGGACGTCATCGGCGGAAACATCGCCACCGGCGCGGCAGCGCTGGCTCTCGTCGAGGCAGGCGCTGACGGCGTGAAGGTCGGCATCGGCCCGGGCTCCATCTGCACGACCCGCATCGTCGCGGGCGTGGGCGTGCCGCAGATCACAGCCATCGACAACGTCGTGACGGCGCTGAAGGGCACCGGCGTGCCGGTCATCGCCGACGGCGGCATCCGCTACTCGGGCGACGTCGCCAAGGCCATCGCGGCCGGCGCCGACACCGTCATGATGGGCGGCGCCTTTGCCGGCACCGAAGAGGCCCCGGGCGAGACCATCCTCTACCAGGGCCGCACCTTCAAGAGCTACCGCGGCATGGGCTCGATGGGCGCCATGGCCAAGGGCAGCGCCGACCGCTACTTCCAGGCCGAGACGGGCAACAACCCCAACACCTCCAAGCTCGTGCCCGAAGGCATCGAAGGCCAGGTGCCCTACAAGGGGTCGGTCGTCCAGGTCATCTTCCAGATGGCTGGCGGCCTGAAGGCGTCCATGCACTACTGCGGCTGCGGCACCATCGCCGACATGCAGAACAAGGCCGAGTTCGTCGAGATCACGACGGCGGGCATGCGCGAGAGCCATGTCCACGATGTGCAGATCACGAAGGAAGCACCCAACTACCGCAGCGAGTAAGCTGAGACCGCAGGCAACGGGGCGACGTCGGATCGCCCCGTTTCTCTTTTCTGCCAACCCGATGAGTTCCTCCCCGAAACGCGCCCCCGCCATGGGTTTCATCATGGCCGCCGTGCTGATCGACATGATCTCCATCGGCCTGATGGTGCCGGTGCTGCCGCACATCGTCGGCACCTTCACCGGCAGCAACGATGAGCAGACCTCGGCCTTCCTGCTGGTCACGATGGCCTTCGGCGTGGCCAACTTCATCGGCTCACCGGTGCTGGGCGCGCTGTCGGACCGATTCGGCCGCCGGCCGGTGCTGCTGATCGGCTTCGCAGGCCTGGCGCTGAGCTTCTTCGTGACGGCGATGGCCACCGCGCTGTGGATGCTGGTGGCCGTGCGCCTGTTCTCCGGCGCGATGCAGGCCAACGTGGCCATCGCGAACGCCTACGTGGCGGACATCACAGCCCCCGAAGACCGCGCGCGGCGCTTCGGCCAGTTGGGCGCGATGTTCGGCATCGGCTTCATCCTCGGCCCGGTCATCGGCGGGTGGCTGGGTCATTACGACGTGCATTGGCCGTTCTTCGCCGCGGGCTCGATGGCCATCCTGAACTGGTGCTACGGCTTCTTTGTGCTGCCCGAATCGCTGCCACCGGATCGCCGCAGCCCGTTCGACTGGAAGAAGGCCAACCCGGTCAGCGCCTTGCGGGGCCTCGCGGCTCTGCAGGGCGTCGGCCCGCTCGTGGCCGTGATCGCGCTGTCCACGCTGGCGCAGTTCACGTTGCACAACACCTGGGTGCTGTACACGAAGTTCCGTTTCGGCTGGGGGCCGCTCGCGGTGAGCTGGTCACTCGTCGTCGTGGGCGTGGCGTCGGTGATCAGCCAGGGCGTCCTGCTGCGGCCGCTGCTCAAGCGGTTCAGCGCCCAGCGCCTGGCCATGATCAGCATGGCCTCCGCGGCATCGGCCTACCTCTGCTACGGCCTCGCCACCGAGGGCTGGATGATCTACGTCATCATCGGCCTGAATCTGCTGGGCGGCGTGGGCGCCGCAGCGCTGCAGAGCTTCATCTCGAACGCGGCCAGCGCGGCTCAACAGGGCCAGGCGATGGGCGCCGTGTCGTCGCTGAACAGCCTGATGGCCGTCGTCGCGCCGCTGCTCGGCTTGACGCTGCTGGGCGAGGTTTCCCACCGCCCGGCCAGCGATCCGTTGATGGGGCTGCCCTTCTTCGCCTGTGCGGCGCTCCAGGCCGTCGCGCTCCTCCTCACCTTCCGTTTCTTCCGCACCCAGCCGGCTCCCCGCCCGGCGTGAAAGACGTGTCATGCACCACGACAAGGTCCTCGTTCTCGACTTCGGCTCCCAGGTCACCCAGCTCATCGCCCGCCGGGTGCGTGATGCGTCGGTCTATTGCGAGATCCATCCGAACGATGTGTCGGACGACTTCATCAAGGCCTTCGCCCCCAAGGCCATCATCCTGAGCGGCAGTCACGCCTCCACCTACGAAGACCACGAGCTGCGCGCCCCGCAGGCGGTGTGGGACTTGGGCGTGCCGGTGCTGGGCATCTGCTACGGCATGCAGACGATGGCCGTGCAGTTGGGCGGCAAGGTGGCGTGGAGCGACCACCGCGAGTTCGGCTATGCCGAGGTGCGCGCCCATGGCCACACGCGGCTGCTGGACGGCATTCAGGACTTTGCCACCGCCGAGGGCCACGGCATGCTCAAGGTCTGGATGAGCCATGGCGACAAGGTCACTGCGCTGCCGCCGGGTTTCAAGCTCATGGCCTCCACGCCGAGCTGCCCGATCGCCGGCATGGCCGATGAGTCGCGCGGCCTCTACGCCGTGCAGTTCCACCCTGAGGTCACGCACACCCAGCAGGGCGAGGCCATGCTGCGCCGCTTCGTGCGCGACATCGCCGGCTGCAAGGGCGACTGGATCATGGGCGACTACATCGCCGAGGCGGTCGAGAAGATCCGCGCCCAGGTCGGCGACGAAGAGGTCATCCTCGGCCTGTCCGGCGGCGTCGATTCGTCGGTCGCGGCTGCGCTCATCCACCGCGCCATCGGCGACCAGCTCACCTGCGTCTTTGTGGACCACGGCCTGCTGCGCCTGAACGAGGGCGACATGGTCATGGACATGTTCGCCGGCAAGCTGCACGCCAAGGTCATCCGTGTCGACGCGAGCGACCTCTTCCTGGGCGAGCTGGCCGGCGTGACCGACCCCGAGCAAAAGCGCAAGATCATCGGCCGCCTGTTTGTCGACGTCTTCAAGGCCGAGGCCGCCAAGCTCAAGGCGGGCGATGGTGGGCACAACGGCGCCACTTTCTTGGCGCAAGGCACCATCTACCCCGACGTGGTCGAGAGCGGTGGCACCAAGACCAAGAAGGCCACCACCATCAAGAGCCACCACAACGTGGGCGGCCTGCCCGAGCAACTGGGCCTGAAGCTGCTGGAGCCGCTGCGCGAGCTTTTCAAGGACGAAGTGCGCGCCCTCGGCGTGGCGCTCGGCCTGCCGCCGGAGATGGTCTATCGCCATCCCTTCCCGGGCCCAGGCCTGGGCGTGCGCATCCTCGGCGAAGTCAAGAAGGACTACGCCGACCTGCTGCGTCGCGCCGATGCGATCTTCATCGAAGAGCTGCGCAACACCATCGACCCCGCCACCGGCAAGAGCTGGTACGACCTGACCTCCCAGGCCTTCGCCGTCTTCCTGCCGGTCAAGAGCGTGGGTGTGATGGGCGACGGCCGCACCTACGACTACGTCGTGGCGCTGCGCGCCGTGCAGACCAGCGACTTCATGACCGCCGACTGGGCCGAGCTGCCTTACTCGATGCTCAAGCGCACCTCGGGCCGCATCATCAACGAGGTGCGTGGCATCAACCGGGTGACCTACGACGTGAGCAGCAAGCCACCAGCGACCATCGAGTGGGAGTGACCTGCGGCTGCGTCGAGCCCGCAGCCCCAGTTTGGCCGTAGCCCAGACTGACAACACGAGAGCCCGCCGCCCGGCGGGCTTTTTCCTGGGTGGACGCAGGTCACGGAGGTATGGGTCGGCGCCGCCGGTGGTGTGCTGGCATCCGGGGGGCGGTTGGCATGCCGCTTATGCTTGGCGGCCTCTCAACGGTGAATCCTTCCCCTATGCGCGCTGCCTTCAGCCTCCTCGCCCTGGTGATCGTTGCGGCCATCGTGCTGTCCCTGGTCAAGAAGCAGACCGCGGCGCTCGGGCCGGCTGCGCCTGGCGCAGCCAGCTCGCCAGCGACCGGCGGCGCCTTGCCGCGGCCGCAGGACGTGGGGCGCCAGGTGCAGGGCAACCTCGACGATGCCGCCCGTCGCGCGGCGGAAGCGGCGGCCTCGGCGACGCCGTGAACCCGGCGCCGCGACCGGGGCCGCTTCCTACACGCACTGCGGCGCTGCGCTGACGGCGCTGGCCGGCTGTGGCGGCCATGCTGTCGCATCAGCAAGGAGCATTGCCATGATCAAGTCCCTGATCGCGCTGCTGGCCACTTCGGCCCTGGCAGCCACTGTCGTCCAGCACCTCGGCCGCCAGCAGCGGGTGCGACGCCTGCGCCATGAGGGCCGACAGCATCACGATGAGGTGAGTCGCTGGGAGGCCGAAGGCGGCAACCTGCCGAACGTCGAGCCGGCGGCACCCGGCAAGGTCACCCGCCGCTCGCGTCGCCGGTGATGGCCCGGGCCAGGGCGCGCACGCTCAAGGGGGCGGAGCCCTCGGCCTTGTTGGAGATGGTGACGAAGGCGTCCTGGCCTGCGCCGGTCGTGCCGCGGATGATGCGGGCGAGCTCCGCGCGGGTCTGCGGGTCGGGATCCATCAGGCGGTCGAACTCGCCGTAGCGTTTCTCGGCAGCTTCGTAGCCGTACGGTCCGTGCAGCCGGTTGAGGTTCCAGCGCACGACCAGGGCACCCGGCCACAGCGCGCGCAGCAGGGGCAGTTGCTCCTGCAGCGGCGGCAGCTTGGGATGCAAGCCCAGGCAGTAGCGGGCGCCGGTGTCGCGCAGCAGCGCGGGCAGCTCAGGCGTCAGCCAGGCGGCGTCGCGCACCTCGACGGCCACCACACCGTGCGGCAGGCGGGGCAGGGCGAGCAGCAGGGCATGCAGGCGGTCGAACTGTTCGTTCATCGCTGCGAGCCTCGCCACCGGCAGTGGGCTGATCTGGAAGACCAGCGCACCCAGCGTGGCGCCCAGACCCTCGATCGCGGGCTCGACGAAGTCTGACAGCGCCACCGCCGGGTCCAGAAACAGCGGGTTGGGCTGCTGCCCGCGGCCTTCTTGCTGGCGCAGCAGGGCGTCGGTCACGAGGCTGGGTGCCTTCACCGTGAACCGGAAGCCCGCAGGGACCTGCTCCGCATACCGCTGGAACTCACTTGCCGACAGCGGTCGGTAGAACCCCCGGTCAATGCCCACGGCGCGTAGCAGTGGGTGCGCCGCATAGGCCGGCAGCCCGCTGCGCGACAGCAGGCTCTCGCTGTGCCGGCCCGCCCACACCAGGCCTTGCCAGGCGGGGTAGCTCCAGGTCGAGGTGCCCAGGTGCACATGCGGCGACAGGCGCGCCGCCACAGCCCGGTCGTCGTCGCTGGCCGGCACAGGCTGCACGCCCTTGGGCCGGGCTGCTGGCCGCGGCGTCTCGCGGAAGAGATCGTCCTGAAGGTCCATCACATGAGCAGGCGCAGCAGCACGATGTTCACGCCCAGCAGCATCAATGCCGTCGGCCACTGGGCGCGGATGACGGCGTTGCGGTCTTTGAGCTCCAGCAGCGCGGCCGGGATGATGTTGAAGTTGGCAGCCATGGGCGTCATCAGGGTGCCGCAGTAGCCGCAGAACATGCCGATGGCGGCCATCACGGCCGGGTTGCCGTGGTGCAGGCCCACGAGGATGGGAATGCCGATGCCCGCGGTCATCACCGGGAAAGCGGCAAAGGCATTGCCCATGACCATGGTGAAGGCGGCCATGCCCAGGCCATAGGCTGCCGCGGCCAACCAGGCGCTGTCCACCGGCAGGGTCTGGGTCGCGATGGCGGCGACCGCGCGGCCGACGCCGGCATCGGTGAACAGCAGGCCGAGCGTGGCGAGCATCTGCGGCAGGATGACGGCCGGCCCCATGATCTCCAGCAGCCGGCGCGACTCGTGCAGCACCTGCATCGGCCGCTCCCGCGTCATCCAGAGTGCCGCGGCCAGGCCGACCAAGGCGCCCAGCCCGACGCTGGCCAGGGTGACGCTTTTGGG
Organism: Methylotenera sp.; assembly: GCA_021738245.1. Taxonomy (GTDB): domain Bacteria; phylum Pseudomonadota; class Gammaproteobacteria; order Burkholderiales; family Burkholderiaceae_C; genus Pelomonas. The sequence continues at coordinate 4,650 of JAIPCJ010000006.1, read as the reverse complement.
GTCCACCAGCAGGTGGCCGAAGGCGCTCACGTCCTTGAGCGTGAGGCTGCCGGCCAGGGCCGTGGCCGAGATGGCCAGGATGGGCAGGAAGAGCCGGTTGCCATGCCGTGCCGCGCTGGCCTCGCGCTGCGCCACGCTGCGCGTGCCGTGCCGGCCGAGCGACACGCCGCCCAGGCCGCCCAGCGCGGCGAGCATCAGCACGATGAGGCCGTTGACCACCGCCGGCAGCACGTCGCCGGCCAGGTAGATGACGGCCCACAGCGCCCAGAACAACCCGCTGCTCCAGCGCCGCGGGTTGGCCCGGTCCGCACAGGCCAGGGCGGCCACGGCCAGCAGGGCGGCGCCGGTGAGCAGGTAGAGATGGTCCAGCGTGAGCAGGGCGGTCATGGCGCAGCCTTGTCGCCTTCGCGCGCGATGAGGGCGGGCAGTCGCCGGTCCAGCCGCAGCAGCCGGGTCGCGTGGATCACGAAGGCGGCGATTGCCGTCGGGATGCCCCACAGCGCGATGTGCAACGGGTCGGTCACGAGGCCGTTCTCGGCCAGGAAGGTCTGCATCAGCACGATGGAGCCGAAGGCCACGAAGATGTCCTCGCCGAAGAACAGGCCCACGTTGTCAGTCGCGGCGGCGAGGGCCTTCAGGCGGTCGCGCACGGCCGGGGGCAGCGGGCCGTGGGTCTGCGCCGCGGCGGCTTCGGTCATGGGCGCGACCAGCGGGCGCACCATCGGGGCGTGGCCCCCCACCAGCGTGAGGCCGATGGCCGCGGCGGACTCGCGGATGAACAGGTAGACGATGAGCAGCCGCCCCGCGGTGGCCGAGCGGATGCCGGCGATCCAGGCCTGGGCTCGCTCGCGCAGGCCGTGCCTCTCCAGCAGGCCGATGACGGGCAGCGGCAGCAGCAGCGTGAGCGGCAGGTTGCGCGTCTTCACGAAGCCGGTGCCGAGCTTGGCGAGGATGAGGTCGGGCGGCAACTTCGCCGCCAGGCCGGTGGCCAGGCCAGCCACCGTGACCACCACGATGGGGTTGAAGCGCAGCACGAAGCCGACGATGACGACGGCCACGCCGATCAGCGGCCACAGCGAGACGGTTGCAGGCAGGGGCATGGTCGTTCTTCAGGGCTGAAGCGTGATGCCGGCCGACGTCAGCGCCTGGCGCAGCGCGCGGGCGAAGGCCAGGGCGTGCGGGCCGTCGCCATGCAGGCACAGGGTCTGCGCCTGGATCGGCACGGTCTCGCCGGTGACGGCCTGCACCACGCCCTCCTGCACCATGCGCAGGCTGCGTGCCACGGCTTCATCGGTGTCGTGGATCAGGGCGCCGGGCTGGCTGCGCGGCACGAGGCTGCCATCGGCCCGGTAGCCTCGGTCTGCGAACACCTCCGCGACCGCGCGCAGGCCCGAGCGTTCGGCGGCGCGCAGCAGTTCGCCACCGGCCAGACCGTAAATGGCCAGGCCCGGGTCCACCGCACGCACGGCGTCGACGATGGCGTCCGCCAGGGCAGGGTCTCGCGCGGCCTGGTTGTAGAGCGCGCCATGCGGCTTGACGTGGTGCAGCCGGCCGCCGCCGTCGTGCACCAGCGCCGCGAGGGCGCCGACCTGGTAGATCACGTCGGCGCGCACGTCGTCTGGCGACAGGTGCATCTCGCGGCGGCCGAAGTTCTCGCGGTCGGGGTAGCTCGGATGCGCGCCGATGGCCACGCCGCGCGCCACGGCCGCGCGGACGGTGGCCTGCATCAGCCGGGCGTCGCCGGCATGCCAGCCGCAGGCGATGTTGGCAGATGTGACGAGGGCGAGCAGCGCGGCGTCGTCGGGCGCGCCTTCGCCGAGATCGGCGTTCAGGTCGATAGGCATAGGGCCACTTTCAAGGCGTCGAGTTCGGCCTCGCGGTCGCGCAACGCGGCGACGGCCTCCTCGCGGGTGCAGGGCAAGAAGCGCAGGGCGCCGCCGAGGCGCAGTTGCGCAAGCTTCCAGAGGTCGGCGCGGATGACCACGCCAATCTTGGGGTAGCCGCCGGTCGTCTGCGCATCGGCCAGCAGCACGATGGGCTGGCCCGAGGGCGGTACCTGGATGACGCCGGGCAGCACGCCGTGCGAGGGCAGGTCGCCGCCTGAGGCCCGCGCGAGCACCGAGCCGGCGAAGCGAAAGCCCATGCGGTTGCTCTGCGGCGTGAGGGTCCAGGCCGCCTCGAACAGCGCGTGCCGGGCCTCGGGCGCGAACTGGTCGTGTTCGGGGCCGGGCAGCACGCGCACCGCGGCGCTCCAGGGCGGCGGCCTCAGGCCGATCGACCGCGCGGTGGGCTGGTCTGGCAGGGGCGGTGGATGCCAGGGGAGCAGGTCGCCGTCCTTCAAGGCGCGGCCGTCCAGGCCGCCGAAGCCTGCTTTCAGATCGGTGCTGCGCGAGCCCAGCGCCAGCGGCACATCGATGCCGCCGCTGACGGCCAGCACCGTGCGCATCCGTTCGCGCGGGGCGGCGATCTTCAGCATCTGGCCGGCTCGCACGCGGGTGCGCCAGCCGGGGCGCACCGGCCGGCCATCGAGTGCGGCGGGGCTGTCGGTGCCGGTCAGGGCCAACCACCCGTCAGCCAGCAGGCGCAGCAGGGCTGGGCCCAGGGTGAACTCCAGCCCCGCCGCCCCGACATCGTTGCCCACCAGCAGATTGGCCTGGCACAGGGCCAGGTCGTCGAGCGCGCCGCAATGGCTGATGCCGCGGTCCCGCCAGGCTGTGCGGCCCAGGTCCTGCACGGTGGTCAGCGGCCCGGCCTTGATCAGCTCGATCATGCCGGCGCAGCCACGAAGCGCACCCGGTCACCCGGCGCCAGCCGGGTGGGCGGCTCGGCGGCGGGGTCGAACAAGGGCAGGGCGGTGCGGCCGATGAGCTGCCAGCCGCCCGGCGTGGCCAGCGGGTAGATGCCCGTCTGCGCGCCGCCGATGCCCACGCTGCCGGCGGGCACGGCCACCCGCGGTTCGGCACGGCGCGGCGTGTGCAGCGATTCGTCCAGCCCGCCCAGGTAGGCAAAGCCGGGCTGGAAGCCGATGAAGTAGACGACGTACTCGGCCGCCGTGTGCCGCCTCACCACGTCGTCGGTCGAGAGGCCGCAGTGGCGGGCGACATCGGCAAGGTCCGGGCCCTCGTCGCCGCCGTAGTGCACCGGGATGTCCACCCGGCGACCCAGGGCGCGGGCGCGGGCTGGTGCCGCCCAAAGGCCTTGCACCGCCGCTTCGAGGGTGGCGGGATCGGTGCGCAGGGGGTCGAAGCAGAAGGTGAGGTTGTTCATGCCGGGCGTGATGTCGCGCACGTCGGCCCGCCTGGCCAGCGCGGCGGCGAGCTGCCACAGGCGTTGCTGCTGCGCCAGCGTCACGGGTGCGGGCAGGGTGCAGCACAGGGCCGCTTCGCCGAGCGGGTGGAGGGCCAGGTCCGTCATGGGTGGAAGCATGCCATGGGTACACTGCCGCCCCTGATGAACGAGCCTCTTTTCACGCCCGCCGATGAGTACGCGATGCGGCTCGCGCTGGACCAGGCCCACAACGCCTGGCTCGTGGGCGAGGTGCCCGTGGGCGCGGTCATCACGCGGGGCGGCCAGGTGATCGCCACCGGCTACAACCGCCCGATCACCACCCACGACCCCACGGCCCATGCCGAGATCGTGGCTTTGCGCCATGCCGCCACGCTGCTGGAGAACTACCGGCTGCCCGAGTGCGAGCTCTACGTGACGCTGGAGCCCTGCGCCATGTGCGCCATGGCCTTGATGCATGCCCGCTTCAAGCGCGTGGTGTTCGCCACCCGCGACCCCAAGACCGGCGTGGCCGGGTCGGTCATCGACCTGTTCGGCCAGCCGCAACTCAACCACCACACGCGCATCGAGGGCGGCCTGATGGCCGAAGCCTCGGCCCAGCTGCTGCGCGACTTCTTCAACGAGCGCCGGGAGGCTGCCCGCGCGCGGCGTGCCGAGCGCCAAGGGCTGATCCCGACCGGCGAAGCCACGCACCTGGACGACACCTGATGACCACCCTGACGCTGTTCACGCCCGCAGGCGCCCTGGCCAAGGCCGAGAACCTCAAGCGCGCCGCGCGCCGGCTCGGGCAGCTGGGCTTCGACGTGACCGTGGATGCCGATGCGCTGGCCCGCCATCAGCGCTTTGCGGGCGATGACGCCACCCGGCTCGCTGCGCTGCATCGCGTGGCCGATGCCGCGCCGTCCGTCGCCCTGGCCACCCGAGGCGGCTACGGCATGACGCGCCTGCTCGACCAGATCGACTGGGACCGCATTGCCCGCAGCATCGAGCACGGCACCCGCTGGGTGGGTTACAGCGACCTGACCGCGTTGCAGAACGGCCTGATCGCTCGCAAGAAGGGCCTGTCGATGTGGGCGGGCCCGCTGGCCTGTGACGATTTCGGCCGCAGCGAGGCCGACGGCGGCGTGGACGAAGTGACGCGCGACTGCTTCCTGGAGGCCATGAGCGGCGCGCTGGAGGCCGTGGGTTTTCGGGCGCCGACGGCCGAGTTCGACGGCCTGGAGGTGCGCGGCCGGCTGTGGGGCGGCAACCTCACGGTGCTGTGCTCCCTGCTCGGCACACCGCACTGGCCCAAGGTGAAGGGCGGCGTGCTCTTCCTGGAAGACATCAACGAGCATCCCTACCGCGTGGAGCGCATGCTGCTGC
>JAIPCJ010000112.1 GCA_021738245.1 Methylotenera sp. | reverse complement strand
GATGCTGACCGACATCGACGTCGGGGCGCTGGCCGGGGCCAAGGCCCACCTGCTGAAAGTGGCGGGCAAGGACAACCTCGACGCGGTGCAGGGCGACATCACGTCGGAGGGGGCCGTCGAGGCCGTGATGGCCGCGACCTCGCTGCGCTTCGGCGGCCTGGACATCCTCGTCTCCAACGCCGGCATTGCCTCCGCCGCGCCGCTGGAAGACACGACGCTGGAGATCTGGAACCGCAACCAGAACATTCTGGTGACCGGCTATTTCCTGGTCAGCCGCGCCGCCTTCCGCCTGATGAAGCAGCAGCAGATCGGCGGCAGCATGGTGTTCGTGGCGAGCAAGAACGGCCTGGTGGCTTCGGCCGGCGCGTCGGCCTACTGCACGGCCAAGGCGGCCGAGATCCACCTGGCCCGCTGCGTGGCGCTGGAAGGCGCCGCCATCGGTGTGCGCGTGAACGTCGTGAACCCCGACGCCGTCATCCGCGGCTCGCGCATCTGGGACGGCAAGTGGAAGGAAGAGCGCGCCGCCTCCAACAAGATCGAGACCGACAACATCGAAGAGTTCTACCGCCAGCGCAGCATGCTCAAGCTCAGCGTGCTGCCGGAGGACATCGCCGAGGCGGTGTACTTCCTGGCCAGCGACAAGTCGGGCAAGAGCACGGGCAACGTCCTCAACGTCGACGCCGGCAACGCGGCCGCCTTCACTCGATAAGAATCGGCCAGGAGACAAGCCATGACCCAATTCATCATCGATCCGACCCGAGTCGAGCACCACAACGCCACCCAGCGCGCCACGCTGCAGGCCGACTACGACGCCCTCGGCGGCATGCTCTCGCGCCGCGGCGTGGACATCGAGGCGCTCACAGCCCACGCACAGACCTTTGCCGTGGCTGTGCCCAGCTGGGGCGTGGGCACGGGCGGCACGCGCTTCGCGCGCTTCCCCGGCCCGGGTGAGCCGCGCGACGTGACCGAGAAGCTGGAAGACTGCGCCATCATCCACCAGCTCACGCGCGCCACGCCCACGGTGTCGCTGCACTTCCCCTGGGACAAGCCCACCGACCCGCAGGCGCTGCGCCAGCAGGCCGACGCCCTCGGGCTGGGCTTTGATGCCGTCAACTCCAACACCTTCCAGGACCAGCCTGGCCAGGCCCACAGCTACAAGTTCGGCAGCCTGACGTCGACGAGTGCCGCTGCGCGCGAGCAGGCCGTGGCGCACAACATCGACTGCATCGAGCTCGGCCGGGTGCTGGGCTCCAAGGGCCTCACCGTGTGGGTGGGCGACGGCGCCAACTTCCCCGGCCAGAGCAACCTGCGCGGCGCGCTGGAGCGCTACATCGACAGCGCCAAGGGCATCTATGCCGCCCTGCCGGCCGACTGGCTGATGTACATCGAACACAAGCTCTTCGAGCCGGCCTTCTACTGCAGCGTCATCGCCGACTGGGGCACCAGCTTCGCGGTGGCGCAGCAGCTCGGTGACAAGGCCAAGTGCCTGGTCGACCTGGGCCACCACGCGCCCAACGCCAACATCGAGATGATCGTGGCGCGGCTGGCGCAGTTCGGCAAGCTCGGCGGCTTCCACTTCAACGACAGCAAGTACGGCGACGACGACCTGGACTCGGGCAGCATCGACCCCTTCCAGCTCTTCCTCGTCTTCAACGAACTGGCCGACGCCACGCTTCGCAGCCCGGCCTTCCGCCCGGCCTACATGCTCGACCAGTCGCACAACGTGACCGACCCGATCGAGAGCCTGATGAGCAGTGCCGTCGAGGTGCAGCGCGCCTTCGTGCAGGCTGCGCTGGTGGACCGCGCGGCGCTGGCTGGCTTCCAGGAAAGCAACGACGCACTGCAGGCCGCGCAGACGCTGAAGAAAGCCTTCCGCACCGACGTGAGCCCCATCCTCGCGATGGCCCGGCTGCGCGCCGGGGGCGCCATCGACCCGGTGGCGGCCTACCGCGCCAGCGGCTATCGCGATGCCGTCGCGGTCAAACGTCCGCCCAAGGCGGAGGCATCGGGCAGCGGCATCGTCTAGAGCGCCCATCAACACGGCCACATAGGCACAGAGACACAGAGGCCGCGGGTGAAACCCAGCATCTCTGTGGCTCTGTGCCTCTGTGGCACATCTCGCGCGCCCCGCCCAGGACCAGGCGCACCGACGTCATGCCAGAGTTGAATGCCACGGCCTTCGGCGCCCGGGGCGATGGCCTCACGCTCGACACCCAGGCCCTGCAGGCCGCCATCGATGCGGCCGCGCTGCGAGGTGCCACGCTGCGGCTGCCGCCGGGCACCTACCTCACCGGCGCCCTCTTCCTGAAAAGCGGCATGACGTTGCGCCTGGACGCCGGCGCCACGCTGCGCGGCTCGCGCCACCTGGCCGACTACCCGCTGCTGCCCACGCGAGTCGCCGGCATCGAGATGCGCTGGCCGGCGGCCCTCGTCAACATCTATGGCGAGCATGACGTGAGCCTCGTGGGCGAAGGCTGCATCGACGGCGACGGCCACGTCTTCTGGGACGCCTACTGGCGCCTGCGCGCCGCCTACGAGCCGCGCGGCCTGCGCTGGGCGTCCGACTACGACGCTCACCGCCCGCGCCTCGTGCAGGTGTTCGAGTCCGCCCGCGTTCGCATCGGCGACGGGCTCTTGCTGCGGCGCTCTGGCTTCTGGACGCTGCACCTGTGCTACAGCGAAGACGTCGAGGTTGAGCACCTCACCATCCGCAACAACGACGAGGCTCGCGGCCCCTCCACCGACGGCATCGACATCGACTCGTCGCGCCGCGTGCGCATCCGGCATGCCGACATCGCCGTCAACGACGACGCCCTGGTATTGAAGGCCGGCCGCGATGCCGACGGCCTGCGCGTGGCGCGCGCGAGTGAAGACATCGACATCCAGGACTGCCTCGTGCGCGAAGGCGCCGCCGGCATCACCTTCGGCAGCGAGACTTCAGGCGGCTTTCGGCGCATCCGGGCGCGGGGTATCCAGGTGCTGGGCGACGTGCCCGTGGGCATCCTGTTCAAGTCGGCGCCCACCCGCGGCCGGCTGATCGAGGACGTGCACCTGGCGGACTTCCAGCTCCACGGCGTGCCGACCGTGCTGCGCATCACCATGAACTGGAACCCCGCCTACAGCCGCGCCGTGCTGCCCGCGGCTGAAATCGCGCAGGCGCCGCGCCACTGGCTGGCGCTGAGCACCCCGGTGCCGGCCGAACAGGGGCGCACCCAGGTCAGCGGCGTGCACGTGGAAAACCTTCGCGCCCACGGCGCGCGAACCGCTTTCGAAGTGGACGCCTGCGCCGAAGCCCCGCTGCGTGACTTCCGCTTCACCGACCTCGACCTGCAGGCGCAGCGCGGCGGCCACGTCCAGGACGTGCTGGGCTGGCGCTTCGCCCACTGCCACATGCAGCTCGGCACGCCCATCGCGCTTGGCCCGGGCTGCGCGCTGTCGGGCCTGAGCGCCGAGCATTGGGACGCGGACCCGGCCCTCCAACGACGCGACGTCTCCGGCCTGCCGCTGGCCGAGCAGGACGTGCTCTGAACAAGAACCCCAGGAGACCGACCGAATGAGCGACGAGATCCTCGCCTTCAAGATGCAGCTCAAGCCCGGCGTGGTGGCAGAGTACCGGAAACGCCATGACGAACTCTGGCCGGAATTGGCCGAGGCCTTGCGCGGCGCCGGCATCCACGACTACTCCATCTTCCTGGACGAGAGCACGCTGAGTCTCTTTGCCGTGCTCAAGCGCAAGCACGGCTACCCCTTCGACAAGCTGCCGCTGCAGCCCGTCATGCGGCGCTGGTGGGACTACATGGCCCCGCTGATGGAGGTCGAGGCCGACAACCAGCCGAAGCAATGGACGCTGCCTTCCGTCTTCCACTTTGCGGGCTGATCCTCGGCTTGCCGCTCGTGGCCGCCGCGTGGTGCGAGGCGCCGCGCCAGCTGCAGACGGTCGCCTCCGATGACTTCCGCGCCGGGCTGACGCGCTGGCGGCTGGAGGCCGAGGACCCGCGCGCCGTCGTCACCGCGCAGAACGGTGTGCTCGACATCGCCACGCCCGCGGGCCTGTCGCTGTGGTGGCGCGAGCCGCTGGGGGGTGACTACGTCATCCGCTTCACCGCCGAGGCCCTGCCGGCGCCCGCCAGTGCCGGCCCGCATGCAGGCCGGCTGTCAGACCTCAACATGTTCTGGAACGCCGAAGAGCCCGCCGGCGGCGTACCCGCGGTGCGCAGTGGCGCCTTCAGCAGCTACGACAGCCTCGCGGCCTACTACGTCGGCTTTGGCGCGAATGCCAACTCCACGACGCGGCTGCGTGTGTACGACGGCCAGCACCGCAGGCTGCTGGCGGGCTTTGCGGACCCTGCCATCGCCGAACCCACCGAAGAGCCGATGACCACGCAGACACGGCTGCATCCCGGGCAGCGCCTGCACATCGAGATCGTGTCGCGCCAACCCACCGCCACCGACCCCGTGCACCTGCGCTGGCTCGTTGACGGTCGAGCCGTCTTCACCCGAGCCGACCCGGCGCCCCGCCTGCGCGGCTGGTTTGCGCTGCGCACCACGGCCAGCCGGCTGCAGGTGCGTGACTTCGAGATCCGCCAATGCGGCTGACCCGGGGCTGAGGCCCACCCACGGATGACACTCTCTTTGCCCACGCGCCGCCAGGTGCTGGCCAGCAGCCTGCTGGCGGCCACCTGGCCCGGACTCGCCCAGACCGACCGGCCGCTGCCGAACCCGCTGATCCCGCAGCGCGCCGACCCACACGTGCTGCGCCACAGCGATGGCTGGCTCTACCTGATGGCCACCGTGCCCGCCTACGACTGCCTGGAGCTGCGACGCGCCCGCAGCGTGGCAGGCCTGGCGGCTGCACAGGCCCAGGTGGTTTGGCGCCGCCATGAGCAAGGCCCGATGAGCCGGCACATCTGGGCGCCGGAGCTGCACTTCGTGGACGGGCGCTGGTTCATCTACTTCAGTGCCGGCGAGGCGCGCGACCCCTGGAAGATTCGCCTCTGGGTGCTGGAGAACACGTCGCCCGACCCACGGGAAGGCAACTGGATCGAGCGCGGCCAGATCAAGACCGCGTGGGAGACCTTCACGCTGGATGCCACCGTGTTCGAGCACCGCGGCCAGCGCTACATGGCCTGGGCCCAGACCGACCCGGACGCTGGCCACCACAGCACCGACCTCTACCTGTCGCGCATGGCAAGCCCGACGGAGCTGACCGGGCCGCAGGTGCGGCTGAGCCGGCCGGAGTACGCCTGGGAGCGGGTGCGCCACGCGGTGAACGAGGCCCCGGCGGTGCTGATCCACGGCCGGCGAGTGTTCATGAGCTACTCGGCCGCCGGCACCGGCGCCGAGTACTGCCTGGGCCTGCTGTGGGCCGATGCTGACGCTGATCTGATGAACCCCGCCAGCTGGCGCAAATCACCGGAGCCGGTGTTCACGAGCAGCGCCGAGCACGGCATCTACGGCCCCGGCCACAACAGCTTCCTCGTCGAGCCCGATGGCACCGTGTTCAACGTTTACCACGCCCGCAACTACCGCGAGATCCCGGGTGACCCGCTGAAGGACACCGGCCGCGCGACCCGGGTGCAGCCGGTGCACTTCACGGCCGACGGCATGCCCGACTTCGGCCAGCCCCACCCTGAAACCACCCGACCATGACCCTCATCGCGCTGAGCCCCGGTGCAGCCAATGTCTTCGACGGCGACGCGCCTGACCGCGTCTGCCGCCAGCCCACACGCGCCGAACTGCATGCCTACCCGTCGCCCACCCCAGCCCGCGGCCGGGCGCTGGTCTACGCGGGTGGCGGCTATCTGCAGCTCATGCACGACAAGGAGGGCGTGGCCATCGCCCGCTGGCTCAACACGCTCGGGCTGGACGCCTATGTGCTGGTGCACCGGCTGCCCGGCCAGGCCGGCCAACCGTTCGATATCGCCTTGCGGGACGGGTTGCTCGCGCTCGACCACCTCGCCACGCTGCCGCCGCTGCCGTTGTTGCACGTGGGCCTGTCGTCGGGCGGCCACCTGGCCGGTGTGCTGGCCTGCCAGCCCCATGTGCTGAGCGCCGCGGGTGCCGTCATCGCCTACGCGCCGCTCAACGCCAACCACCGCGACCACAAGGCCCCCGCCGGCAAGCCAGACTACCCGCCACCCGAGAAGCAGGCCTTCTACGACGCCTGGCCCATCGGCATCACCACCGAGCCGCACGGCCTGCCGCGCTGCCCGGTGTTCCTGGCCTACGCGCTGCACGACCCCGTCGTGCCGGTACAGCATGCGCTCAACCTGCTGACCGCTGCACAACAGCATGGGCTGGATGTGGAGGCCCACGTCTTCCCGCAGGCCGGGCACGGCTTCGCGCTGCGCGCCCTGGCCGGCACCCACGACCAATGGCCCGCGCTGGCCGCGCGCTGGGTGGACCTTCAGCTCAAGCGCTCGCCGACCGGTTAGGCTGCGCACCCTGATGAACGACAGGCTGCGCATGCTGGACCCCCTCAACACCTGGAGCGACTACCGGACCACCGTCCGGGCTTTCGACGCCGTGCTGGAGCACGGCAAGGCCGTCGCGGCCGTCTGGGCCGCCCACCCCACCGACGGAGCGCAGGCCACCTACGGTGAGCGCATCTTCGGCAAGCTGCTCGGCCATTGCGTGGCGCTGCGCCGCCTGGCGGCTGACCCGATGCAGGCCGCCCCGCGCGACCTGGGCGAGCTGCCATCGATGAGCGCGCTGGCACGCTGCGTCATAGAAGCCTTCGACGCCTTCGAGTACGTGGCCGGGCACCGCATCAGCGAGTCCGAGCGCGGCTTTCGGATCCGGCTCTGGGAGCTGCACGACGCCACGCGGCGGCTCAAGATCCTGGCCGCCCTCGGTGTGCAGGACCCCGGCATCGACGAGATCCGCGCCGACGCCCAGCGCCTGCAGGCCGCCATCGAGTCCCATGAGCATCTGGCCACGCTGCCGGCTGAGCTCCAGGCCGAACTGCGGCGACGTTTCGCGCGCGCCGATCCGCCGGCCTTCCACCTGGATCAGCGCCAGCGCTGCAGCTTGAGCGGCATTGACCCGCACTGGCACGACATGGCGACCTTGCAGCTCACGCAGCACATGCAGACGCTGCCCTTCTCGACGCGCCAGCTGCTGATGATCCCGCCGGGCACGCCGGAGGGCCTGGGCCTGCTGGCGCAGCCGCTGGTGCTGTCGCTGCCCTTGCTGGTGCGCGTCATCCAGACCGCCGCCGCCCTGATGCCCGCCAACGCCCCTGAGCCGCCCAGCCGCACGGCACGCACCATGCAGGCCTGGCGCAGCGTGGCCGAGCGCCCGACGCGCTCACCCCTGGAGCCGTCAACGGCATGAGGTCATGCGCCGGGCGCAGGGCTTCGTCCTGCGCCGCGGCTGGGCATGCTTCACAGCCCGGGTCCCCCCGGCCGCGCGGGCTTCAGCATCGACGGCATCGACCGGTTCAGACCGGCTGCCACGCGCGGCGCGCGATCAGCGTTCGCTGGACGCCTGGGAGGCGACACCCTCGCCCGGAGATCGAGATGCGCCGCGCAGCGCAAACGATCGTCAGGGCGTGCGCACAGGCATCAGTCGCGGCGGCTTCATGCCGTGCCCGAGGTAGAAGCTCGGGTGCGGCGGCTGGTTGTAGCCCGCGTTCTGGTTGGCCACCTGCACCCGGTATTGCGGGTCGTGCATCAGCGTCACGAGGCGGTGCTCGGTGGGCACGGCGGTCGAGAAGATGAGCAGCGCCGTGCTGTCCTGGTTGCGCCAGACGACCTCCTCGCGCCAGTCGCCGAACAGGTCGGCCGACAGCACCGGCGTGCCCTTGGTGCCATTGTTGGCCGCGGCGCCGTAGGCCTTGCCGTCGAGCAGGTTCTCGAACGTGAAGCGGGCCGGGTTCCATTTGTCGATGGCCACATGGTCGAGCGACTCGCGCAGCAGGTCGCCGTCCCACCACACGGCGAAGTTCATGCGGTTGGGATGGCGCTCGCTGATCAGCCGGCCACTGGCGCTCATGAGGCCGCCGACCGAGCCCCAGCATTCGGCACCCGGCGAGGCGGGGTCGATGTCGAAGCACACGCCGCGGCCGACGTCGGTGTTCTGGCCCGACATGCGCCACAGCACCTGGCCGGTGGCCGCGTCGTGCATCTCCAGGCCGTTGTCGCCGTAGCAGCGTGGGCTCTCATGCACCATGAACACCTGCTGGCCTTCGCGAGCGGGGTCGAAGGCGCTCACATGCAGCGCATCGCCATGGCACAGGCCGGTGCTGTAGAGCAGCTTGCCGGTGCTGGCGAGGGTGGCGGCGCCGTAGATGATGTCGTCGCGGCCGTCGCCATCCACATCCGCCACCGAGAACCAATGCGCGCCCTGCCCGGCAGCGGGCCGGCTGGCCGCATCCGCATCACTGTCGAACACCCAGCGCTGGGTGAGGCGCCCCTCGCGCCAGTGCCAGGCGGCCAGCACCGCGCGGGTGTAGTAGCCCCGCGCGAACACCGCGCTGGGCCGCTCGCCGTCCAGGTAGGCCACGCCGGCCAGGAAGCGGTCGACGCGGTTGCCATAGCTGTCGCCCCAGGCGGCCACGTCGCCACGGGGTGGCGTGTACGGCGCGGTCGCCATGGCGGCGCCGGTCTGGCCGTTGAACACCGTCAGGAACTCCGGGCCGGCCAGCACATAGCCCGCGGCGTTGCGGTGGTCGGCCTGGCCATCGCCGATGACGCGGCCTGCGCCGTCGACCGTGCCATCGGCTGTCTTCATCATGACCTCGGCACGGCCGTCACCGTCGAAGTCGTAGGCCAGAAAGCTGGTGTAGTGCGCGCCAGCCCGGATGTTGATGCCCAGGTTGATGCGCCACAGCCGGGTGCCGTCCAGCTTGTAGGCGTCCACCAGCGTGGGGCCGGTGTGGCCGCGCTGGGAGTTGTCCTTGGCGTTGGTGGGCTGCCATTTGACGACCAGTTCGTACTGGCCATCGCCATCCAGGTCGGCCGCCGCGCCGTCGTTGAGTTCGTAGCGATAGGCCACGCCGTCGGGCGTGACGCCACCGTCCGGCTTTTGCACCGGCAGGCGCAGATAGGGCTGGGGCCAGGGCGACACGGGGTCGGAGGCCTGCAGCTCCTCGCCTCGCAGCACCGCGCGCACGGTGTAGCGGCTGTCGATGCGCCCCAGGGGATCGACAGCATTGCTCACCGCCAGCGGCTGCGCGTTGACGCGTCGGCCGTCGCGATAGAGGTTGAAGCGCACATCGGCCGGCTCGGTGCCGAGCAGGCGCCAGCTGACGAAGGCGCCTGCGCCGGTCTGCAGTGCCACGACGCCACGGTCCAGCCGCTCCACCTGCTTGGGCGGCAGCGGCTGGGCGGGCGCTGCGCCGCTTGCCAGCAGCCCAGCCAGCAGCAGCACACGTGCAACAGAGGTGAACAGAGACATCAACGAACCCCACAACAAGAAGCGGCCCCAGCATCAGCGGGGCCGGTGCGCGCTCAGCGCCGCCAACAGGCCATGCCGGCCCGAACGTGCATGAGCGTCAGAGCTTGTAGCCCAACGTCAGGTAGTAGCGGCGACCCGACCAGGCCAGCTCGTTGGGGCGGCTCAGGTCGCCGGCGTAGGTCAGCTCGGCCTGGTCCGTCAGGTTCTTGCCTTCCAGGGAGATGGTCAGGTTGGACGTCACGCGCAGCTGCACCTTGGCATCCAGGTAGGCCGTCTTGTCGCGGAAGTTCGGGTTGCCCGTCACGTCGTTGGCACCGGTGTAGTACTTGTCGCGGTGGTGGTAGGCGAGGCGGGCGTTGACCATGCCCTGGTCGTACCACAGGCCCACGTTGTAGGCGTTCTTGGACATGCCGGGGTAAGGCAGGATGGAACCGTCCAGCGTGTTGATCAGCTCCTTGCCGCTGCGGTACTTGAAGCTCATCCGCGTGTAGTTCACGTCCACACCGAAGCCGCTGGCCCAGCCGGGCAGGAAGGTCAGCGCCTTGCGGGCGGCCAGTTCCACGCCCTGCGTGATGGCACCTTCGCCATTGGCCCACATGGTCACGTCGAACCGTCGGCCGTCGTTGAAGAAGTCGGTCTGCGTGAACAGCTGACGCGCCGGCAGCACATAGCTCTTGATGTCGTTGCGGAACAGGCCCACGCGGAATTGGTCGCTCTTGCTCGGGTAGAACTCGAAGCTGAGGTCGTACTTGGTGGCGCGGTAAGGCTTCAGGCCCGGGTTGCCAGCCGTGCAGTCGTCGGTGCCGTCGCCGCCATTGGCGGTATCGGACCCCTGGCCCAGCGTGCAGGTCACGTTGGGCGCCATCTGCGACAGGTTGGGCCGCGCCAGCACCTTGCCCCAACCGGCGCGGGTCACGAGCTTGCCGTCCAGCGCGGTCAGCGACGCATTGGCGCTCGGCAGCACGTCGTTGTAGGTGCGGTCCAGCGTCACGACATTCGTCTCATTGCCGGAGATCACGAACGCCCGGGTGGTCGGGTTCCACACCGCCGTCTTGATGTTGACCGTGCCGGTGGAGTGCACCTGGGTACGGGCATAGCGAGCGCCGAAGTTGCCCTCCAGGTCCATGTCGGCAACCGTCGTGCCCCAGTCCAGCCGGGCGTAGGCCGCCGAGACCTTCTCGCGGATGTCGAACGTCGGCAGCTGCGGGTAGGTCTTGCCGTCGTTCGCCGGTGAGTTGTAGACGTGATCCAGGTTGAACAGCGAGGTGTCGAACGACTTGGACGCCACCGCGTAGTTGGGCGAGAGCCACCCCGCGGGGTAGCCGGAGACGCCGCCGTAGCCAGCGAAGAAGCTGCTGCCACCCGTGGGTTGCAGCGCCGCCTGGGCCAAGGCAGCCATGGTCGCCTTGTCGACGTACTGGGTGTAGTTGCTGGGCGAACCAAAGGGGCTGGACACCGTGGGCGCCACGGCGGGCGCCAGGCGGTCGTACACCAGGGCGCCGTTGACGTTGCCCGACATCGTCAGCACGTCGTCGGACGTGGCGGTGGTCGCCCCGTTGCTCACGGTGCGTTGGCCGCCGCCGTACGACTTGGTGTGCTTGCTGGTGAATTGCCCGCCAAACCACAGGCGGTTGAGCAGCGGCAACTCGGTGATGGCGCGTTGGAAGTCGAGCTTGGCCGTGTTCTCGGCGTCGTTGGTCAGGATGGGGCGGTACTGGATGTCGGCGCGGTAGTAAGACGCCGGGTCGGCCGGGTCATAGCCTGCCGGGAACGTGAAGTGCGGCAGGTGCTGGTCATCCAGCGACACCTTCAACCCCGGCGCGCTCATCGACATCGAGATGTTGTTGGTCTGGTTGTCGTAGTCGGCCTTGGAGGTGGCGGCCATGCCTTCGATCAGCCAGAGGTCGTCCTTGTAGCGAGCCCCGGTGCGCAGGTACCTGGACTCGATGCCCAGCTTGAAGTCACGCGCCGACGTGCTGAAGGCGTTGTAGCCACCGAACGGGCCCGTGCCGTTGGACTCCACGTTCATGCAGCTGCCCACCGTGTAGCCCGTGACCACATGGTTGTCGAAGGTCATCCCGGCTGGCGTGGCTGTCGTCGACACCGCACCGCAGGTGCCGGCGGTGCGCAGCGTGCCGTTGGCGTTGTAGACCGGCGCCGTGCCGCCGGCCTGCGTGGCCAGCCGCTGGTGCGCCGCGTTGAGCGAGGTCGAGTTGTTCGCGTTGTTGCCGAAGCTGGTGCCGTAGTTGCGGTCGTTCAGGCGCTGGTCTTGCGAGTTGGTCTGGTAGCTGATCTCGGCGTCGAAGTTGCTCGAGAACTTGTACTGGGCCGCAAGGTCGACCGTGGTGCGCTTGTTGTCGCGTGTCCAGATGCCCACGCGGGGCGTGTTGGGCGCGTAGTCGAACCACTGCTGCAGGCAGCCCGCCTGCTTGGCCGTGGCCAGGGACGAGCACCCCGCCTTGGTCGTGACTGCGGCGATCTCGGCGTCCAGGCTGGTGCGCGTCTTCTCGGCCGAGTTGTCCCAGTCGCGCAGATAGGTCCAGCCGGTATTGCGGGCGAAGTCGCCCCGGGTGTAGACCTTGTCGTACACCAGGTTGGCCATCAGGCCGAGCTTGCCGTCCAGGAACTTGTCGGCCAACAGCAGCGAAGCGCGCGGCTGCACACCGCCGCGCAGCGAGGCCTGCTCACCCGCCACGCTCAGCGCCACGGTGCGCTTGTCGAAATCAAGCGGCTTGCGGGTGTTGATGCGCACCGTGCCGCCAATGCCGCCCTCCGTCACGTTGGGCAGCACGCCCTTGTAGACGTCGATGGAAGCAATCAACTCCGAGGCCAGCTCGCGCAGGTCCGCGCCGCGATTCCCGCCGGCGCCGTTGGCGCTGAGCACTGACATGCCGTTGATCTCAACCCGGTTGAGGTCAGGCTCCACCCCGCGAATGGCCACCTGCACGCCTTCGCCGAAGTCGCGCGTCAGCTGCACGCCGGTGATCCGCGACAGCGCCTCGCCCACGTTCTTGTCCGGGAACTGGTCGATGTCTTCCGCGACGATGCTGTCGGTGACCGTGGCGGCATTGCGCTTGCGCTCGATGGCGCTCTGGATGGAGCGGCGAATGCCGGTCACCACGACGGTGTCGAGCTGCTGGGTGGAGGCCTTGTCGACGGTCTTCTCGGCGGCCTTGTCAGCCGGCTTGGCCGCGGGCTGGTCGGCCGCCGGCTTCGGGGCCGGCGTCGCGGCCGGCTGCGACTCCTGTGCCTGGGCCTGGCCGGCCAGGGCGGCCGCGATGGCCAACGCCAGCGGTGTCCAACGCGAAACCGGCGTGGCGCCGTGAATCTTTTTCAGCATTTTGTATGTCTCCGGGAAATATCGTCGGGGAGGCTCGATACGGCGCTCTTTAATCGCCCCGGCGGCAGTCTAGGGGGCGGGTTTCACGGCGTGTTCACAGAGCAGCAAAGAATCATGACCATGATTGCTTGCCCTCCGAGAAAACCCTCGCACAACGCGCATTCCAATCAAGTTCCTGATCGGAGCGCGCCATCCCGCCCCCATGAACAGCAGCCGCGCCGGGCCGCATCGTCATCGCATCGGGGTCGTGGGCAGAGAATCACCCGCGCGACAGAAAACCCGCAACAAGCGGATTCTGCAGCGGAATTCTGAATATAGATATTCAGGCCTCATCGCAAAAACGGAATATGAGCAGCCGTCTCGCATACTGTCAGTGCGGGCGTTTCAACCATGCCTCGGGCACCGGCACCACGCAAATATTCATTTCACGCCCGTCCGCGGCCAGCAAAGCCGATTGAATCTGGATCTTGCGGCCGTCCGGGCTGAAGGTCGGGTGCGGGTGGTCGCGGGCCGTCGTCTTGTGGCCGGTGGTGAGCAGCAGCATCTCGCGCGTCTTGCGGTCGATCAGGTACAGGCTGCGGCTGAAGTCGTCGCCCACGGCGAAGCGACCGTCCGGCGATCCATGCACGTGCCACAGGCCGCTGCCCGAGGGCGTCTGGCCCACCAGGTTCACCTCACGGGTGCGCAGGTTGACGATGACCAGGCCCGTAGGCTTCTCACGGGTGCCGGTGTTGCCCCAGGCATCATCCTGGCCGGGGTTGGCGCCGCCCACGTCGGTGCCGGCGGCGCGGCCCGGGTCCGACACGCCCGGGATGGCGCGATGACCCATGAGGGCCAGCGCCACTTCGTCCTTGCCGATGACGGCCTCGTGCGTGACCCATTCGTAGGGCGCCTCGGGGTAGAGCGGGCGCAGGCCGGTGCCGTCACCACGCACCGTCCAGGTTCGCTGCGGCGACTTGCCGCCCGTCTCCCAGCTGAACACCAGCTCACCCGGGTTCCACAGGTTGGACTGGATATGACCGATCTGGAACGGCACCGACACCACATGCCGGACCTCACCGGTCTGCACATTCACCTTGCCGATGGCATGTGGCCCCGCGCCCATGCCGCGAGGCCCGAAAGGCGGCTCGACCTTGGTGCCGGCGGGCAGGCGGGCAGCGGCATAGGCCTTGCCGGTGATGCGGAAGTAGAACCACTGGCCGTCCGCATCCAGCGCGTTGTCGCCCACCGCCTCCAACTCGGGCGGCAACGTGGCAAACACCCGTTGATAGGCGCTTGCGGGCTTCATCACGCCGGTGTCGCTGTCGGCAAACACACGGTCCAGGTCCACTTCGACGGCCTGCATGGCCTTGGGCTGCCCCTGGCGATCCGGGCGCAGGAAGTAGAGCTTGTTGCCACCCGACTGCGACAGGTTGAGCATGCCGTCATAGCCGCCCTCGGTCACCTGCACCATGTCGCCACTGGCCTCGTTGACGGCGATGGCCTCGCCCTTCACGCGGTTGGAGCGGAACACCAGCCACCGGCCATCGGCCGTCCACTGCGGATGGCTGGGGTAGATCTTGGAATCACCGCGCGGCTGGGTCGTCAGGAAGGTCAGCGGCGTGCCCGTCACCGGGTCGTTGACGACCCGCTTCTCAGACGGAAAACGCTGCCCGATCTGCGCCCACGCCGGGGCGATGCCCAGCACCAGGGCCAGCGCCGGCAGCAGCAGCGAGACAGTCTTGCGAAGCGACATGAGAAGCGAGCGAGTTCAGGGTGGCGCGACTCTAGGACCGCACCGCCCGCCTGAGGTGGCGGGCCGCGAATCGCTCAAGAACTTGCGCCGTCCCCGCCCGCCCGCGGTGGGCCTCAGCTCCTAGCATCTGCACCATGAACCGCGACCTCACCCGCCGCTGCGCCGCGGCGCTGCTGTCCTTGTCCGCCCTGCCGTGGGCGCTCGGCCAGCCGTTCAGCGCCACCACCGATCCGGCCCGCGCCCAGGTGCAGCTGCCGACTCCCGCCCGACCCGACCTGCCCACGCTGTTCCTGATCGGCGACTCGACCGTGCGCAACGGCCACGACGACGGCCAGGGCAAGGGCGCTGAAGGGCAATGGGGCTGGGGCAACCCGATCGCCGCCTACCTGGACGCCGGCAAGGTCAACCTCGTGAACCGTGCGGTGGGCGGTCTCTCCAGCCGGACCTACCGCACCAGCGGCCACTGGGATCGCACCAAGGCGCTCATCCGGCGCGGCGACTGGGTGGTGATGCAGTTCGGGCACAACGATGCCAGCCCGGTGAACGACAACAGCCGCGCCCGTGGCGTGCTGCGAGGCACCGGCACCGAGACCGAGGACATCGACAACCAGCTGACCGGCAAGCGCGAGACCGTCTGGACCTATGGCGCCTATCTGCGAGCCTATGTGGCGGAGGTCCGCGCGCTCGGCGCCACGCCGGTCATCTGCTCGCCCGTGATCCGCAAACGCTGGGAAGCCGACGGCCTGAAGGTGGTGCGTGCCGGTGGCAACTTCGCCCAGTGGGCCGCCGAGGTCGCCCGCCAGGAGGGTGTGGCCTTCATTGACCTCAACGAATGGGGCGCACGCCGCTACGAGGCCCTGGGCGTAGCGCAGGTCGAGAAGTTCTTCCCGGCCGACTCGCCGCAGGAGACGGTGCACACCAACTGGCTGGGCGCGGCCGTGAACGCTCAGTTGGTCATCGCGGGGCTGATCCAGAACCGGGTCTTGCCCGAGTCGGTCTACCGCCAACGCTTCCTGCCCGATGGTTCGGACGACCGGCCCGTGGTGGATGCCCGGCAGGTCAAGGTCGAAGCGCCGCGCAGCCCAGCGCTGCCCAGCCTCGTGATGATCGGCGACTCCACCGTAAGGAGCGGCGCGCAGAACGGCGCCTGGGGCTGGGGCGAACGCATGGCGGCGTTCTTCGACACCACGCGCATCAACATCGTCAACAACGCCATCGGCGGTCGCAGCAGCCGCACGTTCTTCACCGAAGGCCGCTGGGCGGCGGTGCTGGCGCAGTTGAAGGCGGGTGACCTGCTGCTGATCCAGTTCGGCCACAACGACGGCGCCCGCATTGGCGACCCTGCAGGCAAGAACCGCGGCTCGGTACCGGGCATCGGCCCCGAGACCGTGGAAGACACGCGGCCCGACGCCAGCAAGGAACAGGTCCACAGCTATGGCTGGTACCTGTCGCGCTACATCCAGGACGCGCAGGCCAAGGGCGCGAAGGTGGTGGTGCTGTCGCCGGTGCCGCACAAGGACCGCTGGCAGGCCGATCAGCCGCGCGACTTCGACGATTACGCTGCTTGGGCTGAGCAGGTCGCACGCGCGCAGGGTGCCAGCTTCATCGACCTGACGCTACGCGTGGCCGAGGCCTATCGCGAGGTCGGCGCGGCGCAGGTCGACCGCTTCTTTGCTGACGCGCGCACCCACACCAACGAGGCCGGCGCCATCTTCAATGCCACGCAGGTGGTTCAAGGCCTGAAGGGCTTGCCCGGCCAGCCGGTGGCCTCGTTCCTGAAGCCGCCGAGCCTTTGATTTCAAAATCTCTTGCGCGGCTCGAAATTTTGCGCTTAGAATGGCGGGCTCAGGCGCTTTAGCTCAGTTGGTTAGAGCGATGGAATCATAATCCACAGGTCCGGGGTTCGAGTCCCTGAAGCGCCACCAAAAAAATCGGAACGGCCCGAGCAAACAGAACAGTTGCTCGGGCCGTTTTCCGTTCAGCCGGCTGCTTGATGCGCTCCAAGCGGCCACCCTTGGCAGCCACTGGACACATACCATGTACCGCTGTGCACTCACCCT
>JAIPCJ010000111.1 GCA_021738245.1 Methylotenera sp. | reverse complement strand
CCACCCGCCAGCGTCATCGCTCAGGGCTTGTTGCCGGTGGGGAAGGGCCAAGCCGCTTGCGGGCTCAGCGCCGTCTTGGCAGCCGGGGCAGCAGCAGCGGCGGCGGGAGCGGGAGGCTTGGCAGCAGGGGCAGGCTTGGCGGCAGCCTTCTTGGGGGCAGCGGCCTTCTTGGCGGCCGGCTTCGCAGCGGGCTTGGCGGCAGCCTTCTTGGGCGCAGCAGCCTTCTTGGGCGCAGCGGCCTTCTTGGCAGGCGTTGCAGCCTTCTTGGCCGGAGCGGCCTTCTTGGCGGGCGTTGCAGCCTTCTTGGCCGGAGCGGCCTTCTTGGCGGGCGCAGCCTTCTTCGCCGGAGCAGCCTTCTTCGCCGGAGCAGCCTTCTTCGCCGGAGCGGCCTTCTTCGCCGGAGCGGCCTTCTTGGCCGGAGCCGCCTTCTTGGCCGGAGCGGCCTTCTTCGCCGGAGCAGCCTTCTTCGCCGGAGCGGCCTTCTTCGCCGGAGCGGCCTTCTTGGCCGGAGCGGCCTTCTTGGCCGGAGCAGCCTTCTTGGCCGGGGCGGCCTTCTTCGCCGGCGTGGCGGCAGCCTTCTTGGCCGGAGCCTTCTTCGGTGCGGCCTTGGCCGGGGTCTTTGCAGTTGCCATGGTTTTCTCCTTGATCAAGTGGAAAAGTCACCGCCCTGCACGGACCGGTCCGCACAGATACGGTTATTCACCGTCCGAGAGTCGCTCAGGAGGAACGCCTCGGTACGGTGAATCGGATCGCCATGCAGCCCCGCCACGTCTAGCGTGTTGATGCGGGTTTCGCTCGGTGACTGCATTGGCCAGGTCTTGATCGGGTTGGGGCTGGGGTCAGTCCCAGCTCAGGGCCCCGCCCGATTGGTACTCGATGACGCGGGTCTCGAAGAAGTTGCGTTCCTTCTTCAAGTCGATCATCTCGCTCATCCACGGGAAGGGGTTTTCTTCGTTCGGGAACAGCGGCTCGAGGCCGATCTGCACCGCGCGGCGATTGGCGATGAAGCGCAGGTAGCCCTTGAACATCGACGCATTCAGGCCCAGCACACCGCGCGGCATGGTGTCTTCGGCGTAGCGATATTCGAGGTCGACGGCCTTCAGGAACAGCGCCTTGATCTCAGCCTTGAATTCGGCCGTCCAGAGGTGCGGGTTCTCGAGCTTCAGTTGATTGATCAGGTCGATGCCGAAATTGCAGTGCATCGACTCGTCGCGCAGGATGTACTGGTACTGCTCGGCCGCGCCGGTCATCTTGTTCTGGCGGCCCATGGCCAGGATCTGCGTGAAGCCGACGTAGAAGAACAGGCCTTCCATCAGGCACGCAAAGACGATGAGCGACTTCAGCAGCGTCTGGTCGTTCTCGGGTGTGCCGGTCTTGAAGTCGGGGTTCATGATCGCCTCGATGAAGGGGATCAGGAACTCGTCCTTGTCGCGGATCGACTTCACCTCGTTGTAGGCGTTGAAGATCTCGCTCTCGTCCAGGCCCAGGCTCTCGACGATGTACTGGTAGGCGTGCGTGTGGATGGCCTCCTCGAAGGCCTGGCGCAGCAGGAACTGGCGGCACTCGGGCGCCGTGATGTGGCGGTAGGTGCCCAGCACGATGTTGTTGGCGGCCAGCGAGTCGGCGGTGACGAAGAAGCCGAGGTTGCGCTTGATGATGCGGCGCTCGTCCTCGGTCAGGCCGTTGGGATCCTTCCAGAGCGCGATGTCGCGGCTCATGTTCACCTCCTGCGGCATCCAGTGATTGGCGCAGGTGGCGAGGTACTTCTCCCAGGCCCACTTGTACTTGAACGGCACCAGTTGGTTGACGTCGGTCTCACCGTTGATGATGCGCTTGTCGGCTGCCTTCACGCGGCGGGCCGTGGTGGGTTCACCGATGACCTGAGGCGCAGGCATCGAGACGCTGGCAGCTCCGTGCGATGTCGTGGCGACAGTCGCCGAAGGCGTGGCCGCGAGAGGTTTCGCAGCAGAGGTATCGGTGGACTTCAGGTCTTCGTCCCAATCCAGCATGGTGAGCTTCCTATCACTTCGAATTATCGGCAGTGCTTGCGCAATTCAACAAGAACTAGCACGAGGTATTTGCATCATTCGCGCAATGTTTGTTGCGCATGGGCATCGAAAACTGCGAGCGCGAACTTGTCTATACAAGTTCGCGCTCGGTGATCGACTTACGTGCACTTAAGGGGAGTTGAGACCCTGTCCATAACGGTTTGCTTCTTCATAGTTGCTCTCACTTTCGTGTGTAGAGATGGTTGATAGGCCTTGGATGTCCGTTTGTTTGTAGGTAACGGTCAGCGAGATCGTTCCTTACGGACACCAGGCGGTTGCGGTCGAGCCAGAGGCTCGATCCGATGGGTTCGGTTCATGATGCGACTCATCTGCTGCTCCGCGCAATTGGTGGCAGCGGCGCATCGAGCTTGTCGATGGTCAGGTTGTGCAGCATGGCGTTGTAGCGCCAGCGGTCGAACTTCTCTCGGTACTCGGCGACCAAATGCTTCAGCGTACTGATCTCGCCGTCCCGCGCAGCGATCATTCTCGATGCATCGGCAAGACTTGCGGGGCTCGGGCCCTTTCCGGCGGGACGCTGCGCGAGCAGCTTCTTCCGGTTCGAGAACGCTGCCTGGATGTCCGCATGCGAGCTCAACCCAGAACGGCTGGGCAGGTAGCCAAGGATCGGCTTTGCGGCCTTGCAGACGTCATCCCAAGCGATGGTGCCGGCGTCCCAGGTGTGGATCGCGTTCACGATCGCTTCCACCTGCTCGGGCCGGATGTGGCGGTTGCGTGCCATCAGCGCACCCCCGCCCTGGTTTCGAGCAGCGGAGCCTGCGATGCGGCCAAGCCGGTCTCAAGCGACACCAGCAGCTGCTTCATCGCCGGCGCCGAGCCGGCCCCGTCGGCCAGCGCTTTCGACGCCAGGCCTCGCAATGCACGGTGCAGATGCGTCGGGTTCTCGCCCTGGGCCGTGCGGATGACGGAGCCATCTGGCACCGTCTCGCTCTGCAACAGGGAGATCAGTTCGCCGACCTTAGCGGCGTAGCGCTGCTGGACGTCCAGCCAATCCTTTGCGTCGACGTCGTCGTTGGCGACGGCCGCGGCCTTCTCGACCTCCGCGAGCACGCTGGCGTGAAGCGAGCGCAGGCGCTCAAGTTTCACGGCAGCGTCGTCATCGCCCTTGATGCAAGCGTGCTCGCTGCAATCCAGACACTTGACGAAGCCCTCGCAGGGGGCGAACGACCAGTCGTGGTGGCATTCGCCGTAGAGCGTCTTGAGGCCCGACAGTTGCGGCTGCACGTCCTCGACGTCCGCGAGCAAGCGCGGCTTGCGGACCACTTTGACGGTCCACTGCCCATGCGTATAGCTGACACCTTCAGCGGCCACCGGCAGGGCGACCGCAGCCTGAACGCTTTCGACGACATCGCGGGTCTGCTCGACCCGCTCTTCCAGCGTCCGATGGTCGTAGACGGCGTTTTGATCGACCCGACGACGGCCCGACCAGTGCGCGATCTGCTCATCCGTCAGGCCAACCCGCTGGGCTTCCGTGTTGACGAGGTGTCGGATCTGGTGGGACGTCAGCTTCAGAGGCGCCCCCTGAGCATCGCAGAAGCCGTAGCGCTCGAAGATGCTGGTCTTGGTGGCGCTCGGTCCCAGGTCGAAGTTCAGATCAGTCAGATCCGACATGAACAGCTGCACAGGGCTCGTGCCGGCCCGCAGGTTCAGCTGGTACCGCAGTGTGCAGAACAGCGCCTCGCTGAACTTCAGACCGCCTTTGCGACCCAACGCCTTGTCGGTCGCGCTGACGTACGGGAAGTGCGGATGCGCTTCAGCCAGCCGCGGCAGTACCCAAGTGTCCCAGAGCTGTTGCAGCGTGTACGTGCCGTCGATGCTGCTCAGACCGTTCTTGTTTAGGGCAGCTGCCGGCGATTGATTGTTGTAGCCAAGCGCAGCGCAGACCTGCCACTTCGTGAGTGGCTCGTTGTCCGCGACCGGCGGGCATCCGGCGTGCCGATAGAACCGGCGCTTTAATTTCGGATCTTCCAGATGGTGCGCCAGGGCACGGCCTGCTTCAGAAACCGTCCGGACCCTGGCGATGGCCCTCTCGGCCACCGGGACCATGCCAGACCACACCCATTTCACGTAGGCTCCAAAGCCCTTCGATGCGTGCAACCGTAGGCCAATCTGCTCTTTCCCGAACTTGTCGGTAGCTTCGAAGACCAGGTTTGCCGGCAGCCTGAAGATCTCTTGACCGCGCGATGGCGCACACATCAAGAGTGCCATCGCGCTCGTCGTGATGATGTCACGCTGGAAGCGCTCATCGGCAGGGTCTAGATCTCGGTTGAAGATGTCGGCCAGCGCGTAGAGCGCGTCGTGGTCCGGAAGCCTCTGCTGCCGAGCCGCTTCAGCCTTGGCATCAACGCTGATGCCAGTGTTCTTGGGCTGCTTGTTTGGGTTGGTCCAGGTGCCGCAGATCGGTGCCAGCACACCGGCGCGCACCAACACGTCAGCCAGCCGCTCCAGCTCAGCGCCCACCTTATAAGCGCCAGCGGGCACCAGGGTCTGCCGCGCCAGCGTGGCTGCGGCCTCCAGGACCGAGCCATCGATGCCCAGCGGACTTGCGTCATCGCGCAGCGCCAGCAGCGAGGCCTCCAACAGCCGGAGCACTTGAAGGCGCTTGATGTGCGCTGCGCGGGTCAGACCGGGGTTGGTCAGGAACCGCTCAACGACATAGGCCTTCGCAAAGTCGAGGAAGTCGTCGTCCAGCCAGGCTTCGAGGGGGATCGTCGCCGACATGCTTCCACGCGGCGCATGGGACTGCTTCACGAAGTAGCCGACGCCTGGCCAGAACGGCACATCCCAGTCGTCAACGAGAGCCTTCGACTCGTTGCGAGCTGCCCGGATGTAGTCCGAGAGATTCTTTGCACGAGCCAGATGGTCCCGAGAGACGAGCGCTTCGACGGCGGTACCGACGGCGGGCCTCATGCCTGGCCTCCAGCGGTCTCAAGTTCGGAGCGACGCGCCCAGCACAGATGGACGACGTTTTCGACGGCAGCGATCAGCTTGTCGCGGCGCTTCGCGATGGGGCTCTCAACGCCGAGCTCCGCCACCACGTGTGCACGCTCAGCTTGCAGGTCCGACAGGAACTGCTCGTGGGGCCCGTCTAACCAAGGCTGGAAGTGGCTGCAGGTGTAGCAGGCGTGCGGGACGCCGCCGTCCAGGCCGCACTGCTTCAAGTGGCCACAGGTGGCCGCCCCCTTGCCGCGATAGGCCAGCCGGCTTTGCTCCGGGTCCGAGCCACCAATGGCGTCCTCCTCCGAGTCCACCAGAGTGCCGCGGAAGGCCTCTGCGAAGCGCTGCAGCGTCGGGGACTTTGAGACGGCACGGTCGATCTCGGCTGCATGTTCAGGCAGGTTATCGACGTAGATGTCAGCCGACCGGGACGTTGAGTGGTCCAGCAGCCAAGCGATCAGGTGCGATGACAGGCCTTCGCGAGCCAAGTCAGTTCCCTTGGTATGGCGCAGCCGAGTTGCCCCAATCCTCAACGGTTGGCCATTTCGCCCTTTTGCCCCGACGGAGTCGCAGACAGCGCTAATCCGGTCCGATTGGGTTGAGGCGGAACGATGCCAGGCCATCCCTTGGGCGTCCAGGCTCAAAGCTTCGAGTGCCTTGCCATGATGGCCCGCCCGTCGCATCTGACTCGCCAGTTCAAGCGCCTCCGTCACCGAACGCCAGGATGGGTAAAGCGGCAGCTCGCCCAGCAGAGCGCGCAAGTCCACCAATTGGAGCTGCCAGCCAGCCTCGTCCAACATCCCTTGGAAGATGCGTTGAACGTCGTCGCGCTGGGCGCTGAACACTTGGAAGTTGCTCGCTGTGAGATCAATGGCGCGGCGAGTCTCCCGAAGGGTGTGCCCGCGCTGCTTGGCTCGCGGCACGGCCAACAGATAGATCGGCTGTCCGCTCGGGAAGCCGGGCTCTGCATCCCCGAAGGTTTGGATCACGTCCTTACATTTGAGCGAAGCGCTCTGAATCGGTCGCCGGCCAGTGCTCACGTGCAAGTAGGCAAGACTGAAACTGCTGAGGCTCAGCTTTCCAGCTTCTGCGGCGTCAAACAGCCCGCTCAGCAGGCTGTGGGACTCTTCGGGCGTCAGTGGACCACTGTCCGGGTCCATTGCCCGCACCGCGCGTCCTGTTTGATGCAGCTTGAGCCGCATCTCCCCGAGAGACGCAATCAACGAATCAGTAACGCCCGGCTGCCGGCCGCTGTGCCACTTCACCAGTAGCGACCTCAAGTGGCACAGATAGTCCTCGCAACCGAACTCGGCGATGAGCTTCGCGCGGTACCGCCGGATGTCCTCGATCGTCCACGCCGCAATCTTTCGAGAAGGGAAGCACTCCTTCTGGAAGCTCTTCAGAGCAGCACGATACTGAGCCAGCGTCGACCAAGAATATTTCTGGGCGGCATATCGCAGCGTCGCCACTAGGCCGGGCCGCAATGAGGGTGCAACTAGCGAGCGCAATGACTCAACGTCGATGCCGCGCTTCCCGTCGATAAGCCACCACCGTTCTCGCGCATCGAACTCAACGCCGTAGCGCGTGCGGACGAAGTGGCTTTCTGCGTGGTTGAGCCCAGCTTCGGCACGGACGACACGGCTGCTCATGCCTCACCTCGCGGAAGCACATTTCGACCGGCCATTCGATCCTGCAGCGCGAGAACCGCAGCACGCGCCTGCCGCTTGGTCTCCACCTGGGTGTAGACGGCATCGACCTCTGAGTGCTGCTTGCGGCCTGCGAGGTAGTTCCGAACACGTCGATGCAGGTCCTTGCTGTTGTCGTCTGCCCGACTCTCATGCTGCAACTTCGCCAACTCACTGCTGAAGAAGTGACGCAGCAAGTGGGTGCGAACGTTGGAGAGCCGCTCGTCAGAAGCGGACAGCGTCTCGAAGACCTCTTTGAGAGCCGCCTTGCTCATCGGCTGACCTTGGGTCGGACCCGACTTGTGCGTGACGAACAGATATCGATGCTTCGTCGCACCCGGCACCGTCCGCCGCTGAGCGACGTACTGGACGATCAGCTCGGTCAAGTAGAAGGATATCGGAATCGTCCGGCCGTCAGTCTTTGCGACGGGCTGGTCGACGCGAGGATCGTCGGTCGCGTCATGACGACGACGAACCGTGATCTGGCGCTTCACATGGTCTACGTCCCGAACCTGCAGGCTCAGGACCTCGCCACGCCGGATTCCAGTTTGACGGAGCAACTCGACCAGCAGGAGGTTTCTGAGCTGCAGCTCTGGACGGAACGGATTCCGCTCGGCGCCCGGAGCGATGACATCGTTCAGCGCTTGGTTGTGGCGTTGCGTGAACTCTTCATCGTCGAAGTCGTCTCGGACAGGAGAAGCGCTTCCACGATGCCTGAGGACATCCTCACGCATCTCAGCGATCCGCAACATGCGGTCTGGGCTGAGATGCGTCAGGAGGTACTTGGCCATCCATTCAACAAAGTCGGCAATGTGAGTCAGCCGCTTGAAGTGGGTGTGTCGCGCCACGGAGGGAACGGCGTAGGCATAGCCCCGCCGCACCTTTCCGAGCGCAACCACCTTTTGATATCGCTTCGCTTCGGCGCCGAAGCTTTGCCGAGCGAAGTTGCTGAGCGCCTCGCACTCGATGGAGGTGAGGTACTTGCCAGCGCGCAGCCTCCCGGCCAGATCAATCTGATTGACCTGACAGAAGCCACTGAGCACGTTGACCGCATTGAGCGCCGCCTCCTGCGACGCGACCGAGAGGCCTCGGTTGCGCAGCGTGGAGATGACGAACAGCGAGCAATAGTCGTCTTCCATCCCATCCCGGCCGACCAGGTAGGGGCGCCGCTCCCCGTTGGGGAGCAGCGCCTTGGCCAGCTGGAAGGGAAGGGATTGGCTTAACGACATCTCATCGTGCTCTCAAATACCGGCGAATTTCGCATCATAAAAGACGGACTCCGCGTGGCATTTGGTGGCCTATTTCATAGAGAAGGCGAGACCCTTAAAGACAAACAGGTCTTTCCTTATCCTACTGGCAGGCCTCGCAATCGGGGTTGTCGATCGAGCAGAACTTCATGTCGGTGGCCGGCAGTTCAGGCTCGACGGCCGCGACCGGCGCCGCCGGTGCTGCGGCCACGGGCGCCGCGCCCGACGACACCGCGTTGAGCTGGCCCGAGCGCGTGACCGTGCTCTTCTCGGCTTGCGTGGCGCTGATGGTGCGCAGGTAGTAGGTCGTCTTCAGGCCGCGCTGCCAGGCGAGCTTGTAGGTCTCGTCCAGCTTCTTGCCCGAGGCACCGGCCATGTAGATGTTCAGGCTCTGCGCCTGGTCGATCCACTTCTGGCGGCGCGCGCCGGCTTCGATCAGCCACACGGTGTCGACTTCGAAGGCCGTGGCGTACAGCGCCTTGATGTCTTCCGGCACGCGGTCGATGCGGCGCAGCGAGCCGTCGAAGTGCTTGAGGTCCATGACCATCACGTCATCCCACAGGCCCAGCGCCTTCAGGTCACGCACGAGGGACTCGTTGATGACGGTGAACTCGCCCGACAGGTTGGACTTGACCGACAGGTTGCCGAAGCAGGGCTCGATCGATGCATCCACGCCAATGATGTTGGAGATGGTCGCCGTCGGGGCGATGGCCACGCAGTTGCTGTTGCGCATGCCGTGCGTGGCGATGCGGGCGCGCAGGGCGTCCCAGTCCATGCTCATCGAACGGTCGACGTCGACATAGCCGCCGCGGGCTTCGGCCAGCAGGTCCAGCGAGTCGATCGGCAGGATGCCGCGGTCCCACAGCGAGCCCTTGTAGCTGCTGTAGCGGCCGCGTTCTTCGGCCAGCTCGGTGGACGCCCAGTAGGCGTGGTAGCAGACGGCTTCCATCGAGCGGTCAGCGAACTCCACGGCGGCCTGGCTGGCGTAAGGCGTTCGCAGCTGGTAGAGCGCGTCCTGGAAGCCCATGATGCCCAGGCCCACCGGGCGGTGGCGCAGGTTGGAGTCACGCGCCTTCTTGACGGCGTAGTAGTTGATGTCGATGACGTTGTCGAGCATACGCATGGCCGTGCGCACGGTCTTCTTCAGCTTGACCTGGTCGATGGCGCCATCCTTCAGGTGCTGCGCCAGGTTGACCGAGCCGAGGTTGCAGACGGCGATCTCGCTGTCGTTGGTGTTCAGCGTGATCTCGGTGCACAGGTTGGAGGAGTGCACCACGCCGACGTGCTGCTGCGGGCTGCGCACGTTGCAGGCGTCCTTGAACGTGATCCAGGGGTGGCCCGTCTCGAACAGCATCGAGAGCATCTTGCGCCACAGGTCCTTGGCCGGCATGCGCTTGAAGAGCTTGATCTCGCCGCGGTCGACCTTGGCCTCGTACTCGGTGTAGGCCTTCTCGAAGGCTGCACCGAACAGGTCATGCAGGTCGGGGCAGGTCGACGGGCTGAACAGCGTCCAGTGGCCGCCTTCGATGACGCGCTTCATGAACAGATCGGGAATCCAGTTCGCCGTGTTCATGTCGTGGGTGCGGCGGCGGTCGTCGCCCGTGTTCTTGCGCAGGTCCAGGAACTCTTCGATGTCCAGGTGCCAGCTCTCCAGGTAGGCGCACACGGCGCCCTTGCGCTTGCCGCCCTGGTTCACGGCCACGGCCGTGTCGTTGACGACCTTCAGGAAAGGCACCACGCCCTGGCTCTTGCCGTTCGTGCCCTTGATGTGCGAACCCAGCGCGCGCACCGGCGTCCAGTCGTTGCCCAGACCGCCCGCGAACTTGGACAGCAGCGCGTTTTCCTTCAGGGCTTCGTAGATGCCGTCCAGGTCGTCGCTGACGGTGGTCAGGTAGCAGCTGGACAGCTGCGAACGCCGCGTGCCGCTGTTGAACAGCGTGGGCGTGCTGGACATGAAGTCGAAGCTGGACAGCACTTCGTAGAACTCGATGGCGCGGGTCTCGCGGTCGATTTCATTCAGCGCCAGGCCCATGGCCACGCGCATGAAGAAGGCCTGCGGCATCTCGATGCGGGTGTCTTCGATGTGCAGGAAGTAGCGGTCGTACAGCGTCTGCAGGCCGAGGTAGTCGAACTGCAGGTCGCGGTCGGCCTTGAGGGCGGCGCCCAGCTTGGCCAGGTCGTACTGGGCCAGCTTTTCATCCAGCAGCTCCGCCTGGATGCCCTTCTTGATGTAGCCGGGGAAGTACTCGGCGTACTTGGCCTGCATCTCGGCCTGCGTCACTTCACCGCCGATGATCTCGCGGCGGATCGTGTGCAGCAGCAGGCGGGCGGTGGCGCGGCTGTAGCCGGGGTCCTTCTCGATCAGGGTGCGGGCGGCCAGGATGGCGGCCTTGTAGACCTCGTCGATCGCCACGCCGTCGTACAGGTTGCGCTGCGTTTCAGCCAGCACGGGCTCCGGGCGCACGTCGGCGCCCAGGTTCTCGCAAGCCGAGGCGATCAGCGACTTCAGCGCGCCCAGGTCGAGCGGGCGACGCTCGCCGCCGTCCACCACCATCAGCTGCGGCTCGGCGGCGCGGGCGGCTTCGCCCTGGGCAGCGCGCTCCTGCGCGCGGCGCTCGCGGTAGAGCACGTAGGCGCGGGCCACTTCATGATGGCCGCTGCGCATCAGACCGAGTTCAACCTGATCCTGCACATCCTCGATGTGGAAGGTGCCGCCGCTCGGACGCGAGCGCAGCAGCGCGCGCACGACGTTCTGGGTCAGCTGCTCCACCGTCTCGCGCACGCTGGCCGAGGCTGCACCGCTCGTGCCGTGCACGGCCAGGAAGGCCTTCATCAGTGCCACGGCGATCTTGCTCGGCTCGAACGAGACCACCGCGCCATTGCGCCGGATGATCTGGTAGGCGTGGTAGGTCGTCAGCGCGGGGGCGCCGGCGGCGGCAGCGTCGGATCCAAACGCAGCCGGCGACGCCGAGGACAGCGAAGAGAGCGAGGCGGCGGCCTGGCCCGTGGCAGCTTCTTGCAGCATGGGGAGATCCTTTATCGAGAAATGAGAGGCGAAAGCGCGGCCACAACCTGGCCGGTGCCAGGTGGTAGACGCGCTTCGCGTGGCGCTTCAGTTGGAAAGTTTCGGCCCTGCCGGTCCATTGCGCCGCCGGCGTTCCGGCGGGGTCCTCGGGTGCTTTGCCGCTGCGGCGCAGCCACTGCAAACAGCGATTCCGAGGGGAGCGGCATAGGTGTCGACTGGGTCAGCAGGATAACACGAAGGGACACTATATCTATGGCTCGATACCCCCTCAAGCACTACCGCTAGTGTCAAACCCTCCCCGCAATTTGGTTGATGCGGGAGGCCGATGCGCGGTTTTCCCCGATCAGCACGAGGGCTGCACGGCAAGACCCGCATGAGCATTGGGCTGGCAGACCACATCACGCCGCCAGGCCGCGCCGATGCTGGGTTTGCGCGTGGCGGGCCACCTGCCGAACCGGCCTCGCGGCGGATTCAAGCAGGGCAAATCCGGAGGCGTTGACGTCAGTGCGGTCAGGCGTCGCCGGCCGAGATCGACAAGCGAGCCATGCGGTAGCGGATCTGGCGCAGCGACAGGCCCAGGCTGGCTGCCGCCGCTGTGCGGTTGAACCGGTGCTGCTCCAGCGCGCGCAGCAAGATGGCGCGTTCCACTTCATCCAGGTACTGCGCCAGATCAGTGGGCAGCTCGTCGGGCAGCGACAGCCCCTCGGGCGCAGGCGCTGCGGGTGGCGACAAGGCGCCGCCACCGCCGAAGGCCAGCTCCCCCTGGCCGTCGTCCAGCAGGGTGTCGGGCAGGCCCAGGTCGCCGGCATCGATCCATTCGCCGCCGGCCAGCGCCAGCGCGCGATGCAGCAGGTTCTCCAGTTCCCGCACATTCCCCGGGAAGGGGTAGCGCGCGAGCGTCTGCAGGGCCTTGGGCGTGAGGCGCGGCGCGGGCGAGACGCCAGCGTCCTGGGCGATGCGGGCCAGCACCCGCGCGCTGATGAGGCCCAGGTCCTCCAGGCGCTCGCGCAGCGGAGGCACCCGGATCTGGATGACGTTGAGCCGGTAGAACAAGTCCTGCCTGAAACGACCGGCAGCCACTTCGGCGGAGAGGTCCTTGTGCGTCGCGCTCAGGATGCGCACGTTGATCGGTGACTCCGCCGTCGCCCCCACCGGCCGGACGGATCGCTCCTGGATGACCCGCAACAGCTTGCTCTGCATCGCCAGCGGCAGGTCGCCGATCTCGTCCAGGAACAGCGTGCCCCCGTCGGCCGCCTGGAAAAAGCCCTCGCGGTCCTCGTTGGCGCCGGTGAAGGCGCCCTTGCGGTAGCCGAAGAACTCGGCCTCCAGCAGGTTCTCGGGGATGGCCCCGCAGTTCACCGCGACGAAGCGCTGCCCGGCGCGTGCGCCGTGGTCGTGGATGGCACGGGCCACAAGCTCCTTGCCGGTGCCCGACTCGCCCTGCACCAGCACCGGCGCCATGCTGCGCCCGACCTTGTCGATCAGCGAGCGCACCGCGCGGATGGCGGGCGACTCGCCCACCAGGCGCAGGGCGGTTGCCGGCCCGACGCGGTCCTCGGCGGGTTCGTCCGCGGGCGCAGGGCCGGGTGCGGGCGCCGCCGCAGGCTCTGACGCCACGCGCCCCAGCGCGGACCCCACCACCAGGCGGAACTGCCGCAGGTCCACCGGCTTGGTCAGGTAGTCATAGGCGCCAGCCTTCAGAGCCTCCACCGCGTTCTCGGCAGACCCGAAGGCCGTGATGACGATGGCCTTCTCCGGCCGCCCGGCCTGCTCCAGCCAGCGCAGCAGCGACAGGCCGGAACCGTCCGGCAGCTTCATGTCGGTGATAACGGCGCTGTAGTTCTCGGCCTGCAGGTGATCCAGCGCGTCGGCCACGCAGGCCGCACTGTCGATCTCGTAGCCCTCGCGCAGCAGCGTGAGCTCGTAGAGCGTGCGCAGGTCGGGCTCATCGTCAACGACCAGCAGGCGCGGCGGCGGGGCAGAAGTCATGCAGGTTCAGGGGTTCGCAGTCGGACGCAGAACTCGTTGGCCGACGCGTCAGACGCGCGCCGGTACTCGATGCTCGCGCCGTGGCGCTCGCACAGTTCGCGACAAATATAGAGGCCCAGGCCCGAGCCCCGGCTGCGGGTCGAGAAGAAGGGTTCGAAAAGATGGCGCTCGATCTCCGGCGGCACCGGGGCGCCTGCGCTGCGCACGGCCATCAGCAGGCCAGCGCCTTCGCGCTGCAGCACCACGCGAATGGCGCCGGCACCGGCCTCGGCATGCCGGTGCGCGTTGTCCAGCAGATTGACCAGCACACGGCGCAGATGCTCGGCATCGAAGAGCCCGGCCAGGCCGTCGGCCTCCACCCGCAGCTCGAACCGGCTGCCGGGCCCCGGCACCACATGGTTGACCTGGGCCCAGTCGGCGCAGGTTTCCTGGACCAGCGCACTCACGTCCAGCGGCTGGGTGTCGGGCTGCACGCCCGGCGCCAGCTCGGTCACATCGTCCACCAGGCGCTTCAGGCGCTGCACGTTGGACGCCACCATGCGCGTGAGCTGTTCGGCCCGCGTGCCGCCGAGGTCTTCGGCCAGCAGCGCATTCGCCTGCGCGATGGCTGCCAGCGGGTTGCGGATCTCATGCGCGATGCCGGCGGACACGCGGCCCATCGCGGCCAGCTTCTCCTGGCGGGTGCGCGCGAGCAGTTCGCGGTTGTCCTCCACGAAGAGCACGCACAGCTCCTCGCTGCCCTCGCGCTGGCGGGTGAAGCGCAGACGCAGCCGCAGACTGCGGAAGGCACCGCTGGCCAGCGGGAGGGCCACATCCACCTCCGCCGCAGCGCCGCCTGCGTAGGCATTCTCCAGCGCCTGCACCAGCGGCTGCCAGTCGCTGCGCCCCCGCAACTGCCAGCTCAGCTCGCCACTGTCCGCGCCCAGCAGCGCGCGCGACGCGGGGTTCATGGCGCGCACGCGCCCGCGGCGGTCCACCACCAGCACGCCCTCCTGCATCTCGTCGATGACCAGCCGGTTGAGTTGCTCCTGCTGCCGCGCCAGGGCCAGGCTGCCGCGGGCGGCACGCTCCTCGCGCGCGAGCCGTGCGCTCAGCTCGCCCGCGAGCAGGCTGACCGCGAACAGGCCGCTGCCCACCAGGCCCGCCTGGGTGGTGCGCAGACCGACGTCGGCCCCGGAGAACAGCGACCAGGCCGCCCCCCCGAGCAGGCCGAGCGTGGCCATGGCTGCCGTGGCCAGGCTCAGGCGACGGGGGCACAGCACCGCCGCCATCAGCACCGGCATCACGAACAGCGCGCCGTAGTTGACCCCGCTCGGGTCCAGCGCATGCAGCACGCCGAACAGCAGCAGATCCATGCCGATGGCGCTCCACCAGTGCAGGCTGCTGATGCACGCCAGGCTGCGTGCCGAGGCTCCGCGCCGCAGCTGCGGGAAGAGCCAGAGCGACACCGCTGCCGCGGCATAAGAGGCGCTGAGCCACAGCGTGGACGTGGCCGGCGGCGTCGACAGCACCGCGGCAATCAGCTGGGCCGCAATCAGCGCCAATCCCAGTGCCGCACGCGCCGCCAGGAAGGCGCGGTAGAGCCGCTCGAAGCTGGCGCTGCTCTCGGCCGGCTCCGCCGGCGCCGCCTCGACAAACCAGCTGCCCGGGATCATCCCCAGGCCCAGGGGCGTGGCCACGGTCAGGCCGAGCCCTGGCGAGCCTCAAAGCTCGCCCGATGCGCGCTGCTGCAAAACACCCCGCCCTTGCCGGGCAGCGCTTCATCTACCGGCAGGTGCATGCCGCATTCGGCACAGCTCACCATGTTCTGAGGCGCCCTCGGCGGCGCAGGAGCCGGGGCGGGGGGCTCGCTCGGGCGGTTGCGCCGCGCCCCCAGCACGAAGAAAAGGCCGGCCAGCACCAGCAGCAGCACGACGATCTTCATGCCACGCCTCCGCTCATGCCGCGCTGCAGGATGACCTCCAGCACAAAACGCGAGCCGGCATAGGACAGCAGCAGCAGCGCAGCGCCGGCATACAGCCAGCGCGTCGCGCGCCGACCACGCCAGCCGTACACCCGGCGCCCGACCAGCAGGCCGGCCAGCACCAGCCAACCCAGCACGGCCAGCAGGTTCTTGTGGTCCCAGCGCCAGGTCGGCGTGAACCACCAGCCCAGGAAGATCGCCAGCGACAGCACGCCCACGCCGGCAGCCACGAATTGAAAGGTCAGCCGCTCCAGTTGCAGCAGGGGCAGGCCGCCCGGCGTGGCGAGCTTCTGGCGCAACCGCGTCTCCGCACGATTCATCAGCGCCGCATGCAGCACGGCCACGCCGAAGAGACCATAGGACGCCAGCCCCAGCACCCAGTGCAGCGGCGCCCAGGGCGTGGCCGCCGTGGGCCGGCTCTCGCCCGGGAAAGTCCATGCCAACAGCACCGCCGCCGCCGCCAGCCAGGCCAGCACACGGCGCACGCTGTGCAGGGGCAGGAAGCGGCTTTCGACCAGATAGACCGTCAGCACCAGCCAGGCCGTCATGGACAGCGCCGGCGCAAAGCCGAAGCGCGCGCCCGGCACGGCCAGGCCGTAGCCGCTGATGTCGATGAAGAGCGCCGCGAACTGCGCCGTCCACGCCAGTGCCATCGGCGGTACCGAGCGCAGCGGGCGGCGCACCACCACCTCCCCCGGTGCCGCGGTGGGGCGCAGCAGCCCGACCCAGATGTAGCCGAGCAAAGCCAGGGCGCTGGCGATCGTCAAGGCCAGCTCCGCCCCGACGGCATGAGCACCGGGCGCGATGCTGGCGGCGTCTGCGAAGGAGGCGGGCGATAAACTCATGGCCGCAGTGTACTTTTGGGCTGCGGCCGTTCTGGCAGTGCAGGAGGCTGTCGGGCTTATCGCGCCTCGCCTCAGCCCCTTGCAGACCCAACGCGCACCCCGCCCAAAGCCCGACAGCCTCCTAGCCCCCTCCTCCCCACCATGGCATCCACCCTCACCGACCGGCTGAGTCGCCTCGTCAAGACGATGCGCGGCCAGGCCCGCATCACCGAAAGCAATGTGCAGGACATGCTGCGCGAGGTGCGCATGGCGCTGCTGGAGGCCGACGTGGCCCTGCCGGTGGTGCGCGACTTCATCGCGCGGGTGAAGGAGAAGGCCCTCGGCCAGGAGGTCGTCGGCTCTCTGAACCCGGGTCAGGTGCTCGTGTCGGTGGTGCACAAGGAACTCGCCGCGACCATGGGCGAGGGCGTGGCCGACATCAACCTCGCCGCCCAGCCGCCTGCCGTCATCCTGATGGCCGGCCTGCAGGGCGCCGGCAAGACGACGACCACCGCCAAGCTCACCAAGCACCTGATCGACAAGCGCAAGAAGAAGGTGCTGACCGTCTCAGCCGACGTCTACCGCCCCGCCGCCATCGAGCAGCCCAAGACGGTGACGAAGCAGGCCGGCGGCGAGTGGTTCCCGTCGGAGCCCAACCAGAAGCCGCGCGACATCGCGCTGGCGGCGCTGGATTACGCCAAGCGCCACTTCTTCGACGTGCTGCTCGTGGACACCGCCGGCCGCCTGGCCATCGACGAAGCGCTGATGGCCGAGATCAAGGAGCTGCACGCCACGCTCAACCCGGTCGAGACGCTGTTCGTGGTCGATGCAATGCAGGGCCAGGACGCGGTCAAC
>JAIPCJ010000110.1 GCA_021738245.1 Methylotenera sp. | reverse complement strand
GCGGGCGGCGGGGTGCCCTGCACATGGCCGAGCTGCTGCAGCGCGGCCACCAGGGCGGCGGCATCGCGCTCGGCCAGCTCGGTGCTCACCTCGGTCTCGCCACGAAGCTCGACCGTGGCGGCGAGGCAGCCATTCGGGTTGATCGGGAAGCGGCCCGCGAAGTGCGCTGCCAGCTCCCACCACAGCCGCGACAAGGTCTCGTCGAACGGATCGTCGCCCGACACCTCGCTGTACAGCAGGGCCTGCGCGCCCAGGTAGCCCGCCAGCGGCTGCAGCGCCTGCACCTGGGGCGTGCCGGTGTAGACGTGCATGACCGCCTGGTTGTCGCAGTGCAGGTCGAGCACCAGGTCGGCATCGGCGGCCAGGGTCTGCAGCAGATGCTTGAGCGCCTCCGCCTCGCTGCCGGGCTGCCAGGCCGCCAGCAGCTGGCGGCAGGCGGCGCGGATGGTGCGCGCATTGGCATCGGCGTCCGCACCCAGCCGGCCTTCCAGCGCCGGGATCAGCGCCGGCGTGAGGTGGCGGAACTGCCGGTTGAAGTTGATGCCGGTGCCCAGGTCGAAGCGGCCGAAGGCCGAGCCCTGCACGTCCTGCGCGAGGCCGATCGGGTTGGCCATGGGCACGAGCACGATCTCGCCGGCGATGGCGCCTGCGGCCTCCAGTGCCGAGAGGCGTTCGATGAGGGCCTGTGCCACCAGCATCGGCGGCACCTCGTCGGCATGCAAGGCGGCCTGCAGATAGGCCTTGCGGCCCGAGGTGCCGGCGCCGAAGTGCAGGCTGCGCAGACGGCGCTGCGTGCCGGCGCTGGCGGCCGGCAGTTCATGGATCACGGTGCGCATTTCAGTTCGCCTGCAAGGGCGTGAAGAGAGGGGTGGCCATGCGCACGGGGGTCACGTCCAGGCGCACCTTCAGCACGGTGTAGTCCTCGCCGCCGAGGGCGCCGCTGAACCAGCCCACCATGCCGGGGCCCTTGCTCAGGCGGAACTCGAAGCCGAGGTCGGGCGAGAGATCGCCCGACCGGGGCTTGGCGCGGTAGGCGAGGCCGCGCACCTCGGGGAAGGGGCTGTCCAGCAGCTGGGCCATGGCGGTCACGATGGCGCTGTCGGCCAGGATGTCCAGGAAGTACTGGTCGTGGCGCAGATAGGGCTTGTAGTCGCTCGCCGTGGGGTCGATCTTGGCTTCACGCAGCTTGTGCGGCGCGGGCGTGGTCACGCCGGTCTTCAGGTCGTGGCGGTCACCGCGGTCCAGGTAGCTGATGACGGCGCCGCGCAGGTTGAAGGCCGGCACCTTGGCGTCGCTGGTGGCCTCGGACAGGTCCACCAGCAGCGCGCCGCGCGCGCCCACGATCTCGACCTGGCTGCCCTTCACCACCGCGGCCGTGTTCTCTTCCACGCCCAGGCCTGTCTTGAAGCCCAGCGAGCGCATGGCCGGCAGCATGCGGCCGATGCGGCCGCGCTTGAGGAAGTGCTGGTCGATGAACAGCTCCGGCCCGACGAAGCCCAGGCCGCGGTCGTACTCCTGCCGCTCGCGCCACTGGCCTTTCAGGATCTGCAGGTTGTCCTGCGCGTCGCGGAACATCATGCGGCTCATGATGGCCGCGCCTGCGCTGGTGCCGGCCACGACGCCGCCCCCGTCGAACACCTGCCAGATGGCCTTGAGCATGGCGGTGGGCTGGCCCCCTGGCTGCAGGGTGTCGACGATGAACTCCTGCGCGCCGCCCGAGAAGAACACCGCCTTGGAAGCCGCCACCTTGGCGATCAGCGCGGGGTTGTCGAGCTGGGCTTGCAGGTCGACGTCCTTCAGGCGCGGCGCCACCGGAATGGCTTCGGCATTGGCGCCGTGACGGTTGAGCGTGGCCACGATCAGGCCGGCGCTGCGCTCGGGGTTGGCCGCGGCGGTGGCGAACACGGCGATGCGCGCACCCGGGCCACCGGCTTCTTCGACGATGCGTTCCCAGACGGCGTCGTTGTCACTCTTGAGGGCGCCACCGATGACGATGGCCGTGCCGGCATGCACGGCACTGAGCCAGCACAGCGGTAGCAGGAGGAGGGGTTTCAGGAATCTCATGCAGCCATCTTGTCAGCGCCGCGCGCCAGCGGCCAGCGGGTTAGGCCTCAAGGCGGTGCGTCATGCACCGCCATCGCAATTGCATGTCGCTTCGTTGCAAGCCGTGGGCGGAGGGCTTGCGATGAAGCGACGCGCACTTGCCCAGAAGCGACCGGCCCGCCGAAACCCCATAGGCAAGTCAGACGCGGCCTCCCTAACCTGAATGGCATCCGATCCCACCCCACTCCACAGAGGCCTTCATGACCCGCTCCTTTACCCGGCACCCGCTGGCCCACGCCGCGCTGCTGTGCGCCATCACCCTGACCGCCCAGGCTCAGACCCAGGACCAGAAGCTCGAACGTGTCGAGATCACCGGCTCCAGCATCAAGCGCATCGACGGGGAGGCCGCGCTGCCGGTGGACGTCATCAAGCGCCAGGACATCGACAAGCTCGGCGTGACCACCGCCGCCGAGCTGCTGCAAAAACTCACGTCCAACGTCGGCGGCCTGACCGATGGTGCGTCCATCACCGACCAGAGCGGCGGCCAGCGCGGCTTCAACGGCGCCAACCTGCGCGGGCTGGGCGTGTCCAGCACGCTGGTGCTGCTCAATGGCCGGCGCCTGGCCAATTTCGCCAGCCCGGGTGACGATGCCGGTGTCGACCTCAACAGCATCCCGTCCGGCGCGATTCAGCGTGTGGAGGTGCTCAAGGACGGCGCCTCGGCCATCTACGGCACCGACGCCATGGGCGGCGTGATCAACTTCATCACCCGCAAGGACTACCAGGGCGCGGACATCAGCGCCTACGCCCTCAAGACCAGCGAAGGCGGTGCCGGCAAGACGACCGTGACGCTCGGCGGTGGCTTTGGCGACCTGCGCAAGGACCGCTTCAATGTGTTTGCGACGCTGGACCTGCAGAAGCTCGACCCGCTGGATGCCTCGCAGCGCGACTTCATCAAGGCCTACAGCCTGCCCACCAGCCTGCCGCCGCAGGCGTCGAGCAACTCCTTTCCGGCCAACATCGACCTCACCAGCGCGCAGTTGACGGCCCTGAACAACTTCGTGCGCGCCAACCCGAACACCGCGCTCAAGGGCAGCAATGCCGACGGCACCTGGAACCCGGGCGGCCCCAACTCGGGTTCGCGCCGCGTGAACTTCGGCAAGGCCAGCTGCACCGGCGCGCCCAACCCCAACTTCGTCGACGGCACGAGCCTCGGCGGCCGCGAGGGTTGCTCTTACGACTACGTGGCCGGCTCGCAGATCTACCCCAAGGCCGACAAGCAAAGCCTGCTCGGCCGCTTCACGGCGCAGCTCGACGATGACAACCAGGTCTTCGTCGAGCTGATGCTGGCCAAGGCCCAGACCGACTACGCCGCGTCGCCCGCCACGGCGCGCTTTCGCACCAGCTCGGGCATCACGCTGCCCCAGTCGCTGCAGAACGTGACCGGCATCACCGGCGCGGTGGATTTCCGCTTCCGGCTGGAAGACGCCGGCCAGCGCACCAGCCGTGTCGAGAGCAATGCCAGCCGGCTCGTCATCGGCGCCACCGGCACGCTGGGCGGCTGGGACTACGACACCGCCGTGAGCCAAAGCACGAACAAGGCGACCGACACCGACCTGTCGGGCTGGGTGTCGCTGAGCAAGCTGGAGGCGGGCCTCAAGGCCGGGTCCTACAACCCGTTCGTCGCGCCCGCAGACCGCTCGGCCGGCCAGGCCTTCATGAATTCCATCCGTCTGGATGGTGCCGCGCGCATCAGCAAGGGCACCTCCACCAGCATCGACGGCAAGCTCACCCGCGCCATCGGCACGCTGGCCGGCGGCGACCTGATGCTGGCCGTGGGCGCCGAGTTCCGCAAAGAGAAGACCGAGTTCCGCGCCACCGACGTGCTCAAGAGCAACGACGTGAACAACGACCGGTCCAGCTCGGGCGAGCTGCTGGCGGACGCCGACCATTCGCGCAATGTGGCCGGCGTGTTCGCCGAGCTCAGCGCACCGATCAGCCGCGAGCTCGAAGCCCAGTTCGCGCTGCGTCACGACCGCTACAACGGTGTCTACGACGCTGCCACCAACACCACGTCCCCCGACCTCAGCACCACCAACCCCAAGGTGGGCCTGAGCTGGCGCCCGAGCAAGCAGCTGCTGGCACGTGCCTCCTACGGCACGGGCTTCCGGGCACCGACGGTGTCGGAGATGTTCCTGCCGGTGCGCTCGGGCATCACCTCCAGCTTCGTGCGTGACCCGGTGAGTGGCGAGGTCGGCCAGCTCAACATCGACCGCTATTCCAACCCCGAGCTCAAGCCCGAGAAGAGCAAGCAGGCCAGCCTGGGCCTGGTGTTCGAGCCGATGCGCGGCCTGTTGGGCAGCGTGGACTACTGGAGCATCCGCAAGTCCGACATCATTTCGCAGATCGGCGAAGAAACCATCTTCACGACGCCGGCCCTCTACAACGACCCCAAGGTCGTGGCGCGCGATGCCGACGGCTTCGTCGACTTCATCACCGTCAAGAAGGAGAACCGCGGCAAGCTCAACACCTCGGGCTTCGATCTGTCGCTGAACTGGCGCGGCGAGGCCACCGCGTGGGGCACCTTCGGGGCCGGGCTGAACGGCACGCTGATCACCGAGTACAAGTTCTCGACCGACCCGCGCTCGCCGCTGGTGGACGGCCTGGGCAAGTTCAAGGACGACAAGGCCGTGCAACGCTGGCGCCACAAGCTCAACCTCGACTGGGACTACGGCCCGGCCAGCGTGACGGTGACCAACACCTACCTGTCCAGCTATCGCGACCAGAACGTGGACGGCCTGGCCGCGCCGGCCTACAACAACCGCGACGTCAAGGCCTACTCGCTGTGGGACCTGACGGCCAGCTACCGCTTCACGCCGCAGCTGCGTCTGCGCGGCGGCATCCTGAACGTGGCCGACACCGCTCCGCCCTTCACCAACCAGTCGCGCTACTTCCAGGTGACCTGGGACCCGACCTACGGCGACCCGCGTGGCCGCAGCTACTTCGTGTCGCTGAGCTACCAGCTGCGCTGAGGTTCCGGTGCGTCGGCGTGCTGGAAACAGCACGCAACTTCCCGCCCCGTCGCGTGACCACGCGGCGGGGCGTGTTGCTTTCGTTCACATCGAGTGACGGCGACCCGGGCGGGGGGCTGCAGACTGGCGGCATGCCGTTGCAGATCGATGATTCCCCGGTGGTGCTCACCTCGGCCCAGACCCTGACCGGCTGGCGCCGCGAGTTCTGTGTCGAGTTGCTGGGCGACGGGCAGGCGCGCGTGTTCCTGCGCGCGGTGGAGGCCGCGTCCCTCAAGGCCACGGAGCTCAAGCGTGCCGTGCTGTTCCACCGTGTCGGTGCGGGCTTCCAGGACCTGGCCGGCGCGGTGGCCGCCGCCCGGGAGCCGCTGGAGCAACTCGCCCGCAGCGCCATTCGCCAGCAGCCCGACAAGGACAACCTCTTCGCCGCCGTGACCTACGACCGCGCCGCCTGGGACCGCACCACCGACGCGCTCGACGCCTGGCAGCGCCGGCCGCATCCGGTGCCCCTGCGGCAAGGCTGAGTCGCCCCCGGGCCCGGCTTCAGCCCGGCCAGGCCATCTCGGCCCGCAGGCCCCCGAGCGGTGACTCGGTGAGCCTCACCGTGGCGCCCTGCTGGCGCGCCGCGGCGCGCACGATGGCCAGGCCCAGGCCGCTGCCTTCCACACCGGTGTCGTCGCCGCGCTGGAAGCGGTCGAACACCCGCTCGCGCTGCTCGGCCGGGATGCCCGGGCCATCGTCGTCCACGCGCAGCAGTGGCGCCCCTCGCGGGCCGCGCAGCGCGCTGAGCTGCACCTGGCGGGCCCCGTACTTCACCGCGTTGTCCAGCAGGTTGCGCAGCGCGCCGCGCAGGGCCTGGGCGTCGCCTTCCAGCGGCAACGGGTCGGGC
This sequence comes from Methylotenera sp., assembly GCA_021738245.1. GTDB lineage: Bacteria > Pseudomonadota > Gammaproteobacteria > Burkholderiales > Burkholderiaceae_C > Pelomonas. The sequence continues at coordinate 10,758 of JAIPCJ010000110.1, read as the reverse complement.
GCGGTCAGGCTCAGACGCACGCCCGCGCGCTCGGCCAGCGGCTGCACGTCGGCCACGGCCTGGCGGGCCAGTTCGGCCAGGTCCAGAGCGTCGTCGGCCGCGGCCGCGCCGGGCTCGGCGCGGGCCAGCGCCAGCAGCTGCTCCACCAGGCGCACCGCGCGGTCGATGCCGGCGCGCAGCCGGTTGATGGCCTCGTCTTGTTCGGGCCCGGGCGCGGCGTCGCGCAGCAGGCCGAGCTGCAGCTTCAGTGCCGTCAGCGGCGTGCGCAGCTCATGCGCCGCGTCGGCCACAAAGCTGCGCTGCGCATCGAAGGCGGTGGACAGCCGGCCGAGCAGGTCGTTGAAAGACTCGACCAGCGGCGCGATCTCACCCGGCAGGCCGTCGGTCGGCAGCGCATGCAGGGCATTGGCGCCGCCCGACTGCGCCGCCTGCACCACGCGGGCCAGCGGGGCCAGCGACAGCCCGATCAGCCACCACAGCGCCGCCGCCACCAGCGGCAGGGCCACGGCCACCGGCACGATGCTGCGCAGGGCGGCGAGCGCGGCGAGCTTCTGCCGCACGGCCAGCGGTTGCGCCACCTGCACCACGCGCACCGGCGTGGCGGCGCTGTACACGCGCCAGGCCTGGCCGCCCAGGCGCAGGTCCGAGTAGCCGAGCACGGCGCGTGCCGGCAGCGGCTCGGTCATGCCCTGCGGCCGGCTGGAGTAGAGCTCCAGGCCTTGCACCGACCAGATCTGCACCACGTAGTCGAAGCTCGGGTCGGTCAGCGCCGCGGCCTCGTCGCCGGCCACGCGGCCCTGGTCGCGCAACGACAGCGCGGTCTGGCGCAGTTGGTAGTCGAACAAGGTGTCGGCCTCGGCACGCACGCTGAAGTAGGTGGCGCCGCCGACCGCCACCGCCGTGACCGTGCCCAGCACGGCCAGCAGCGCGAACAGGCGGCCGCGCAGCGTGGCCAAGGGGCGCATGGCCCGTCGAACCGGCCCGGCGCTGGCGGGGCCCGGGGCGACGGTGGGCGGCGTATCTGCAGTGGGCGTTCCCATGCGGGCGGATTCTGCCCGTGTGCCTGGCGCTCGCGCCGCCCATGAAAAAGGCCCGCGCATTGGCGGGCCCCGTCGTGCAGCGGTGTGCGTGATCAGCGCTTGCGGCGCGTGGCGGCCACACCCACCAGTGCCAGGCCGACCAGGGCCAGCGAGGCCGGCTCGGGCACCGCGTTCGTCGCACCGAAGTTGACGATCGAGTTCCGCTGGGCTTGCGAGAGACCGTTCAGGTAGGGGTTGTTCACCAGGTTGTTGGCGCCAGCAATCGCGGCCGCCTGGGTGCCCGAGGTGACGGCGTTGTAGTAGTTGAAGCTGTCGTTGGGGCGGCTGAGCTGGGTGAACAGCAGCAGGCCTGCCGATTGACCGGCGTTCAGGCTCAGGTCGATGTCCAGGTAGAAGTTGTTGGGCTCGTAGCTGAACGTCATGTGCGACGCGGCCCAGGCGTTGTTGCCCCACACGGCGCCGATCATCGGGTCGGAGGAGTAGGAATCGCGCGAGACACGCATGAAGTTGCTCGAGGCGACGAAGTTCTCACCGCCGTCAGAGCCGTAGTTGCCGTACAGCCGCACCGTCGTGCTGATGCGTGCGTTGGTGTTGTTGGTGAAGGTGTCGAGCCAGCGGTAGGTGTTGATGTTCTGCAGGGCCGAGACGTCGCGGTTCAGCGTCAGGCCACCCAGGGAGCTGGTGTAGAAAAACCAGCCGTCGAACGCATCGAAGCCGCCATCGTTGATGGCGCCGCGGGTGTCGCTGGCGCCGGTGTTGGCACCGACGTAGTGGTTGCCCCAGTTGCCGTTCGAGCCCTGGATGTCAAAGGAGATGGCAAAGGGGGCGGCCTGGGCCGGGCTGCAGGTGAGGGCGGCCAAGGCAGTGGCCAGGGTGGCGACGATGTGCTTCATGAAGTGGTTGAGAGCTGGAGTTGTCGGGCTTGTTGCAGAGCGCTGCTCTGGGCCCGGTCTTGGTCAGGTGACAGCGGAGCGCATTCTGTTGGCCCCGACGGCCCGTCTCGCGCGTCATGGGCCCCCCGACTGAAGGGCTCGGCCGGGTCAAACCGGCATTTGTGCGCAGTTTTCCCCCGAGTCGCGGGGGCTCAGCCGTGGCGGCGGCGCCGCACGGCGCGAGGCCGCGTCACTTCGGCGGGCCGGCGTAGTAGCCCAGGCCTCGCACGGTGTGCAGCAGGTCGGCCCCCAGCTTCTTGCGCAGCTGGTGCATGTAGACGCTGATGGCGTTGCTCTCCAGCTCCTCGCCCCAGCCGTAGAGACGGTCTTCGAGCTGCGCGCGCGACACGATGGCCCCCGGCCGCTCCAGCAGCGCCTCCAGCAACGCGAACTCGCGCGCCGACAGCAGGATGGGCTTGCCCGCGCGCGTGACCTCGCGGGTGGCCGGGTCCAGCCGCAGGTCGGCCACCGCCAGCGCGGTGTCGCTGCGCCCGCCCAGGCGCCGCCCCACGGCACGCAGCCGGGCCAGCAGTTCGTCCAGCTCGAAAGGCTTCACCAGATAGTCGTCGGCACCGGCATCCAGCCCGGCCACCTTGTCAGCCAGCGCATCGCGCGCCGTCAGCACGATGACAGGCGTGGTGTCGCCCCGCGCCCGCAGGCTCTTCAGCACCTCGATGCCGCTGCGCTTGGGCAGGCCCAGGTCCAGCAGCACGGCGTCGAAGCGCTCGGCGCTGGCCAGCACGGCTTCCGCCGCCTGGCCATCGCGCAGCCAGTCGGCCGCGAAGCCCTGGCGGCGCAGGGCCTCGCGCAGGCTCTCGCCGATCATGGGGTCGTCTTCAACCAGGAGCAGGCGCATGGAGGCGGTGGAGGTGAGGGCTGGGGCGCATTTTGACAACCTGCGGTATCCGGCCGATCGGCGCAGGCGCCTGTGACCCGGGGCATCGGTCTTGGCTAACTGGCTCCGTGTGACTTTTCCGCCAGCCGTGCGAGCCAAGGGATTCGATGGGCGTTCGGCCTTGCGCGCAGCATCGCGATCCACGCGTCGGTCTGCCAGTCCTCGTAGCCGAGCAGCCGGCCTTCAAGCCGTTCGAATTCCGCGCTCCAACCCGTGATGGCCGCCCGGGCCTTCAGGTCGATGTAGGCATCTATCCGCCACGCTTCGCTGGGCTGGGCATAGAGCACGTGGCGAATGCCCTTGACGGGGCGGCGACGGGCTTGCGTCGCCGGGCTGACAAGCTCGACATATTCCCGTCGCTCAAATCTGCCACGCTGCACATGCTCGTCGAAAGCCACTTCCGGGACGATCTCCTCGCATGGCGGGCTCGGGTATTCATGGCAGAAGCACGCCAGTGGCTTGACGCCTTCGAGCATGAGGTGCAGCTCCTGCCCTGTGTGGAGCGGGTACGGCAGCGTGTCGAAGTCGGTCATTAGGCTAGGGGTGGCCTGGTGGACGTCGGCGTGGCAACGAGGGCAGGCATGGCACAGGCTATAGCGCTCCCTTTGACTTCGGTTGATGGTGGAAGCAGAGCACCAGGCTCCTTACGGTGGTGACCTTGCCGTAGTAAGGATTGGTCTGCATGGTGTCGATGGGCCTGCCCGTGCGCATCGCTACCTGTGGCGCGAGGTCGAGATCGAGGTCATCGTCGTCGAGACCGAGGTCCTCCTTCAGCCGATCGTCCGCGCGAATCGGGAAGGCCGGGTGAATGTGCTTCAGTCGACTTTGCAGTTGCTCGTACACCGCCCTGATGACCCAGGTATCGATCTCACGTGTGGCGAAGTCCCGCGCAAACTCGCAAATCGATTCACCTGGGCGCTGGGACGCCAGAGCCAGGAGCTGTCGCTTCTCCCGCTTGGCTTGCAGGTGCCCCAATCCCAAGAGCACCACCAGCCCGCTCGATACGACCAGGAACGCCCGCGTATGTGTCAAGGCGACGTACGCCATGCCGGCAATCAAGCAACCCATGAAAAGCCATGCCAGAGGGCGCGTTGAGCGGCCAGAGAACTTCGGCATGTGGCGGGAGGCAATTCGCATGGCTGGCAAGTTATCACCTTGCGGGCACTGCGCGGAGGATGCCTGCATGCTCGAGATGAACAGGCGCACGGCCTCGTGCACATGCCAGGGAGGCGGCACCGCGATGGTGCTGCCTGCAGGCTGCGCGCCCAACGCTTGTGCGCGCGGCTTGCATACAAGCCTGGCGCACCTTGGCACGGATGCTGCTGTATCGGCGGCATGGGCATCTCCGCCACCGACATCAGTCAACGCATCGTCGAAGCCGTGCTGGCGCAGAAGCTGGCGCCGGGCGCGCGGCTGGGTGAGCAGCAGTTGGCGATGCTGTTCGACTGCAGCCGCACCATCGTGCGCGAGGCGCTGACGCGGCTGGCGGCGCGCGGCATCGTGACGGTCAGCGCGCGGCGCGGCTGGTATCTCATTGCGCCGTCTCAGGATGAAGCGCGCGAGGCCTTCGAGGCGCGGCGCGTCATCGAGCTGGGCCTGCTGCGCGGCGAGGCGCCCGACACGCCGCTGGGCAAGCCGCAGCTGGCGCGGCTGAAGAAGCATCTTCAGCAGGAGAAGGCGGCCCTGCGCGGCGACGACGTCGGCACGCGCAGCTTTCTGCTGGGGGACTTCCACGTGTGCCTGGCCGAGTGCCTGGGCAACGGCCTGCTGGCCGACACCCTGCGCGACTACACCGCGCGCACTACCCTGATCGCGATGCTCTACCAGTCGTCGCACGACGCGGCCGCCTCGTGTGCCGAGCATGTGGCCATCGTCGATGCGCTGGCTCAGGGCGACCGCGTCCGCGCTGCGGCGCTGATGGCCGAGCACCTCGCCAACGTGCAGGCCGCGCTGCGCCTGCCGGCGCTGAGCGACCCGCTGGACCAGCTGCGCGAGGCGTTGGCGCCTCTGCCGACGTCCACCGCCTCCGTTTCCGACCCCAACGAACCCGCCTACCTAGGAGCCTTGCTATGACCGCTTCGTTCTCCCGCCGCCTGCTCGTCGCGGGCCTCAGCCTGCTCGCGCTGGGCGCTGCCCAGGCCCAGACCGCGCTGGACACCATCATCAAGAGCAAGACGATCAAGATCGCCATCCCGACCGACTACCCGCCTTACGGTTTCGTCGGCCCCGACATGAAGCCCCAGGGCCTGGACGTGGCCATGGCCGAGCTGATCGCGGCCAAGCTGGGCGTGAAGGCCGAGCTGGTGCCGGTCACCAGTGCCAACCGCATTCCGTATCTGCAGACCAAGAAGGCCGATCTCGTCATCTCCACGCTGGGCAAGAACCCCGAGCGCGAGAAGGTCATCAACTTCAGCGCGGCCTATGCGCCGTTCTACCAGGCGGTGTTCGCGGCCAAGAGCCTCAGCATCAAGAGCTGGGCCGACCTCGCCGGCAAGAGCGTGGCCGTGACCCGCGGCGCGATGGAAGACCAGGAGCTGGCCAAGGTCGCGCCGCCGACGCTGGAGTACAAGCGTTTCGAGGACAACAACGCCACCATTGCCGCGTTTGCCGCCGGCCAGACCCAGCTGCTGGCCACCAGCGCCGCGGTGGCGGGCAACCTGATGCAGCGCAACCCGGGCCTGAACACCGAATACAAGCTGCTGCTGAAGGACAGCCCCTGCTATGTGGGCGTGGCCAAGGGTGAGGACGCGCTGCTGGCCCGGGTCAACCAGATCATCGCGGCGGCCAAGGCGGCCGGTGAGCTGGAGTCCTTGTCCAAGAAATGGCTCGGCCGCGGCACCGGCGACCTCCCGTCCTGATCTCCCGCGCGCAACCCAAGCCAAGAGGCACGGAGCCGGCAGCGTGATGGCGCTCTCTCTGTGTCTCTGTGCCTCTGTGGCTGTGTTCCGCAGCGAACCCCGCCCACCCGCTGACCATCAATGGGGCCTGCCGTCGTGATCGAGTTCGACTTCCTCGCAGTGCTGGCCGAGTGGCCGCTGCTGCTCAAGGGCCTGGCCTGGACGCTGGGGCTCACGCTGGTGGCCACACCGCTGGGCCTGCTGATCGCCACGCTGGCGGCCTGGTCGCGGGCCTGCGGGCCGGTGTGGCTGCGGCGCGGGCTGGGCGTGTATGTGGAGCTGCTGCGCAACACGCCCTTCATCGTGCAGCTGTTCTTCATCTTCTTCGGGCTGCCGGCGGCGGGCGTGAAGCTGTCGCCGGAGTTCGCGTCGGTGCTGGCGATGACGCTCAACCTCGGCGCCTACGGCTGCGAGATCCTGCGCGCCGGCATCCAGGCGACGCCGCGCGGCCAGTGGGAGGCGGCGCAGAGCCTGGCGCTGAGCCCCGTGCAGGTCTTCATGCGCGTGGTGCTGCCACCGGCGGTGCAGCGGGTGTGGCCGGCGATGACCAGCCAGATCATCATCGTGATGCTGGGCTCGGCCGTCTGCGGCCAGATCTTCACCGAGGAGCTGAGTTACGCCGCCAACCTCATCCAGAGCCGCAACTTCCGCGCCTTCGAGGCCTTCATCGTGGCCACGCTCGTCTATCTGGCGCTGGCCATCGTGGCACGGCGGCTGCTGATGTGGGCGGGCCCGCGCTTCATCTTCGGCCGGAGGCCGTCATGATCGAGTTCACCCTGTGGGACATCCTGCGCAACCTGCTGCTGGCGCTGCGCTGGACGGTGGCGCTGTCGCTGATCGCCTTTGTGGGCGGCGGTGTGGTGGGCGCGCTGCTGCTGACGCTGCGCCTGCGGTTCGGCGCCCGGGTGCGGCGAGGGCTTGCGGGCTATGTGCAGCTCTTCCAGGGCACGCCGCTGCTGATGCAGCTCTTCCTGGCCTACTTCGGCCTGGCCCTGCTGGGCCTGGAGGTGTCGGCCTGGACGGCTGCCGCGCTGGCGCTGACGCTCTACACCAGCGCGTATCTCGTGGAGATCTGGCGCGGCTGTGTGGAGGCCGTGCCGCGGGGGCAGTGGGAGGCCGCGCAGAGCCTGGCGTTGTCCTTCGGCGAGCAGTTGCGCCATGTGATCCTGCCGCAGGCCGGGCGGCTGGCCATCGCGCCGACGGTGGGCTTCCTGGTGCAGGTCATCAAGGGCACGGCGCTGGCCTCGGTCATCGGCTTCATCGAGCTCACCAAGGCCGGCAGCATGATCGCCAACGCGAGCTTCAAGCCTTTCCTCGTCTTCGGTTGCGTGGCGCTGCTGTACTTCGCGCTGTGCTTTCCCATCAGTCTCTTCGCACAACGCCTGGAAGCCCGCCATGTCCGCTGACCTTGTCGCCGACCCCATCGTCCGCATCACCGCGCTGCGCAAGTCCTACGGCACGAACGAGGTGCTCAAGGGCATCGATCTCGACGTGCATCGCGGCGAGGTGATCGCCATCATCGGCAAGAGCGGCTCGGGCAAGAGCACGCTGCTGCGCTGCGTGAACGGGCTGGAGCAGTTCCAGGAGGGCGCGCTCACCGTCAACGGCAAGCCGCTGCTGCATGACAGCGCCCTGGCCATGCGCACGCTGCGCCAGCAGGTGGGCATGATCTTCCAGGGCTTCAACCTCTTTCCGCATCTGAGCGTGGGCCGCAACGTGATGCTGGCGCCGACCCTGGTCAAGCAGCGCAGCGGGGCCGATGCCGAGGCCCAGGCCCGCCAACTGCTCGCCCGCGTGGGCCTGGCCGAGAAGTTCGACGCCATGCCCGACCAGCTCTCCGGCGGCCAGCAGCAGCGCGTGGCCATCGCCCGCGCGCTGGCCATGGAGCCGGCCGTGCTGCTGTGCGACGAAATCACCTCGGCGCTCGACCCCGAACTCGTGGGCGAGGTGCTGCGCGTGGTGGAGACGCTGGCCGAGGAGGGCATGACGCTCCTGATGGTCACCCACGAGATGAACTTTGCCCGCAAGGTGGCAGACCGCGTCATCTTCATGCACCAGGGCCGCGTGCACGAGATCGGGCCGCCGGCCGAGCTCTTCGGCGCACCGCGCACGCCGGAGCTGAAACAGTTTCTTTCGTCTCTGCACGATTGAGCGCGGGCCGGGGACGCCGCACAGCGGCGGTCGCGTTAGGCTGCAGGCTCCGCAAGCCTGTACCCTGCTGTCATGCCCAAGAAACTGCCTGCCCCCGGTCAGCCTGCAGCTGCCTTGATCGCCGAACGCATCGCGAGCCTGGGCGACTGGCGAGGCCAGCGACTGGCGGCGCTGCGCCAGCTCATCCTCGCGGCCGACCCCGGCATCGTGGAGGAATGGAAATGGAGCAACCCGGTGTGGTCCTGCGACGGCATCCTGTGCACGGGTGAGACCTACAAGCAGGTGGTCAAGATGACCTTCCCCAAGGGCGCGTCCCTGCCCGACCCTGCGGGCCTGTTCAATTCGAGCCTGGACGGCGCGGTGCGCCGGGCCATCGATGTGCGAGAAGGCGACACGATGGACGCGGGCGCACTGCAGGCGCTGATCCGCGCAGCCATCGCCGCCAACCGCCAGCGGCCTTAAGGCTGCGCCATGGCCGCCTTGTAGACCGACTGCCGCGGCTGCGCCATCAACCGGCGCAGCATGGGTTCAAAGAAGCTCAACGGCAGCGCCTCGGCCGCGGGGTCGAAGGCGGGGTTGTCGTACAGGGCCACGAACTCCGCCGTGCGTTCAAAATGCGGATGGCTGCGGAACTGCTCGCGCATCTCGCGGTCCAGCCCGATGTGGTGGAAGAAGTTGTAGCCCTGGAAGATGCCGTGTTGCTGCACCATCCAGTGGTTGGCTTCGCTGACGAAAGGCTTCAGGATGGCCGCGGCGATGTCGGGGTGGTTGTAGGAGCCCAGGGTGTCGCCGATGTCGTGCAGCAGCGCGCAGCAGACGTACTCCTCGTCGCGCCCATCGCGGTGGGCGAGGGTGGCGGTCTGCAGGCAATGGGTGAGCCGGTCGACCGGGAAGCCGCCGAAGTCGCCGTCCAGCAGTCGCAGATGGGCCAGCACCCGGTCGGGCAGGCTGCGCGCCATCTTCATCGCCTCGGGCACGATGAGAGCCCAGTCGTCGCGGGTGCTTTGGTCCATGCGGGTGAAGGCGGCGCGGGCGTTCATGGCGGTCTCCTGATCTTGTCCGGCGCATTCTGCGCGGCGGGCCGGAGGCGGGCTGTCACCTCCGGCGCAGCGAGCGGCTCAGGCTGCCGGCAGCACCAGGGTCAGCACGGCGCCGCCGCCTTCGCGGTTGGCGGCCCAGATGCGGCCCCCGTGGGCCTTGGCGATACGCCGGCAGATGGCCAGGCCCAGCCCCGTGCCACCGGCGGCGTTCTTGGTGGCGCTGCTCTGCACGAAAGCCTCGAAGATGCCTTCGAGCTCATCCGGCGGGATGCCCGGGCCGCGGTCGGCCACCTCGACGCGGATGCTGTGGTGGCCATCCAATCGCGCGGTCAGCTCGATGCGCCCGCCCTCGGGCGAGAAGCGGATGGCGTTGGCCAGCAGGTTGCGCAGCAGCTGCTGCAGGCGCAGCGGGTCGGCCATCAGCATCAGGTCGTCGTCGCCGAGCTGGGCGTCGAGCTGGAGCTGGCGCGCGGTGAGCTGGGGCACCAGTTCGCGCACCACCTCCAGCGCCAGCGGCCGCAAGTCCAGGCGCGCGGGCTGGATGGGCTCGATGCCGCGCTCGATCTTGCTGAGGTCCAGCAGGTCATTGACGAGGCTGAGCATGCGCTGGCCGGCGCGGTGCACGTCGTTGAAGAACTCCGCCACGCGCGGCTGCTCGCGTGCCCGCATGGCGCCCAGCTCCGAGAAGCCGAGGATGGACTGCAGCGGCGTGCGCAGCTCGTGGCTGACGTTGGCGATGAACTCCGATTTGGCGCGGGAGGCTTCGAGCGCGGCATCTCTCGCGGCGCGCGTGGCGCGCTCGGCTTCACGGAAGTCGCTGATGTCCATGAAGCACACCACGATGCCCATCGGTCGTCCCTGCGCATCGGGGAAGGTCGACTTGCTGACGAGCAGGTCGCGTTGCCGCCCCTCGCGGCCGTGCCAGACCGTCTCGTAGGTCATCTCGCCGCCCTGGGCGAGCAGCCGGGCATCGCGCGCGTCGTGCAAGGCGGCTTCGTCAGCGCTCAGGTAGCTGGCGGCCTTGGTGCCGAGCACGTCGTCACGTTTGCGGCCGGTGAACTGCTCCCAGGCGCGGTTCACGTCCAGGTAGCGGTTGTGGGTGTCCAGCACCGACATCGGCAGCGGGCTGCTGGCCAGCAGCGAGCGCGCGAGACCCAGCTGCGCGCGCAGCTCTGCCTGCGCCCGCATCAGCCCGCTGATGTCGGCAGCGCTGCCGACCCAGACCAGGTCGCCTTGGGGGCGCTGCAGGGGCACCACGTGGATCTCGAAGCTGCGCGCACTGCGGTCGGCACTGATCCATTCCGCGCGGGCCTGCCCGCGGACTGGCGTCTGCCCTTCGGCGAGGCTGAACAGCGCCGCCACCTCGGGTGAGCCGCCGAACAGGTCTTGCAGGGGCCGGCCGAGGACGGCGTCGACCGGCTCGCCGCTGATGCGGGCGTAGCTCTCGTTGATGAAGGTGACCCGGCCCGTGGCATCGGTACGGAACAGCAGGTCCTGCACGCTGCCGAAGATGGCGCTGAGTTCGCGTTCACGTTCCAGGACCTGGCGCTGGGCGGCGTCGAGCTGGGCCAGGGAGCGCTCGCGGCTGCGCAGGGCCGCGGCACCGACGGCAGACAGGCCCAGCAAGGCGGCGGCCACGCCGAGGGCCGGCAGCCCCTGGTCGACGACCGTCGTCATCCAGCGGCGGCGCAGTTCCGCCATGGGCAGCTCCACCAGCACGGCGAGCGGGGGGGCGCGCAGCGCCCGGGAGCTGCCCAGGTGCTCGGCGGCGCGGAGGGCCGCGCCCCGCCCGCCGCCCGGGCC
>JAIPCJ010000109.1 GCA_021738245.1 Methylotenera sp. | reverse complement strand
GGAGGATGAGCGCGCGCGTCTGGCCCACGACCTGCACGACGGCGTGAGCCAGGCCCTGGTGGCGACCAAGTTGCTGATCGAATCGGCGCAGTCCGAGCCTGCATCGGCCGCGCGCCTTCAAGCTCTGGCGCTGAAGCGGCTCAACAGCACGCTCAGCGAGGTGCGCCACCTGTCGCATGCCCTGCGCCCGGCCCTGCTGGACACGCTTGGCCTGCCCGCGGCCTTGCAGCATCTGGCGGGCGAGTTCGATGCAGCCGGCGGCACGCATTTCAAGGCCGTGGTCGCGGGGGAGGAGTTCGGCCTGCCGGATGCCGTCAATACGTCGTTGTTCCGCATCGCCCAGGAGGCGTTGAACAACGCGGCGCGGCATGCGCAGGCCACGGTGGTCACGCTCAGCCTGCGATTCGAGGCCTCTGGCGGCTTGACGCTGGAGGTCCATGACGACGGCCGCGGTTTCGATGCGGAGGCGGCCCAGGCCGTGGCTGACCGCGGCCTGGGTCTGCGCAGCATGCGCGAGCGGGCCGATGCACTCGGTGCGCGGCTGTCGCTGATGACCTCCGCCGGCGTGGGTTGCCGGCTTGCCGTCAAACTCTCGGGGACCGACATCGCCCGCGCCTCGCTCGCATGACTTCTCCGATCCGCATCCTCCTCGTCGACGATCACCCCATGGTGCGCGAAGGTCTGGTGGCGCGCCTGCAGGCCGTGCCGCGTTTCGCGGTGGTGGGCGAGGCGGGTGGCCGCACCGAGGCGCTGGCGCTGCTGGCCAGCTCGGCACCCGACGTGGTGCTGATGGACGTTGGCCTGAAGGACGGCAATGGCATCAGCCTCGGCGCCGAGATGCTGGCGGCGCAGCCCGCCATCAAGCTGTTGATGTTCAGCATGTATGACAACCCCGAGTACGTGCAGCGGGCGCTGACGGCCGGAGCGCGGGGCTACGTGCTCAAGGATGCGCCGGCGCAGGAGATCGTCACGGCCATCGACGCGGTGGCCGCGGGCGGCACGTTTCTGAGTGCCGATGTCTCGGGCCGGCTCTTCCGCGGGCAGTCGCCCAAGCCGGTGCTGACCCCGCGCGAGAGCGAGATCCTGTCGGCGCTCGGCCGGGGTGCGTCCAGCAAGCAGATCGCGCGCGAGCTCGATCTCTCGGTGCGCACGGTGGAAGCCCATCGGCAGAGCATCAAGCGCAAGCTGGCGCTCGACGGGCAGGCCGAGCTCATCCGGTACGCGGTCGAGCATGCGCGCGAGGCGGGTTCCGCCGGGCGCTGAGGTGGGTCAGGCCGCTCATGAAATGACTGCGCAACAGTGCTTGATGCGGCAAGCCGCGCATGCAAGAGTGGATGCATGAACGACACCGACGCGCGGCCAGTCCTGCGCACACTTTTCGTGGAAGACAACGCCGAATTGCGCGAGCAGATCGGCGAACTGCTGGCCGAGGAAGGGCTGGTGGTGGTGGGGTGCGACAGCGCGGAGGCCGCCTTGCAGCGGTACGCGGCTGAGCGGTTCGACCTCGTCGTCACCGATGTGAGCCTGCCGCAGATGTCGGGCGTGGACCTGGCCCGCGCCATCCTGCGTGCGCAGCCCAACGCCTGGGTGGTGTTCCTGTCTGGCTACGCCTTCGGCCACGAGCTCGCGAGCTTCGGGCCGCATGTGCGGGCGTTGCTCAAGCCATTCGAGCTGGACGACCTGCAGGCCCTGATCGAGGAGAGCAGGGCCTGCGCTGCGTCGCGCGTCTGATCGGTCGATCATCAGACGCTGCGACCCGGCCCGGCCTCAGCGGCCGCGGGAGGGGCCGTAGCCGCGATCACCGTCCCAGCGGTCGTGGCGCTCGTGCCAGCGATCGTGGCGGCGGTCCCAGCGATCGTCCCAGCGGCGCTCGCGGTAGGTCGTCTCATAGACGATGCGCGGGGGCGGCGGGGGCACGTAGTAGACCTCGCGTTCCACATAGCGCGGGGGCGGGGCGTAATAGACCGGCGGCGGGGTGTAGTACACCGGGGCCGGCTCGCGCACCACGTAGCGGGGCGCGTCGGCCACCACCACGCCCACCGGCGGCAGGCTGATGCCGATGGACCAATGCGTGCCGGCCTGGGCGGCGCCGGCGCTGAGCAAGGCTGTCGTGGCGAGCGCAGCGGCGAGGATGGGGCGGATCATGTGAACCTCCTGCATGAAGCGGGTCAGGGATGAGCTGACAACGCCATGCGCCAGGCCTCGTTGACCTGCGGGCTGTTGCATTCGTAAGCGGCTGTGAGTTCCGGGTTGTCCCTTAGGTGATGCCGCGTGACCGTTCTGCGTGGCTTGGACGATGTGTCGGGCGGCGGGTTTTCAGAGACTGCGGGCTCGGCCATGTGCCCTCGTCGAGGCGCGGCCGCATCGGAGACAAGCCTCATGAATTTGCGCCGCCACCTCGCGTGGGCGGGCGTTGCCATCCTGGGTGCTGCATCCCTCGCTACCGTGGCCCTGAGCCGTGGCGAGACGATCAGCGCGCTGTGGGTCGTGGCCGCCGCCCTGTGCACCTACCTCATCGCCTACCGCTACTACAGCCTCTTCATCGCCGACAAGGTGCTGGGGCTGGATGGCAAGCGTCAGACACCCGCCTGGAAATACAACGACGGCCTGGACTACGTGCCCACCAACAAGCACGTGCTCTATGGCCACCACTTTGCCGCGATTGCCGGCGCCGGCCCGCTGGTCGGCCCGGTGCTGGCCGCGCAGATGGGCTATCTGCCCGGCCTGCTGTGGATCCTCGCGGGCGTGGTGTTCGCCGGTGCCGTGCAGGACTTCATCGTCCTGTTCATCTCCACCCGCCGTGACGGCCGGTCCCTCGGCGACCTGGTCAAGCAGGAGATGGGCACCGTGCCCGGGCTGATCGCGCTGTTCGGCGCCTTCATGATCATGATCATCATCCTCGCGGTGCTGGCCCTGATCGTGGTGAAGGCGCTGGCCGACTCGCCCTGGGGCACCTTCACCGTGGCCGCGACCATTCCTGTGGCGCTCTTCATGGGGGTGTACCTGCGCTTCATCCGCCCGGGTCGCATCGGCGAGGTGTCGGTCATCGGCTTCGTGCTGCTGATGGCCGCCATCTTCGGCGGCCAATGGGTCAGCGAGCATCCGACGCTGTCGCATGCCTTCACCTTCACGCCGGTGCAACTGGTGTGGTCGCTGATCGGCTATGGCTTCGTGGCGGCCTGCATCCCGGTGTGGTTGCTGCTGGCGCCGCGCGACTACCTGTCGACCTTCCTGAAGATCGGCACCATCGTCGCCCTGGCCATCGGCATCATCATCGTGGCACCGCCCCTGAAGATGCCGGCGCTGACGCAGTTCGCAGCCGGCAACGGCCCGGTCTGGGCGGGCAGTCTCTTCCCCTTCCTGTTCATCACCATCGCCTGCGGCGCGGTGTCGGGCTTCCATGCGCTGATCTCGTCGGGCACGACACCGAAGCTGCTGGAGAACGAGACCCACGCCCGCTACATCGGCTACGGCGGCATGCTGGCCGAAAGCTTCGTGGCCGTGATGGCGCTGGTGGCTGCTTCGTGCATCGAGCCGGGCGTGTACTTCGCCATGAACAGCCCGGCCGCCGTCGTCGGCAAGGACGCCGCGACCGTGGCCCAGACGCTGTCGACCTGGGGCTTCGTCATCACGCCGGAGATGCTCACGCAGGCGGCCAGCGATGTGGGCGAGAAGACCATCCTGGCCCGGGCGGGTGGCGCGCCGACACTGGCGGTGGGCATGGCCGAGATCCTGCATCAGGTGATCGGCGGCAAGGCCATGATGGCCTTCTGGTACCATTTCGCCATCCTGTTCGAGGCGCTGTTCATCCTGACTGCGGTGGACGCCGGCACCCGTGCAGGCCGCTTCATGCTGCAGGACCTGCTGGGCAGCTTCGTGCCTGCGCTCAAGCGCACCGAGAGCTGGGTCGCCAACTTCGTCGCCACCGGTCTGTGCGTGGCGGCGTGGGGTTATTTCCTCTACCAAGGCGTGGTCGACCCGCTGGGTGGCATCAACACCTTGTGGCCGCTGTTCGGCATCGCCAACCAGATGCTCGCGGCGGTGGCGCTGCTGCTGGGCACCGTGGTGATCTTCAAGATGAAGAAGGATCGCTTCGCGTGGGTCACCGCCGTGCCAGCCGCATGGCTGCTGTGCTGCACGATGACGGCGGGCTGGCTGAAGATCTTTTCCAGCGACCCCAAGCTCGGCTTCCTGGCGCACGCCGACAAATACGCGGCCGCCATCGCCGAAGGCAAGGTGCTGGCGCCTGCCAAGACGCTTGCCGCCATGGAGCGGGTGGTCTTCAACGACCGCCTGGATGCGGCGCTGTGCGCGCTCTTCATGGGCGTCGTGATCAGTGTGTTGATCTACAGCATCAAGGCCATCCTGGCCGCGCGTCGCGCGGGCCGCCCCACGGCGCAGGAAACCGCCTTCGTGCCGCTGCCGGCCGGCCAGCATGCGTGAGCTGGGTGACCTCGCCCGGGATGCCGCCCGCGCCGGGCGGTATCTCACGCAGAGCCTGCGCCTGATGGTGGGCGTGCCGGACTACGGCACCTATCTCGCTCACCACCGCGCCACCCACCCCGAGCGCGAGCCGATGAGCTACGAAGCGTTCTTCCGCGAGCGCCAGGCGGCCCGCTACAGCGCCCGCGTGGGCAAGTGCTGCTGAATCTCACTTGACGCGGCGCCCGAGCGCTGATGTCAGGCCTCCCCCGGGGTGCTGGCGAGCGCAGGTGCTGCGGCAGATGGCGCGGCCAAGACGGGCCGCATCCTGGATGCGGTCGGGCGCACGACAGCGCTTGCCGCCCGCCGGCCGGACCTACAGCGTCGTGCTGCGCTTGCGCGCCATGGGCGGGCTCTTGGCGAAATAGCGCGCGATGCCGGTGGCCAGCGCGTCGACGAGCTGGTCCTGGTAGTCGGGGTCGCGGAGCTTCTTCTCTTCCTCGGGGTTGGAGATGAAGGCGGTCTCAACCAGGATGCTCGGGATGTCCGGCGCCTTCAGCACGGCAAAGCCGGCCTGTTCGACGCGCGGCTTGTGCAGCTTGCCTACCTTGCCGATCTGGCCGAGCACCTCGCCGCCGAGCTTGAGGCTGTCCTTGATCTGGGCCGTCGTGCTCATGTCGAGCAGGGCGCGCAGCACGTTGGCGTCTTTGGTGGCCGCACCGACGTTGACGCCGCCGACCATGTCGGCCGCGTTCTCGCGGTCGGCCATCCAGCGCGCGGCGGCGCTGGTGGCGGCGCCGTCGCTCAGCACGAAGACCGACGCCCCGCGCGCCTGAGGCGTGATGAAGGCATCGGCGTGGATGGACACGAACAGGTCGGCCTGCACGCGGCGCGCCTTGCGCACCCGCTCGTGCAAGGGCACGAAGAAGTCTGCGTCACGCGTCATCAGCACCCGGATGTTGGGGTTGGCGGTCAGCCGCTCGCGCAGCTTGTGCGCCACCTTCAGCACGACGTCCTTCTCGCGCAGGCCGGTCGGCCCAATGGCGCCGGGGTCCTCGCCGCCATGGCCCGGGTCGAGGGCGATGATGATGAGCCGGTCGATCTTGGGCTCGGGCGCAGGCGCAGGCGGCGGCGGTTTGGAGGCGGCGGCCACAGGCGGCGCCACGGGTGGCGGCAGGGGCGGCGCGGGCGGGCGCTCGATCTTCTGGATCAGCTCGCCCAGCGCATCGTTGACGGCGCTGGCCGCAGCCTCGGCGCGCTGCGCGGGGGAGGGCGGTGCCGCGAGCGCCGCAGGCTTCTTGCTGCCTTCCTGGGCCAGGGCCAGCAGCGGGTCGGCGGCCACGGGCGGGTAAAGGTCGAACACCAGGCGATGCTTGTAGGCCGCCACCGGCGCGAGCGTGAAGATCTGCGGCGCCACGGGCTGGCGCAGATCCAGCACGATGCGCACGACGGTGGGCGTGTTCTGGCCCACGCGCACGCCGCTGATGTAGGGGTCGTCAGGCTTGACCTTGCCGATCAGCTCCCGCAAGCCGGGGCTGAGGTCAAGGCCGTCGATGTCGATGACCAGCCGGTGCGGTGCCTCGACCAGAAAGTGCCGCGTCGACAGCGGCTTGTCGGACTCCAGCGTGACGCGGGTGTACTCCTGCGCCGGCCACACGCGCACGGCGACGATGCTGGCCTGGCCGGGGCTGGCAGGCGCAGCCAGCGACTCGGGCGCCTTGAGCAGCAGGGCCAGCAGGCCGAGGGAGCTGCGGCGTTTCATCGCACGGCCTCCACCAGATGCGGCGCGCCGACGACCCGCACGCGGCGGCTGTCATCGGGCTGCAGCTCGAAGAAGAACTGCAGGTCGGCCGGCGGCAATTGGCCGGCGGCTTTCTCGGGCCATTCGCAGACCTTCAGGCCCGGCGCGGCGAACACGTCGCGAAAGCCGGCGTCTTCCCACTCGCGGGGGTCGCCGAAGCGGTAGAAGTCGAAATGGCTGGCCACGCCGCCGGCAGGCAGTTCGTAGCTTTCCATCACGGCGTAGCTGGGGCTCTTGATGCGGCCCTGCACGCCCAGCGCCCGCAGCAACAGCCGCGTGAAGGTGGTCTTGCCAGCACCCAGCGGGCCGTGCAGTTCGAGGAGGGCATCCGGCAGAGGGAGGAGGGCGCGCGCCAGTCGCTCGGCGCTGGTCTGGGCTGCAGCCTCGTCGGGCCACAGGAGCTCGGTTTCTAGAATCGCGGCCAAATGCAAGAAGTCCCGTCCTCTGTCGATGCCGCCGCGCTGTTGCAAGGTTTGCGCGGCTGGGCGCTTGAGCTCGGATTCTCACAGATCGCGGTGGCCGATGTGGACCTCAGCAGTGCGGAGCCGGGTCTCCTGGCCTGGCTCGAAGCGGGGCATCACGGCCGCATGGCCTACATGGCAGCGCACGGGCTGAAACGCGCTCGTCCGGCCGAGTTGGTACCGGGCACCTTGCGGGTCATCACCGCCCGCATGGATTACCTGCCGCGCGCCACCCAGCCCGGCTGGCAGGCCGTGGAGTGGGCCGGTCTGGCGCGCCCGGCCCAGGCCCAGGTCTCGATGTACGCCCGGGGGCGGGACTATCACAAGGTGCTGCGCCAGCGCCTGCAGAAGCTGGCCGATCGCCTGGTGGCCGAGGTCGGCCCGCTGGGTTACCGCGTGTTCACGGACTCCGCACCCGTGCTGGAGGTGGAACTGGCCACGCGCGCCGGCCTGGGCTGGCGGGGCAAGCACACCCTGACCCTGCACCGCGAGGCGGGCTCGATGTTCTTCCTGGGCGAGATCTTCATCGACCTGGCCTTGCCGCTGACCGAGCCGGTCACCGCGCACTGCGGCGAATGCACGGCCTGCCTGCAGGCCTGCCCGACCGCCGCCATCACGGCGCCTTACCGCGTGGATGCGCGGCGTTGCATTTCCTACCTGACGATCGAGCATGACGGCGCCATTCCGCTGGAGCTTCGCGCGGCCATGGGCAACCGTGTGTACGGTTGCGACGACTGCCAGCTGGCCTGCCCGTGGAACAAGTTCGCCCAGCCGGCCGTGCTGGCGGACTTCGACGTCCGGCCCGGCATGGCGGGCACGCCGATTGCCGCAATGCTCGACTGGGACGAGGCCGAGTTCCTGCGCCGCACCGAGGGTTCGGCCATTCGTCGTATCGGCTTTGCCCGGTGGCGTCGCAACCTGGCCGTGGCCGCTGGCAATGCGCTGCGGCAGGGCGACGACGCTGGCCTGCGTGCGGCCTTGAATCGCGCGGCCCAGGGCGCAGATGCCCTGGTGGCGGAACACATCGCGTGGGCCTTGTCTGCCCCGGCGGCGGCTGAGGCGTTATCGTCCGGCCCGCCGCTCAATGGAGTCAGTTGAATGTCGTCTTTCCTGCGTCGTCGTACTGTTGCTTTTGCCATGGCCGCTGCGGCCACCGTGGCTGCGTTGCCCGCCCAGGCGGTTCGCTATGAGGGGCAGGACTTTCCGGACTCGCTGGCCCTGGGGGGCAGCACGCTCACGCTCAACGGCACCGGCAAGCGGCAGGTGGCCATCTATCCGCTGTACCTCGCCGCGCTGTACCTGCCGCAGAAGGCCGGCGCGCCCGACGCCATCTACAGCCAGACCGGCCCGAAGCGGCTGGAGATGCGCATCGTGATCCCGCTGGTCAAGGACGTGTCGACGCAGGAGTTCGTCAAAGCCATCACCAAGGGCGTGAACCGCAACTCGACCGAGGCCGAGAAAGCCGCGGTGGCCGAGCGGGTGAAGCAGTTCAATGCGGCGATTGCCGAGGTGGGGCGGGTCAAGAAGGGCGACCTGCTGCACATCGACTATCTGCCCGCGCAGGGCGGCACCATCCTGACCGTCAACGGCAAGGTGTGGGGCCAGCCGATCGAGGGGCAGGATTTCTACACGGCGTTCCTGAAGGTCTTTCTGGGCGACAACAACAGCGACGCCCGCTTGCGCGCCGGTTTGCTGGGCCAGCCGGGCTAGCATCGCGCCGTCGCAAGCCTCGCGCACATCCACAAAGGAGACCGACCTCATGCAACGCCGTACCGTCCTCCAAGCCGCCGCGCTCGCCTCGCTCAGCCCTGCTGCCTGGGCCCAGGGTTACCCGAACAAGCCGGTTCGCTTGATCGTGCCTTTCGCGCCCGGTGGCACGACCGACATCATTGCCCGCATCGTGTCGGAGCGCATGGCCGGCCTGCTGGGGCAGACCATGGTGGTGGACAACAAGGCCGGTGGTGGTGGCACCGTCGGCGCGACCGAGATCGCGCGCGTCGCCCCTGATGGCTATGCCCTCGGCGTGGCCACGGTCTCCACCACGGCGGCCAACCCGGCGATCAACCCCAAGATCGCCTACAACCCGCTGACCGACTTCACGCCCATCATCAACATGGCCGCGACGCCGAACGTCATCGCGGTGCATCCGAGCTTCCCGGCTCGCGACTACAAGGGCTTCGTGGCCGAGCTCAAGAAGAACCCGGCCAAGCACAGCTATGCCACCTCGGGCACCGGCGGCATCGGCCACCTGCAGATGGAGCTCTACAAGACGCTGGCGGGCGTCTATGTGCTGCACATCCCCTACCGCGGCGCCGGCCCGGCCCTGAACGACACGGTCGCCGGCCAGGTGCCGATGATCTTCGACAACCTGCCCTCGGCGCTGCCCTTCATCAAGGACGGGCGTCTGATTCCGATCGTGGTGGCCGCGCCGCAGCGCGTGGCAGCCCTGCCCAATGTGCCGACCTTCAAGGAAGTCGGCCTGGAGCCGGTCAACCGCATGGCCTATTACGGCATCCACGGCCCCAAGGGCCTGCCGCGCGACATCGTCGACAAGGTCAATGCCGCAGTGCGCAAGGCGCTGGAGATTCCCGACGTGAAGAAGCGCATCGAAGACACCGGCTCGCTGATCGTGGCCAACACGCCCGAGCAGTTCGCGGCGCAGATCGCGGCGGAGTTCGAGGTCTACAAGAAGGTCGTCGCCCAACAAAAGCTCAAGCTTGATTGATATGAAGCCCCTCGCCCAAGGCTTGCCTGGGTCGGTCCCCCGAGGGGACGGCGATGCTGGCCGGATTGGCCGGCCAGCACATCGCCAAGACGTGCCGGCTTGGGAGCGGCCCGGCGCTCGACACGTTTGAATGACTTTGCCCGGCGTGGATGCCGCCATTGAAACCTTCATCGAGGCGCTCTGGCTGGAAGACGGCCTGAGCGCCAACACCCAGGCCGCCTACCGGCGCGACCTGCAGGCGCTGGCGGCGTGGCTCAAACCCGTGCCGCTGGACGCCTGCACGGAACTGCAGCTCCTCGAGTACGCGGCCGCGCGGCCTGCCGGCAAGGCGACGAGCGCGAATCGCCGGCTGTCGGTCTTCAAGCGCTATTTCCGGTGGGCGCTGCGCGAGGGGCACATCCAGGCCGACCCCACGCTCAAGCTCACCACCGCCAAGCAGCCGCTGCGGGTGCCCAAGCTGTTGAGCGAGGCTCAGGTGAGCGCCCTGCTGGCCGCCCCCGACGTCAACACGGCCCTGGGCCTGCGCGACCGGGCCATGCTGGAGCTGATGTACGCCAGCGGCCTGCGGGTGAGCGAACTGGTCACGCTCAAAGGCGCGCACGTGGCCTTCAAGGACGCGGTGCTGCATGTGACCGGCAAGGGCAGCAAGGCGCGGCTCGTGCCTTTCGGCGAGCATGCGCGCGACTGGATGCAGCGCTACCTGCGGGAGGCGCGGGCGGAGATCCTGGCCGGCCGCGGCAGCGATGACCTTTTCGTCACCGCCCGGGGTGCGGGCATGACGCGCCAGATGTTCTGGACCCTCATCAAGCGGCACGCGCTCGCCGCGGGTATCACAGCGCCGCTGTCGCCCCACACCTTGCGCCACGCGTTCGCGACGCACCTGCTCAACCATGGTGCAGACCTTCGCGCGGTGCAACTCCTTCTGGGGCACGCCGACCTGTCCACGACGCAGATCTACACCCATGTGGCGCGCGAACGCCTCAAAGCGTTGCACGCCGAGCACCATCCCAGGGGCTGAGCGCGCTGATCGGTGTTTTCCCGCGGGTTAAGGACTGGGGCGATCCCTGTCGGCAGGCCACAACACCGACGGCTGAAGCCGGCGCGGTGAGGGGCAAACTCCGCCGCCATCACCTACACGCCCCGGAGTCGCCCCATGCATGCCAACCGCCTCCTGCCCACTGCGCTTGCTGCGCTGAGCCTCTTCTCCGCCACCGCTGCGCTGGCCCAGGACAACAGCCTCGAGCGCGTTACCGTCGTCGGTTCCCGCAAGACCTTGCCCGCCGCCTCCAGCACCGACACCCTGGTGCCCGTGGACATCTACTCGATGGGCAAGGTGGCCGAAGGCGGTGGTCAATTCGACCTGGCCCAGTCACTGCAGTACCTGTCGCCCTCGTTCAACTCCACGCGGCAGACCGGTGCGGACGGCGCCGACCTGATCGATTCCGCCGCGCTGCGGGGCTTGGGTTCTGACCAGACGCTCGTGTTGGTCAACGGCAAGCGCCGCCACACCGTGGCCCTGGTCAACCTCTTCGGCGCTCGCAACCGCGGCAGCACCGGTACCGACATGAACTCGCTGCCGCTGCTCGCCATCGACAACGTGCAGGTGCTGCGCGACGGCGCCGCCGCCCAGTACGGCTCGGACGCCATTGCCGGCGTCATCAATGTGCAGCTCAAGAAGAAGGCTGGCTGTGAGGCAGTGGCCGGCTACGGCCAGTACTCCGCCGGTGACGGCAAGAACTGGCTGGCCTCGGCCTACTGTGGCGTCAAGATCGCCGACGGCACCCTGGGCATCACCGGCGAGTGGCAGGACCGGGGCCGCTCCAACCGGGCTGACCCGGGGAGCCTGCGCACCATCGGCGACACCAAGGTCGAGAACAAGACCCTCTATCTGAACGGCGAGTTCCCGATTGCCGGTGCCGACAAGCTCTACGTGACGGCCGGTGCGCAGGACCGTGACGCGTCGTCAGCGGCCTGGGCGCGCGGCGGTGTCGGCTCCGACGACATCCCGAGCCGCAACTCCGCCGCGATGTACCCGGACGGCTTCGTGCCCTACATCAACGGCAAGATCGAGGACCGCTACCTGATCGTGGGCTGGAAGTCGTCGTTCGCGGGCTGGGACACCGACCTCTCGCAGACCTATGGCAGCAACAAGCTGCGCTACGACATCAGCAACACCCTCAACGCCTCCATCGCCAACAAGGACCTGCTGGCCGGCGGCAAGGGCATCAGCCCGACGAACTTCGACGCTGGCGGCTTCGGCTTCAGCCAGGCCACGACCAACTTCGACGTCAGCCGCTTCTTCCCCGATCTGCTGGGCGGCAGCAACATCGCCTTTGGTGCCGAGTACCGCAAGGAGAAGTACGACATCGTCGCGGGCGAGCCGGGCTCCTACATTGACGCTGACGGCGTCGGCTTCGGCGGCAATGCGGGCAGCCAGGGCTTCCCGGGCTTCCAGCCGTCTGACGCGACCAACAAGAGTCGCAACAGCCAGGCGCTGTACGTCGATTGGGAAGCCAATCTGACACCGGCGCTCACCGTGGACGCCGCCGTGCGTGCCGAGCACTACAGCGACTTCGGCTCCGCGACGACCGCCAAGCTCGCGGGCAGCTTCAAGGCCAGCAAGGAAGTGTTGCTGCGGGGTGCGGCCAGCACGGGCTTCCGGGCGCCCAGCCTGCAGCAGCTGTATTTCTCGTCGACCTTCACCGACTTCATCAGCGGCAAGCCGCTGGACGTGGTGCTGGCACCCAATGGCAGCAAGATCACCGCGGCGGCCGGCGTGCCGGCGCTCAAGCAGGAGAAGTCCAAGAACTACACCTTGGGCATCACGGTGAAGCCCAGCACCGACACGGCGTTCACGGTCGACCTCTACCAGATCAACATCCGCGACCGCATCGTGCTGTCGGGCCGCTTCGATGAGGACAACTATCCCGCCCTCGGCGCGATCCTCCAGTCGCTCGGCGTGGGTCAGGCGCAGTTCTTCGTCAACTCGATCAACACCCGCACCCGCGGCCTGGACCTCACGGCCTCCACGCGCACCAAGCTCGGAGGAGGGCAGCTCAACACCTTCCTGGCGCTGAACGTCAGCAGCACGCGCGTGACCAACATCAACGCGCCCGACAAGCTCAAGGGCTACGAGGACGTGCTGCTGTCCGAGCGCGAGCGGCTGTTCATCGAGCAGGGCGGCCCGCGCTCCAAGGCGACCCTGGGCTTCGAGTACAGCGAGGGCGCCTGGACGGGTGAGGCCAAGGTCATCCACTTCGGCAGCCAGACCCAAGGGACCTTCTCGGGCCCGCCGGTGCCCAACCTCCACTACAAGCCCAAGACCTCCATGGACCTGGGCCTGAGCTGGCAAGCCACGCCGGCGCTGAAGCTCAGCGTGGGTGGCAACAACGTGTTCAACGTGAAGCCCACCCGCCAGAACCCGGACGAGACCGACAACGGCTTCTACTACGACAGCGTGCAGTTCGGCCTGAACGGTGCGTCCTACTACGCACGGGCCTACTACCGCTTCTAAGCCCCTCAAGGACAATCAGGGCGAATGGACCACAGTTTTCTCTCCGCCCTGATCCTGCTGCTGCTGGTGCTTGACCCCCTCGGCAGCCTGCCCATCTTCATTCCCATCATGCGCGCGGTGCCCAAGGAGCGCCGCACGCGGGTGGCCATCCGTGAGGTGGGCATCGCGTTCTGCGTGCTCTTCGCCTTCATGTTCGTGGGCGAGAGCTTCCTGCGGGTCATGCACCTGTCGGAGCGGTCGCTGGAGGTGGCCGGCGGCGTGATCCTCGTGATCATCGCCATCCGCATGATCTTCGGCAGCTCCGGCGAGTCGGCCTACGGGCTGGAGCCCGGCAAGGAGCCGCTGATCTTTCCGCTGGCCGTGCCGCTGCTCGCCGGGCCCTCGGCCATGGCGACGGTGCTGCTGCTGGCTTCGCGCCAGCCGGACCGCATCTATGAGTGGATCGGCGCGCTGAGCGCGGCCATGCTGGTGTCGGGCCTGGTGCTGGTGCTGGCCGACCGCATCCGCAAGCTGCTGGGCGATTCGGTGGTGTCGGCCATCGAGAAGCTGATGGGCCTCGTGCTGACGGCCATTGCCGTGGAGATGATCCTGGCGGGCCTGAAGCGCTATTTCGTCGGCGGCCTTTAGGAGCCTGCGCGGTCCAGGCCGCCGACCGGCGGCGCTGCGCCTTACTTCTGCTTCTTGGCTTCCTTGCCCTTGGGGATGACGGCGGTCATCGGCGCCACCGGCCGGTCGGCACCGGCGGACTTGCCCTGGGGCGCATCCTTCTTGGGCTTTTTCGTCATCTTGTTGCCGCGCTGTTCGGTGTTGGCCATACGTCCTCCGTGCAAGTGGATAAGAGAAGAAGCCGGGACTATGCCTCAGCGGCGTAGCGCGCCCGGGCAGGGCTTTCCTGCCACTGCGCGGCCGTGATGTCGTAGCGCTTGCAGTCCATGTCGTACCAGCGGCCCGTGCCGGTGTAGCGCATGCCCAGGCGCTCCATGACGGCCGCCGAGGCGGTGTTGGGCGGCTGGCAAACGGCGCAGATGAGGGCGGGCTCCAGCGTGGTGAAGGCCCAGCCCACCATGTGGCGGGCGGCCTCGCTGGCATAGCCCTGGCCCCAGGCGTCGGGGCGCAGGCGCCAGCCAGTCTCCAGCGGTTGGGCCGGGTCGCGGTTCAGATGCTGGATGCAGCCCATGCCGATGATGTCGCCATCCGTGCGCTGTCGGAACGCCCACCACGAGTAGCCGAAAGTCGCCCAGCGCGCCTTCACGCGCTCGATCATGGCCTCGGTCTCGTCCCGCGTTTCGGCCTTCCCGGTGATGTAGCGCATGACAACCGGGTCGCTGTTGAGGCGGGCCAGACCCTCCAAGTGGCTTTCATGGAGCGGCTCCAGATGCAGGCGGGGGGTGAGCAGGGTGGTCATGACCGAGTCGGGCAGGAGGCAGCGGAGGCGCGCATTCTGGGCCTGGCCATTCTCACGATTCGAAAGTCACTTTTCATATGGAGAAAAGAAGTCATGCTGCGCCGCCGCAAGATTTCTCATTATGAAGAATGTGTTTTTGTGATTTGGAATGCTCCACCTAAGTCATTGAATTAAAAGGACAAAGATTTTTGTCTTGTATAAGACTTTGGCTTGCCGGAGCGGCGCTGAAGGCCTAGGCTTGAGCCATCGGATTTCAACGTTCTTGCCAAGGAGCTCTCCATGACCCGCCAAACCCGTGAACAACAAATCGCCGCCCTCGAAAAGGACTGGGCCGAGAACCCGCGCTGGAAGGGCATCTCCCGCGGCTATACCGCGGCAGACGTTGTCCGCCTGCGCGGCAGCATCGCCATCGAGCACACGCTCGCCAAGCGCGGCGCCGAGAAACTGTGGGGCCTGGTCAATTCCGAGCCCTTCGTCAACGCGCTGGGCGCGCTGACCGGCAACCAGGCGATGCAACAGGTCAAGGCCGGCTTGAAGGCCATCTACCTGTCGGGCTGGCAGGTCGCCGGTGACGCCAACTCCAACGGCGAGATGTACCCCGACCAGTCCCTGTATTCGGTGGACTCGGTGCCCAAGGTCGTCAAGAAGATCAACGCCACCTTCAAGCGCGCGGACGAAATCCAGTGGAGCGAAGGCAAGGACGACATCGACTACTTCGCACCCATCGTGGCCGATGCCGAGGCGGGCTTCGGCGGCGTGTTGAACGCCTTCGAACTGATGAAGGCCATGATCGAGGCGGGTGCGGCCGGCGTGCACTTCGAAGACCAGCTGGCCAGCGCCAAGAAGTGCGGCCACATGGGCGGCAAGGTGCTGGTGCCCACCCGTGAAGCCGTGGCCAAGCTCGTCGCGGCCCGCCTGGCGGCCGACACCATGGGCGTGCCGACCGTGCTGGTGGCCCGCACCGACGCGGAAGCCGGTGACCTGGTCACCAGCGACATCGACGACAACGACAAGCCCTTCTGCACCGGCGAGCGCACCGTCGAAGGTTTCTACCGCACCCGCAATGGCCTGGACCAGGCCGTGAGCCGCGGCCTGGCCTACGCGCCCTACGCGGACCTGATCTGGTGCGAGACCGGCAAGCCCGACCTGGCCTACGCCAAGGCCTTCGCCGAAGCCATCCACGCCAAGTTCCCCGGCAAGCTGCTGGCCTACAACTGCTCGCCGTCCTTCAACTGGAAGAAGAACCTGGACGACGCCACCATCGCCAAGTTCCAGCGCGAACTGGGCGCCATGGGCTACAAGTTCCAGTTCATCACGCTGGCCGGCTTCCACAGCCTGAACTACTCGATGTTCAACCTGGCCCACGGCTACGCCCGCAACCAGATGAGCGCTTTCGTCGAGCTGCAGGAGGCTGAGTTCGCCGCGGCCGAGAAGGGCTTCACCGCGGTCAAGCACCAGCGTGAAGTCGGCACCGGCTACTTCGACGCCGTTACCACCACCATCGAGGCCAATGCCTCCACCGCCGCGCTCAAGGGCTCCACCGAAGACGAGCAGTTCTTCGACGCCAAGCACGGCTGATCCGAGCAATCACAGTCAGCATCAACTCCTGACTTTCACGGCCCGCTTCGGCGGGTCTTTTTGTTGCC
Organism: Methylotenera sp.; assembly: GCA_021738245.1. GTDB lineage: Bacteria > Pseudomonadota > Gammaproteobacteria > Burkholderiales > Burkholderiaceae_C > Pelomonas. The sequence continues at coordinate 826 of JAIPCJ010000109.1, read as the reverse complement.
GGGCCCGGTTTGTCACGCGGCCGTCATGCGCAGGTCACAGACTGGGCGCATGAACACAACAACCACAACAACAAAGTTCAAGATCGCTGCACGCGTGGGCGCCTGGTGGCAGCAGCGGCGCGACCGCCGCGCTCAGGCCGCGCTGCAGCGCCGATGCCCTGCGGCGGCGCTGGCTGCGGCACAGATTCCGCCCGAAGTGCATGCCGCCTGGCTGGCCCTGGCACCTGAAGAGTTCCCGGGCCTGCGGGTCGACACGCTCGCCTGGCGGCAGTGCGCGGCGGCCCTGGCTCAGTTCTTCGAGGCCTGCCGGCTGCAGCGCGACCACGGACCCTGCGCCCTGCCCAGCAAGGCGGCCGACTCGGTCTGGCATGCATGGCTGGCGGTGGATGCCCAGGGCCTGGGGGCCTGGCAGGCGCGCTGCTTCGGTCACACGGTGGCTCATCACGACGTGGCGGCGCTCGGCAGCTCGCTGGACGACAGCATCGCCCGCACCTGGATGGGAGCCTGCCGGAGCGAGGGCTTGAGCCCGCTGGGGCCGCGGCTGCCGCTGGTGTTCGGGCTGGATGTGCAGCTGGGCCTGCCAACCGGCTGGGCCTACGGCTTCGAGCGCCAGGGACTGGTGCACCGGTCAATCGATGCCTGGGGCCGGCCCGGTGGCAGCCCGGTGCTGCATGCGGCCGCGACGGGCGCTGGCTTGGGCGGCCTGGGGCTGCTGAGCGACGCCGACCTGCAGGCCTTGCGCCGCCAGGCCGTCAGCGCGGGCAGCAGCTGCGGCGGTTGGGCGGCCGATGGCAGCGCCTGTGATGCCGGCAGCGATGCAGGCGCG
>JAIPCJ010000108.1 GCA_021738245.1 Methylotenera sp. | reverse complement strand
GTCGTCGCTGGCCTCGTCCTCGTCATCGCCGCCGCCGGACGCAAAGCTTGCGCCCGAGGCCACGGCCATGGCCGCCGCGCCGGCCGCCGCCAGCAAGGTGGCACCGGCCGCCAGCGCACCGGCGCGCAGGCCTGACGGTTCCTCCAGCATGTCATCGGCAGCCGGGGTGGAGCTGGCCGTCGCGCAGCCGGCGTCTTCGTCGGCCAGCGGATCGGCGAAGAGGGCGTCGTAGTCGTCGGCCTCGTCGGGCGTGAGCAGTGCCGTGTTCTGCGCTTCTTCCGGGGCCTTGGGCTCGGCGTCTGCCGCGGCTTCAGCGGCACCGGCTGAGCCGCCACCGCCGCCGCAGTTCACCTTCACCTGGGCGCCATCGATGGTGATGCCGCTGGCGCTGAGCGTGATGACGGACGAGCCGCAGATGATCTTGAGGCCCTGGCTCGCCTCCAGCACGATCTCGCCGTTGCTCTTGGCGCTGATGTTGGCGCCCTGCAGCAGCAGGTCGGCCTCGGCCTTCAGCGAGAGCTTGTCGCCAGACTCGGCCACCAGCTTGCCGCCGGTCTTGAGGCTGGCCACGCCCTCGGTCTGCAGCGCGATGTCGCCGCCGGACTTGAGCGCGGTCTTGCCGGTCACGTCGTAGCTCAGGTCAGCGCCGATCTTGGCGCTGAAGTCGCTCTCCAGCTGCACCTGCCAGGTGGCCGCCCCGGTCGTGAAGATGTCACCGGCGACCTTGGTGTGCAGGTCCTTGCCGAGGTCGTGCTTCACATCCTGGCCCACGTACATCAGCCAGTTCTCGCCCACCACTTCCTGGCGCGTGAGCTTGACCTTGCGGTTCTCGTTCTGCTCGATCCAGTCGAAGGCGTCGGCCTTCACATGGCGGCGAAAGTCCTTCTGCGACTGCAGCCAGACGTACTCGCTGTCCTTCTTGTCGTCAAAGCGCAGTTCGTGGCGGGCGTCTTCGGGGCCCTCCTTGGTCGAATGCGTGCGCCAGCCGCTGATGTCGGCGTGCCCGGGCAGCGGGTAGATGGGGGTGTTGGCGTCGTTGTGGACCGAGCCGGTGATGAGCGGCCGGTCGGGGTCGCCGCCGATGAAGCTGACGACCACCTCGTGACCGACGCGGGGCAGCATCCACAGGCCCATGCCCTTGCCGGCCCAGGGTTGGGACACGCGCACGAAGCAGGAGCTGTTCTCGTCCTTGTTGCCTTGACGGTCCCAGTGGAACTGCACCTTGATGCGGCCCTGCGCATCCGTCTCGACCTCGTTGCCCGAGGCGCCCACCACCGTGGCCGTCTGAGGGCCGTACATCACGGGCCGCGGGGTGCGGCGGCCGGGGCGGTAGTCCAGCCCGTCGGTGCGGATGCACATCACGGTGGCCAGCACGCCGTCGCGGCGGCCTTGCGAGGCGGCAATCTCCTCGATGGCCTCGTGGTCGGCGAACTCGGCGCTCAGGTTCATGCTGACGACGAGGTAGGTCGCCTCGTCCTCGTCGCGTGGCGCGCCGGACAGGTCGAAGGTGTCGCCCACCTTCAGGTCATTGCAGTTGGTGGTGCCGGTGTAGACCTTCTTGAGGGCCTGCTGCTCTTCCAGCCGCACCTGGGCCACGCGCGCGAGCGCATCGCTGATGTCCTCGGCTTCGGTGTCGCGCTGGTTCCGCACCACGCGACTGCCGTACTCATAGAGCTCGCCCGAGCCCAGCGGCAGCGCATCGCCCTCGGGGGCGTCGCCTTCGACCGGGGCGGCGCTGGCGAGGTAGTCGAAGTCACGCACCGTGGCCTTCGCGGCGGTGAGCTCCTGCGAGGCGTGCCACTCCACCATGCTCGCCTTCTTGGCATCGAGCTTGTTGGACCAATGGATGACCGGGTCGCCAGACTTGGCGGCGTGGCCGGCCATGCCGTCGACCATCATCAGCTTGTGGTTGCTGCTGGTGTGCTCGAAGAAATAGTAGATGCCGGCCTCTTCGAGCAGGCGGCTGATGAAGTCGAAGTCGGACTCGTTGTACTGGACGCAGTACTCCAGCACCGCATGCGACTGCGAGAGCTTGAACTCGAAGGGGGCGTCGTAGTCCTCCAGCACCGCACTGACGATCTGCTCGACGGTTTGCCCTTCCTCCTGGAACACGCGGCAGTTGCGGTTGCGCGTGGCAAACCACAGCCATGGCCGCAGGGTCACGCGGTAGGCATTGAAGCGCCCGCGCCGCTCGCCGCGCTGCGCCTCGGTGACGTAGGCATTGATGTGCCGCTCGGTGCCGTGCGCAATCGTCACCGTGACCTGCTCGCCGACGAGGTCGTCCAGCAGGAGGTCATCACGGGCACCCACGAGGTTGACGTTGCCGACCAGGTCGACATGCCACTCGGGCAGGTTGCCGAGCTGCTCCTTGCCTTCCAGCCGCAGCACCAGCAGCTTGTCTTCGTTGCCGTTGTACGAGAAGGACAGGGCCCGCGGGCTGGCACCCGGCACGGCGCTCATCGTGCACCCCCCGACCGCGCGCACAGCGCAGGCGTCATGGGGGCGGGGGCGCAAAGGGGTCTGCGGTGGGCCATGGTGGATCGTCCGAAGTCGCATCAGGGGCCGACCTGGCGGTGCGGCCTCGATCCTGAGTGGGGGGCTTGCCGGTTTGGTTCCCTGGCCGGTCGGTGGCGCGGGCGGGCATCACGGCGCCGCCCGGCGGGGCGTCACTCGAAGGCGTAGCTGAAGTCGCCGTCCGCCACGCCCAGGGCCACGCGCTGCAGCGGCTGGCCCGAGGCGGTGCGAGACAGGTATTCGATCGAGACGCGCGGCAGTACCGTGTTGGTGAGGATGGCGTCGATGATGCGGCCGCCGCTTTCGGCGTTGTTGCAGCGCTTGACGATGAGGTCCACCGCGGCGTCGCTGTACTCGAACGGGATGCTGTGGTTCTCGGCCACACGGCGCACGATGCGGTCGAGCTGCAGGCGCACGATGCGCGCCAGCATGTCGTCGCTCAGCGGGTAGTAGGGGATGGTCACGATGCGACCCAGCAGGGCCGGCGGGAACACCTGCTGCAGCGGCGCGGTCAGCGCCGTGGCGAGCGACTCGGGATCTGGCAGCAGCTCGGGGTCGCGGCACAGGTTCATGATCAGCTCCGAGCCCACGTTGCTGGTCAGCAGGATGATGGTGTTCTTGAAGTCGATGAGGCGGCCCTCGCCGTCTTCCATCCAGCCCTTGTCGAACACCTGGAAGAACAGCTCGTGCACATCCGGGTGGGCCTTCTCCACCTCGTCCAGCAGCACCACGCTGTAGGGCCGGCGGCGCACGGCCTCGGTCAGCACGCCGCCTTCGCCGTAGCCCACATAGCCCGGCGGCGCACCCTTGAGCGTGGAGACGGTGTGCGACTCCTGGTACTCGCTCATGTTGATGGTGATGACGTTCTGCTCGCCGCCGTACAGTGCCTCGGCCAGGGCCAGGGCCGTCTCGGTCTTGCCCACGCCGGAGGTGCCGCACAGCATGAAGACGCCGATGGGCTTGTTGGGGTTGTCCAGGCGGGCGCGCGAGGTCTGGATGCGGCGCGCGATCATGTCCAGGCCGTGCTGCTGGCCGATGACACGCTGGCCGAGCGTTGCGCCCAGGCGCAGCACGGCTTCCAGCTCGTTCTTGACCATGCGGCCCACGGGGATGCCGGTCCAGTCGGCCACGACGCTCGCCACGGCCTGCGCGTCCACCGACGGCAGGATCAGCGGCGCGTCGCCCTGCAGCTCGGCGAGCTGCGCCTGTGCGGCATGCATGTCGGCCAGCAGGGCCTCGCGGTCGGGTTGGGCGGAGGAGGCTTCATCCACCGGCTGGCTCTGGCCGTCGACGGGGCTGCGCAGCTGGGCACGCAGCGCGAGGATGCGGGCGACGAGGTCCTTCTCCTGCGTCCAGCGGGCGTTCAGGCGGGCCAGGCGCTCACGCTCGGCGGCGAGCTTGTCCTCCACCGCCTTGCCCCGCTCGCCGATCGCCACGCCCACCTGGGCCTCGCGGGCGATGATGCCTTGCTCGATCTCCAGCGACTCGATGCGGCGCTGGCAATCCTCCACCTCGGCCGGCATCGCATGCTGGCTGACCGCCACGCGGGCGCAGGCGGTGTCGAGCAGGCTGACGGCCTTGTCGGGCAGCTGGCGCGCAGGGATGTAGCGGTGCGACAGCTTCACGGCGGCCTCGATGGCTTCGTCCAGCAATTGCACCTGGTGGTGCTTCTCCAGCACCGTGGCCACGCCGCGCAGCATCAGCACCGCCTTCTTCTCGTCGGGCTCCTCGACCTGCACCGTCTGGAAGCGCCGCGTGAGCGCCGGGTCCTTCTCGATGTACTTTTTGTACTCGGCCCAGGTCGTGGCGCCGACGGTGCGCAGGTTGCCGCGGGCCAGGGCCGGCTTGAGCAGGTTGGCCGCGTCGCCCGTGCCGGCGGCACCGCCCGCGCCCACCAGCGTGTGGATCTCGTCGATGAACAGGATGATGGGCGTGGGGCTTTGCTGCACCTCGTCGATGACCTGGCGCAGACGCTGCTCGAACTCGCCCTTCATGGAGGCGCCGGCCTGCAGCAGGCCGATGTCCAGTGACAGCAGCGTCACGCCCTGCATCGGCGGCGGCACGTCACCCCGCGCCAGGCGCAGCGCGAAGCCTTCCACCACTGCCGTCTTGCCCACGCCGGCCTCGCCGGTGAGCAGCGGGTTGTTCTGGCGGCGGCGCATCAGGATGTCGACGATCTGGCGGATCTCGTCGTCGCGGCCGGTCACCGGGTCGATCTCGCCCTTGCGGGCCTTCTCGGTCAGGTCGACGGTGAACTTCTTCAGCGCCTCCTGGCGGCCCATCGCGGCCGGGGCCATGGCGCCGCTGTCCTCGCCCGGCTGGCCGCTGCCCAGCGCGCTGCCATCGGTGGCGCCCAGGCCCGCCTCGCCCGTCTTGCCCACGAGGCCGGGCAGCTGGTCGGCGAGCTCGTCGGCCTTGATCTTCTCGAACTGGCGCGAGATGCCCAGCAGCGCATTGCGCAGCGACGGCGTGCTCAGGCAGGCCAGCAGCAGGTGGCCGCTGCGCACCTGGGCGTCGCCGTACATCAGCGTGGCGTAGACCCAGCCCTGCTGGATGGCGTGCGTGATGTGCTCGGAGAAATCGCTGATGGCCGTCGAGCCCCGGGGCAGGCGGTCCAGCGCGGTGGTCACATCGCGGGCGAGGGCGGCGGCGTCCAGCCCGTAGTGGCGCACGATGGCCGACACGTCGGAGGCGTTGTTCTCCAGCAGCTGGGTGACCCAGTGCACCAGCTCCACATACGGATTGCCCCGCAGCTTGCAGAACACGGTGGCGCCCTCGATGGATTTGTAGGCCAGCGGGTTGAGCTTGCCAAAAAGGGCCTGGCGGCTGATGTCGGTCATGTGCGTTCTCCTCGGGGCTGAGTGACCGCGGCCGCCGTTCGGTTCCGCCGCGGGCTTGTGCGACGCCTAGTGCTGGTGAGCCGGCGCGAGCGACGGGCCCAGCGGGGCCCGGCAGATGCTCTCGACATTCATCACGAGCTGGTCGGCGCGCTTGCGCGGCCGCGGGCTGTTGAGCCAGGCGCTGCGGCCCAACTGGCCGATGCCGCGTTCGCGGCCGAGCGGCCAGGCGGGGACTTCGGCGGGCTTCAGGCGCAGCCGCACATCCCATGTGAACTCATGGCCGACGTACTGGCGCACCATGGCCTGCAGCGCGGGCAGGTGATCGCCCGAGGGCAGGAAGCGCTGGAAGTCGGCCCAGCCCAGCGGCCCGATCTCGATGCGGAACTTGTGCTGCACATCCCACACCTGCCGGCCCAGCACGGCACCGCGGCCCAGGCCGATGCCGTCGTGGCGCTGCAGGCGGGTGCGCTCCTCGGTTGCCAGCGCCATCCAGTGGCCGCTGAACTGCTGCACCAGGGCCGGCACCTTGAAGCGCAGGCTGATCCAGCTCTGCAGGCCATCGGCGTCCCGGGCCGAGCGGGCCAGGCGCCCGGCGAAATAGAGCTTGGAGAAGTCGCCCAGCGCATCGCGGGCCCGCAGGGCCGGCTCGGTGAGGCCGACGAGGGCGCCCACCTGGCGCACGATGGGCGCGTCGCCCCCCCGGTCCATGCCCACCACCGGCCGGGTGCGCGCCCAGGCGCGGTAGAACAGCAGGCCGAAGCGGTGCAGCAGCAGGTCGGCGAACGCAGCGAAGGTGCGGTCGCCGTGGTGCATGGCCCGCTCGCGGGCGTACTCGGTCAGGTGGGTGGGCAGGGCGCCATTGGGGCCGAACAGGCTCAGCACGCGCTGCACCAGGCGAGGCGGCCCGTGCTCGTTGGCCGCCAGCCGCGTGATGGCAGTCGGCGCGAAATTCAGCGCCGGCTCGCTGGCGAAGCGCACCGGCTCATCGCCAGGCCGCAGCGACTCACCCAGGCGCGGCTGCGCCGGATGCGCGGCCTCGATGCGGCGCAGTGCCTGGAAGAGATCGAAGCGCCCCGGGCGCTCGGTCAGCGCCTGGAAGATGTCGGGCGTCGGCTCGGGCGTCATAGCAGCGCGCGGGCGCCCGGCAGCGGTTGCCAGCGCTTGAGCTCTCCGCGGGTGCGCGAGACCAGCGCCGTCTGCACGAAGCTGTTCATCGAGACATGCCGGCTGAAATAGTGGTGCAGCACGGCGCCCAGCAGCGCGGCGCTGCCGCCCTGGAAGGCGAGTTCGTCGACCGTCAGCTGCACCTCCAGCCCGCGGCCGAAGGCGATCGGGCCGGGCGCCGGATGGCGGCGCACCACCGGCCGTGCGCTGATCGAGCGCAGGCCCTCGACCTGCCGCAGCAGGCCGGGCTCGGCGCCCTGCCCGAACAGGCCCACCAGCTCACGCAGGGCCAGCGCGCCGCGCTCGGCGTCTTCGTCCACCAGCGACAGGTAGTTGAGGGACAGCAGCGACAGCAGCCGCCACGCGAGCGGCCCCTCGCGCGACGCACCCCGGGGGCGTGACGGGCCGGCGACGATGCCGACATGGGCCACCGGCGCGCGCGTCTCCAGCGTCAGGCCGCCGTGATCCCGCCCGGTGGGCATGAACAGCGGCAGATCGCGGTTGGTGCAGCGCAGCCGGGCGCCGAGCTGGCGCAGCTCGGTGCGGTAGGGCGCGCGCTGCAGGTCCACCAGCGACAGGAACACCTCGTGGCCCACATAGGCCGAGCGCGGCCCCTCGCGGCGGCTGCGGTCCCCGGCCAGGCGCGGTTCGCGCAGCAGGCTGAAGTAGCCGGAGGCGCCGGCCGGGTCGGCATGCGGCACGTCGAACAGCGGCAGGAACTGCAGCTCCTCGCTGTTGGTCGAATAGCCGCTCACGGTGGCGACGTCGAACACCTCGAAATCATTGCCGGCCAGGCGGTCGGGGATGACCTGGAAGGCGGTGGCGCTGTCGTCCACCGCGATGCGTTCGGCGCGGCGTTCGAACAGGTTGATCGCCGGCACGCAGTTCAGGCTGAAGTTGGCGGGCTCGCCGCCGCCCTCCAGGCTCGCCTCGTAGCGGTCGAACAGCAGCACCAGCTCGAAGCTGTTGCCGGTGCAGGCGGCAAAGTGCGGGCGCAGCCCGGCAATGTCCAGGAACAGGAAGCGCTGCGGGAAGGCGAAGTACTCCTGCATCAGCCGCGTGCCGGACAGGCCGCGCAGCGTGACCGGCAGCATGGCCTCGTCGTCGGCCAGGCCGACATGGCGCACGCGGCTGGCCGGCAGGAACTGGCGCTGGGCGCCGGCGTCCTTGCCGCCGGGGCCGGCCAGCACGCCCACGCAGCGGCAGGTGGCCAGTTCATGCAGCTTCATGGCCACGTCCTGCAGGCCACCCATGAAGAAGCGCAGGCTGTCCAGCGGCAGCCGGGCGAAGCTCATGCCCGCAGGCAGCTCCAGCTTCACGCGCACCGCGCTGCGGGGGCGCTCGCGCAGCGGCAGGCCGTTGAAGTTGACGTCGGTGGCGCTGAGGAAGTAGTCGACCTGCGCGATCTTGACGGGCGTCAGCGTGACGGGCTGCGCGGTGCGGAACTCGCAGCGCGTCGGGCCCAGCGGCGTGCGGGCGCCGAGCAGCGCGCTGCCGCGCGGCAGGGTGTAGCCCGAGAGCAGGTTGGGGTCGTTGCTGGGCTCCAGCTGGGCGACCAGCATCGACGGCATCGGGGCGCCGAGGTTGGGGCAGACCATGTCGAGCAGCGCCTGCGCGAGCTGCGGGAACTCGGCATCCTGCTTGAGCTGCACGCGCGCCGCCAGGAAGGCGCTGCCTTCGAGCAGACGCTCGACGTAGGGGTCGGCCACCTCCAGGCCTTCCATGCCCAGCCGGCCGGCGATCTTGGGGAACTCGCGGGCGAACTCGCCGCCCATCTCGCGGAGGTAGCGGAGTTCCTGGTTGTAGTAGCGAAGCAGGCGGGGGTCCATGGGCGCTCAGGGTCGGGCGTCAGGCACCCGTCGGTGAGTGACAGGGCCGGGCGTTCGGTTCCCGCAGACGAGCGCTGCGCGAGTCAGCCGCGCAGGTCACGCACGGCGGCCTGGCCGGTGTCCACGTCCACGTCGGCACTGAGCAGCAGCTCCAGCGGCACGGGCTGGTTCCAGAGCTGGCCCTTGATGGTGATGCGCAGGCTGGTGGGGCGCAGGCCGGTGCTGAGGTCGTTGGTGATGCGCACCTCGACGCTGGCGGCATCCAGCCGCGGCTCGAAGCGCACGATGGCCTGGCGCAGCTGGGCCTCGATGAGGGGGAAGTTGTGGATGCTCATCGTCTGCCCGGTCAGGGGCAGGATGCCGAAGTTCAGCACCGAGTCGGCGGCATGGGGCACGCTCTTCCAGAGGGCGGTGCGTTCGGGGTCGCTGCGGTTGCCGATGTCGGGCTCCTCGCAGACCGCGTTGAACAGCCAGGAGAGGTCGCGCAGCACCGCCTCGCGCAACTGGCGCCGGCTCAGCACGCGGGCCTCCAGCGGCTCGACGCGCGAGCCGGGCTCGTGGTCGGTCAGGCGGTCCAGCAGCGAGGGCTGGAGCCGGTCCTGCGCGCCGTAGGCGGCCATCAGGGGCTCGCCGTGGGCGTGTCGAAGCGGATCTCGCGCACGGCCATCAGGTCGTGGTCGCCGAGGTCGCTCACCAGCACGCGCTGGCCGAGGCCGGCGTAGCGGTCGTCGCCAGGCAGGGGCTGCCACTCGGTCTTGCGCGCGAGGTTGATGAGGCCGTCCTCGCTCGCCTCCGAGCCGGGGTAGCGGGTGGGCACCAGGGCCACGCTGCTGCCGCCGTTGGTGAAGCTCAGCTGGGCCGGCATCCAGACGCAGTCGCGCAGGTCTTCCGGCGGGTCGAAGCGGATCTGGCTCAGGTGATGGAAGGGCACCCAGGTGTAGTGGCCGTTGAGGCAGGTCTCCAGCACCGGGCCGAGGCGGGAGTCGGCATCGGCCAGCCATTCGAAGGCCTGGCCGTCGATCTGGCCGGAGCAGGCGGGGGCCGCGTCGAAGGCCTTGGCGGCCAGGTCAGCGGCGAGCTCGGGCCGGCCGTCGCCTTGCTGGCGAAGGGATTCGATGAGCTGGGCCACCCAGGCCTCGGGCTGGCCGAACACGACCGGCGTGCGCCGGCCGGCGAACACCTCGGCGCGCAGCAGCTCGCAGCGGATGGCATGACCGACGGTCTCACGCATCGGGATGGCGAGCTTGTCGAGGTCGGCCACGACATTGAGCTGGGTGTGGGCCCGCTCCCACTGGCCCAGCACGCTGAGCAGCTGGGCCAGGAAGGTGCGCAGCCGGGCATCGGCGGGCTTGGCGCGCACGGCGTCGGTCAGGCGGGCGAGCGCGGCGCGCGGGTCGCCGGCGCGGACGGCTTCTTCAGCGGCTTGTTGGGGCGTCATGTCAGTCGTTCGTGGCGCGGTCGGGATGGCCGGGTCGGGTTTCAGAACCCATGGCCACAGTCCGTGCAGAAGCGCGCCTGGCGCGGGAGGGTGATGCCGCAAGCCGGGCAGCTCTTGTGGGTGCTGGCCATGTCGAAGCCGCATTCGTGGCAGAAGCGGCCGCCGGTGCTGGGCGTCTGGCAGTTGGGGCAGGCGGCGGTCGTCGCGCCGGCAGCGGCGGCCGGGGCGTCTTGCGCGCTGCGGGTGGCGCAGTCGCGGCAGGTGCCGGCGCTGCTGTTCCAGCATTCGCGGCCCACCCACTTGCGGCAGCCGGTGCATTTCTCGTAGAGCGGCGCGGCCAGGGCCATGGCTTCGGCCAGGGCCTCGCGCTTGGCCTCGCCGGCGCCGGCCTCGGCAAAGGCGCCGGTGGCGCGGCTGGCCTTGTTGAGGTCGTAGAACATGAAGGCGAAGCGGCTCAGCCAGCCGGTGATCTGGCCCTTGCGGTAGGGCTTGAAGGCCGAACGCGAGGCTTCGCCGCATTTCTCGCAATAGAACTCGAACTGGAAGCCGGCCGACACATCGCTCATCGAGGTGCTGACGTCGCGGTAGTTGGTGAGGGCCATGGCGTCAGATCGGGGAGCCGATGTTCTTCATGGTGAAGGCGCGGGTCGTGCCCTGCGACAGGTTCTTGGCCACGGCCTGGCCGGCATTGCTGTGTGAGTAGTGCGACGGCGGGTTCTTGTAGACATAGGCCAGCGAGGCGAACTCGCAGGTCCATTCCTCCATCAGCTCGGTCATGGTGTCGGTGACGGCCACTTCGAGCTTGTAGTCGGTCAGGCGGATCTTCTGGATGGTGAACACCAGCGAGGTGCCTTCCACCACGTTGGTGGAGCGCTGATGGATGGTGAGGGTGCCGGAGGGAAAGATGTCGCCCGCCTTCATGGAGTTCAGCATCTGCGTGGTGGCGATGTCCACCCGCTTCTTGAAGGTGAACTCGAAGCTCGGGTTGCGGTCACCGGCATCCTTGGCCTTGCCCTTCTTGGCCTGGTCGTCCTTCTTCTTGTCGTCGTCCTGCTGGCTCTCGGTCTGCTCGATCTTGCGCTCGGCGGCATCGAGCATCTTTTCAAGCCACCGGTCGTGCTTGTCCTGCAGGGTCTTGCGCTCGGACTCGGACCTGGCGCGCGCCATGTCACGCGTGAGCGCGGACTGTGCCTGCGAGATGGCCTGCTTGAGGTCGCGCGCGGTGCTGCTTGCGGAGTCGCCCTTGATCAGGCGGCCGCCGCCCGCCTTGCCGCTCTCGGCGCTCTGCTGCTTCTCGTCTTCGTTGTGCAGCTTCCAGCTGAGGCTTTCCAGCAGCACCTGGCCCTGGAACAGATGGGAGACGGCCTCGCCCGCCACCGGCACCCGCGTGGGCCGCAGCAGGATGAGGTAGATGTCGGCGCCGTGCGTGGAGGAAGACATCAGAGGGCCATGGGGTAGAAGAAGGGGGCGGTGGGCAGGTTGTCCTTGCCCAGGGTCTTCAGGTACATCAGCTTGATGTTCTTGAAGTTGAGCGTCCAGGTCTCGATCACTTCCTTGGACAGTCCGCTGTCGGAAACCTCCAGCGAACACTCCGCGAAGTAGCCCATCGTGCAGGCGAGCACGAAGCCAGGCTGGTGGATGGCCCGGCCCTGCTGCTTGATGTGCAGCACCGTGATGGTGGCGCTGACCACCGGCAGATGGTTGTCCAGGCAGAAGTGCATCTGCGAGGAGCCGACGTCGAAGCGCTTCTTGAACGTCAGCGGCTCCATCTGCACGGTGACCGTGCTGCCCAGGCCCGCCATCGAGGCCGCGGCAGCCGCCACGCCGGCAAGGCCCGAGGGCCGGGCCTTGGGGTCTTTCAGGGCGGTCATGCCCCAGCCGAACTCCATCAGCTCGACCGAGCCTTCCCAGCCTTCGAGCAGACCCTCGCCCACCACCGGCCCGGCGCCGGTGATGAGTTGCATGAAGATGTTGGAGCGGCTCATGGGCGTTCAGCGCAGCCGCGACTCAGGACGGAGAGGCCGTGCCGGCCGGGATGTCCCAGTTGTAGGTCTTGGCCGCACCGAGCTTGCCGGTCTTGTTGTCCTGCGGCTTGTATTCGATCTTCACGGTCTTGAAGACCATCTCGACCTTCTGCGTGACGTTGCCTTCCTCGGTGCCGTTCTGGGCGACCTTGGTGATGTAGCAGCCTTCCATCGTCATCGTGAAGTAGGTCTCGGGCGTGGCCGAGCCGGTGGTCTTCATCATCTGCAGCTCGACCTTGGGGAAGGCCTTGCCCGTGCAGATGTAGCCCATGATGACCGTGGAGGCGGTGTCGAAGTAGTGCTCCCAGTTCATCTTGCCGGGGTTGGGCTTGCCCACCGAGGCGCCGCCGCCCTTGGTCCAGCTGGACTCGGCTTCGACTTCCCAGTCCCAGCCCTGGATCTCGATCCACTTTTCCTTGCCCTTCTGAAGCGACTCGCCGTCGGCTTTGTCGAAGAAGGTGATGAATGCATTCACTGCCATGTTGCTATCTCCTGTGGGGGTTCAGAGTGCGCGGGTTTGTTGAAGGTGAGGAGGGCTGCCGTGCGCCCGCGCCGGGCAGGCCCTCCGACCGGTGAGGGGGTCAGGCCGACTTTTCGGACGGCAGCTTGGACACCAGGCGCAAAGACACGGTCAGGCCTTCGAGCTGGTAGTGCGGCTTCAGGTAGAACTTGGACTGGTAGTAGCCGGGCGAGCCCTCCACCTCCGACACCTCCACCTGGGCCGCAGCCAGCGGGCGGCGGGCCTTGGTGTCTTCGGAGGAGTTGATCGGGTCGCCATCGACGTAGTTCAGGATCCAGCTGTTGAGCCAGTCCTCCATCGCGTCGCGAGACTTGAAGGAGCCCACCTTGTCGCGCACGATGCACTTCAGGTAGTGCGCGAAGCGGTTGCAGGCGAACAGGTAGGGCAGGCGCGCGGCCAGCGCGGCGTTGGCGGTGGCGTCGGGGTCGTCGTACTCGGCGGGCTTTTGCAGCGACTGGCCGCTGATGAAGGCGGCGAAGTCGCTGTTCTTGCGGTGCACCATCGACAGGAAGCCGTTCTTGGAGAGTTCGGCCTCGCGGCGGTCCGAGATGGCGATCTCGGTCGGGCACTTCATGTCCACGCCGCCGTCATCGGTCGGGAAGGTGTGCGTGGGCAGGTTGACCACCGCGCCGCCCGACTCGATGCCGCGGATGCGCGAGCACCAGCCGTACTGCTTGAAGCTGCTGTTGATGTTCACGGCCATCGCGTAGGCGGCGTTGGACCAGGTGTACTTGCTGTGGTCGGCGCCCTCGGTGTCTTCCTCGAACGCGAACTCGTCGACCGGGTTGGTCTTGGCGCCATAAGGCAGGCGCGACAGGAAGCGCGGCATGCACAGGGCCAGGTAGCGCGCGTCGTCGCTTTCGCGCAGCGAGCGCCAGGCGGCGTATTCGGGCGTGGTGAAGATCTTGGTCAGGTCGCGCGGGTTGGCGAGCTCCTGCCAGCTCTCCATCTGCATGACGCTGGGCGCGGCGCCCGTGATGAAGGGCGCGTGCGCGGCGGCGGCGATCTTGCTCATCTCGCCCAGCAGTTCGACATCGGGCGGCGTGTGGTCGAAGTGGTAGTCGCCCACCAGGCAGCCGTAGGGCTCGCCACCGAACTGGCCGTATTCCTCTTCGTACAGGCGCTTGAACAGCGGCGACTGGTCCCAGGCCGTGCCCTTGTAGCGCTTGAGAGTCTTGCCCAGGTCGGTCTTGGAGACGTTGAGCACGCGGATCTTGAGCTGCTCGTCGGTCTCGGTGTTGTTGACGAGGTAGTGCAGGCCGCGCCAGGCCGACTCCAGCTTCTGGAAGTCCTCGTGGTGCATGATCCGGTTGACCTGCTCGGTGAGCTTTTGGTCGATGGCCGCGATCATGGCCTCGATGGTCTTGGCCGCGTCGTCGCTGAGCAGCTGGGTGTTGGACAGGGCCTGCTGCGCCAGCGTCTGCACCGCCTGCGCGACGGCACCGCGCGCCTCGTCGGTCTTGGGCTTGAATTCCTTGTTGAGCAGGGCCGCGAAGTCGTTGCCTTCGAAGGTCACGCCCGCCAGGGCCGATGCTGACTGTTCCGCTTGGGTCATTTCGAAACTCCGGTGTTCTTGGGGTTCTGGGCTGCGGTGGCTTACTCGGCCTTGGGGGCGTCGGTCAGCGTCTTGAGCAGCGTCGGGTCGGCGAGCACCTTGGCGATCAGGTCGCCGGCGCCGGCCTTGCCGTCCATGTAGGTGATGAGGTTGGAGAGCTGCTGGCGGGCTTCGAGCAGCTTGTTCAGGCCCTCGACCTTGCGCGCCACGGCGGCGGGCGAGAAGTCGTCCATGCTCTCGAAGGTGATGTCCACCGGCAGGCTGCCCTCGCCGGTCAGCGTGTTCTCGACGTTGAAGGCCACGCGCGGCTTCATGGACTTCATGCGCGAGTCGAAGTTGTCGACATCGATCTCCAGGAACTTGCGATCCGACACCGGCGGCAGCGGCTCCTCGGGCTTGCCCGAGAGGTCGGCCATCACGCCCATCACGAAGGGCAGCTGCACCTTCTTCTCGGCGCCGTAGAGCTCCACGTCGTACTCGATCTGCACCCGCGGGGCCCGGTTGCGGGCGATGAATTTCTGGCTGCTCTTGCTCATCTCAGTGCTCCTTGCGGACGGGGTCCAGGTTTCGAAGTTCGTGGGGGCTTGTTGGAACAGACGACATTTCGAGCCGGGTTGCGACTAGTGCAGGCTGTCCGGGTCCACACCCAGCATGCGGGCCACCTCGCCGACGGCGTCGGGGGCGAACTCGCGCACCAGTTGCAGGAAGTTGCGGTCGATGAGGCGCTGCGCGCGGCGCAGCAGGTCAGCGGCCGGGTTGGTGGGTTCGTGCTTCTCGAGATAGGCGCAGACGGCGTCGATGGCACGCACGGCATCGGCGCGGCTTTCAATCGCGCCGACGCCGGCAGCGCCGCCCTGGCCGCGCGCACGCCGAGCAGGCGCGGCGGTGGTGCGCCGCTCGTCATCGGCGGCGGGGCCCTCGTCCTGCGAGATGCCCAGGTCGTTGAGCAGGCCGGCCAGGTCGTCGGCCTCGGCGGCCAGCGTGACCGGCTGGGGCGACACGGCCAGCACGGCGTCGAGCATCGTGCGCAGCGCGGTGAAATCGGGCATCTCGCCATAGCCCAGCCGTGCCGACAGGACTTCCGTCAGCGCGCCCAGCGCTGCGATGCTGGCCTGGGCCTGCGTGGCGAGCTGCGGATAGCCGGCGACCGCATCGGCCAGCATGTTCTCGATCTGGCCGCGCGAGGGCACCGATTCGTCGTCGCGGGCAGCGAGCTCGCCCATGGCGATCTCGATGTCACGCACGCTGATCTGGCCGATGCCGCGGTCGTTGAGCACCAGGCTGGCCCGCACATCGCCCAGCGTCGCGTCCAGGCTGTTGAGCTCGTTCAGGAGGTTGATGCGGGCGAAGGCGTCGCCGTCATCCGGCCGGGGATGGAGTTCGTCCCACCAGACGCTGAGCAGCCGCTCGAACAGGCACAGGCCCGGGGCGAGGGCGGCAAAGCCTTCCAGCCGCAGGCGGGCGCGCAGCAGCAGATTGGCCACGCGCAGGTCTCGGGTGCGGATGTTGAGCTGGTCTGCCAGCGACTGCACCGCGCGCCAGTCCGGCGGCTCGGCAGCGGCGAACTGCGTCTCGGGCTTGCCGGCTGCAGCCTGCGTCAGCGCGAGGAAGTCGTTGTCGTACTCCAGGTCCTCACCGCAGGGCGCGTCGTCGGACACCGGCAGCAGCCAGGGCGCCAGCACCGGGTCGCTCTCCAGCGAGGGCAGGGCGTCTTGCGGCATGTCGAAGGGAGGGCTGTCCATGAGGGTCCGGGTGAGGTGCCAGCCCAGTTGGCCGGCGGGAGTTCGGGCGGTAAGTAACCCGGCCTGGCGCTTAGTTCCACCCGCCGTTGCACGCGGCTCCCGCGAGGTGCGTGCGGCGCGGGCGGGTGGGAACGGAATCGGCCGGGCGGTTACTCACCGCGCTGCACGTCCTGCCCGCACGATGAACGCCACCCCTGACCCGGAAGGTCCGCAAGACCCAGACGCCACCGTCATCCGCCCAGCCTCGCCCGCTGCGCTGGAGGCCGCTGCGTCGCCCACGCCGCCAGACCGCCACGAGGGCGGCAACGCGCTGCCGGTCGGCAGCCGGCAGGCCGAGTTCGAGATCACGCGCGTGCTCGGCGAGGGCGGCTTCGGCATCGTCTACCTCGCGCGTGACCATGCGCTGGAGCGGATGGTGGCGTTGAAGGAATACATGCCGGCGGCGCTGGCCGTGCGGGGCGAGGGCACGCAGGTGCGGGTGCGCTCGGAGCGCCACCGCGACACCTTCGAGGCCGGGCTCAAGAGCTTCATCAACGAAGCCCGCCTGCTGGCGCAGTTCGATCACCCGTCGCTGGTCAAGGTCTATCGCTTCTGGGAGGCCAATGGCACGGCCTTCATGGTCATGCCCTTCATCGAGGGCCGCACGCTCAAGGAGACGCTCAAGACGCTGCCCGAGCCGCCCACCGAAGCCTGGCTGATGGCGTTGCTCGCGCCGCTGACCGAGGCCCTGCTGGTGCTGCACGGGGAGCACTGCTACCACCGCGACATCGCGCCCGACAACATCATCCTGGTGGCCGGCAGCGGCCGCCCGCTGCTGCTGGATTTCGGCGCCGCGCGCCGCGTGATCGGCGACATGACCCAGGCCCTGACCGTCATCCTCAAGCCCGGCTATGCCCCCATCGAGCAGTACGCCGAGGTGCCCAGCATGAAGCAGGGGCCGTGGACCGACGTCTATGCGCTGGCGGCCGTCGTCTACTGCGCCATCACCGGCCGCACGCCGCCGGCCAGTGTCGGCCGCATGGTGAAGGATGAGCACATCCCGCTGGCCGAGCTGGCTGCGGCCACGCCGGGTCGCTACAGCGAGCGCCTGGTGCGCGCGGTCGACCGCGCCCTGCAGGTGCTGCCCGACCAGCGCACGCCGTCGATGGCGGCATTCCGCGAAGACCTGGGCCTGGCGGGTGACTACACGCCGCGGCCCGAGCAGATGGCCACGCAGATCCAGCCGGTGCCGGAGGCCGCGCCGGTCGCTGCAGCACCGCGCCCCCCGGCGCATGCGGCGCGAC
>JAIPCJ010000107.1 GCA_021738245.1 Methylotenera sp. | reverse complement strand
CCTGCAGCGCGAGGAGCGCGCACCGCGCCGGGATGACGACGAGGACGATGACGATTTCATCCCCCACCACATCAATCCGCTGGAACAGACCTTCGACCGCCGCCACGCCACGGGCAGCAAGCGCGGTCTGCCCCAGGGTTTCGGTGCCGGCGGCAGCAGCCCCTATGGCGGCGGCAAGCCGGGCAGGGGCGGCAACAAGGGCGGTGGCCCGCGTGAGCCGGACCCGATGCAGACCTCGGTCGGTTACATCGGCGGTGACGCCTTCCTGCGCCGCGGCGGCGGCGGCGGGCGGGGCGGCAAGGGCGGCGGCGGCCGCTCGGGCGGCGGCTTTGGTGGCCGCAACCGTTGATCCTCGCGGGATGACTGATTAGGGTCATCCCTGCCCGCTACAATCGCAGGCTTTGTCCAATACGCCCCTCCAGGAGAACACCATGGCGATCGAAACCACCCTGTCCATCATCAAGCCCGATGCCGTGGCGAAGAACGTCATCGGCCAGATCTACGCCCGCTTCGAAGCTGCCGGTCTGAAGATCGTCGCCGCCAAGATGGTGCACCTGTCGCGTGGCGAGGCCGAGGCCTTCTACGCCGTCCACAAGGCTCGCCCCTTCTTCAACGACCTCGTCAACTTCATGATCAGCGGCCCGGTGATGATCCAGGCCCTGCAAGGTGAAGGCGCCATCCTGAAGAACCGCGACCTGATGGGCGCCACCGACCCCAAGAAGGCCGAGAAGGGCACCATCCGTGCCGACTTCGCCGACAGCATCGACGCCAACGCCGTGCACGGCTCCGACGCCGCCGAGACGGCCGCTGCTGAAGTGGCCTTCTTCTTCCCCGGCATGAACGTCTACGCTGGTCGTTGATCCCCTAACGGGGTCGGTGACCCCGGCCCAGGAAGTTCGTATGCAAGCGGTCAACCTGCTCGGTTTCGATCTGCCAGGCCTGGCCGCCTACTGCGAGCAACTGGGCGAAAAGAAATTCCGTGCGACCCAGCTCTTCCGCTGGATCCACCAAAAGGGCGCGTCGGACTTCGATCAGATGTCCGACCTTGCCAAGTCCCTGCGCGAGAAGCTCGCCGGCCGCGCGGTCATCCGGGGGCTGGACGTCATCTCCGAGCATGTCTCCGCGGACGGCACCATCAAGTGGCTGTTCGATGTCGGCGCGGGCAATGCCGTCGAGGCCGTGTTCATCCCCGAAGACGACCGGGGCACGCTGTGCGTGTCCAGCCAGGCCGGCTGTGCCGTGGGCTGCCGCTTCTGCTCGACCGGCCATCAAGGCTTCAGCCGCAACCTGACCACGGCTGAGATCGTGGCCCAGCTCTGGTTTGCCGAGCACAACCTGCGCCAGCGCCAGAACACCACCGAACGCGTCATCTCCAACGTGGTGATGATGGGCATGGGCGAGCCGCTGCAGAACTACGACCAGCTCGTTCCCGCGCTCAAGACCATGCTGGACGACCACGGCTACGGCCTGAGCCGTCGCCGGGTCACGGTGTCCACCTCGGGCGTCGTGCCCATGATCGACCGGCTGCGCGAGGATTGCCCGGTGGCGCTGGCCGTCAGTCTGCACGCGCCGACCGATCCCCTGCGCGATCAGCTCGTGCCGTTGAACAAGAAGTACCCGATCGACGAACTGCTGGCGGCCTGCAACCGCTATCTCGAGAAAGCGCCGCGCGACTTCATCACCTTCGAGTACTGCATGCTGCAGGAGGTGAACGATTCGCCCGAGCAGGCCCTGGCGCTCGTGCGGCTGCTCAAGAACAAGGTCAGCTGCAAGATCAACCTGATCCCGTTCAATCCCTTCCCGGCCTCAGGCCTCACGCGCAGCACCAACGCGCGCGTGCAGGCCTTTGCCGAGGTGCTGATCCAGGCCGGCATCGTCACCACCGTGCGCAAGACGCGTGGTGACGACATCGACGCCGCCTGCGGCCAGTTGGCGGGTGAAGTGCAGGACCGCACCCGCGCGCATATCCGCATGGTCAGGGCCCCCGTGACGGTGGCCAAATCCGGGTGACGCCACCCCTCGAGGATTTGATGAAGCGCCTGCTGCCTACCCTGACGATCGCACTCACTGCTCTCCTGCTGGCGGCCTGCGCCGGCACCGGCCCCAGTGCCAATCGGGAGATCAAGACCGATTCCGACCAGACCGACGGTGACCGCCGGGCGGCCATCCGCCTAGAACTGGCCCAGGGGTATTTCTCCCGCGGGCAGCTCAACACGGCGCTGGACGAGCTCAAGCTTGCGCTGCAGGCCAAGCCCGACATGCGCGAAGCCGTCAACCTCCGTGGCCTGATCTACGCCGCCATGGGCGACAGCCAGCTGGCCGAAGAGGCGTTTCGTCGTGCCCTGGCCGTTTACCCCGGCGACCCCGACACGCTGCACAACTACGGCTGGTTCATGTGCCAGCAGCAGCGCTGGCAGACGGCCGACGCCCTGTTCGACCAGGCCCTGGGTCAGCCCACCTACCGCGCGCCGGCCCGCACGCTGCTCGCCAAGGGCGTCTGCGAGGCGCGGTCCGGCCGGCTGCTGGTGGCTGAGAAGACGCTGCTGCGCGCCTTCGAACTCGACCCGGCCAGTCCTGCCATCGCAGTCAACCTGTCTGAAGTGCTCTATCGCAACGCCGAGTACGAGCGGGCCAGGTTCTACGTGAAGCGTGTGAACAGCCAGCCGGAGCAGGCCAATGCCCAGAGCCTGTGGTTGCAGCTGCGCATCGAGCGCAAGACCGGCAACACCAGCGCGGTGGACGACCTGTCCCTGCAACTGCGCCGCAAGCATCCGCAGTCGCCCGAGACCCAGCAGCTGGATACCGGCCGCTTCGACGACTGAGCCGCATGGCGCCCCATAACAAGAACGACCAGACGATGGAATCCATGTCCGAGGGACGCAACCCGCCAGCGGCCAGCGCTGGTGCGTGGCTGCGCAACGTCCGCCAGCAGCGCGGCCTGCACATCGCCGCGCTGGCGGTGATGCTCAAGGTGCCGCAAGCCAAGCTGGAGGCCCTGGAGGCCGACCGCTTCGATCAACTGCCCGACGCCACCTTCGCGCGCGCACTGGCCACGGCCATGTGCCGCGCGCTGAAGGTCGACCCCGCGCCCGTGCTCGCGCTGCTGCCACGCACCAGCGAGCTGGGCCTGGACGTGCGTCAGGGCCTGAACCAGCCTTTCCGCGAACGCAATTCCGGCAGCGCCATGGACGGATCAGGTCTCGCCGTGCTGGCCCGCCCGGTGGTGTGGGGCCCGGCCCTGCTGCTGCTTGCGGCCGCGGCCGTCTACTGGATGCCCGCAGGCTGGATCGCAGAGCGTGATGCCGCCCTGGCAACGCCGGGTGCAGCAGCGTCCAGCGTCGTGGTGTCCGCAGCCGCCAGCGTGCCGTCGGAGTTTGTGCCGGCGCCCGCCGCGTCGGTGTCGGCCGCCAGCGCCACGGTCGCAGCGCCCCTGCCGGTGGCGATCGCCTCCGCGCCCGGCCCGCTGCCAGTGGCTTCCGCACCTTTGCAGGTGCGCGACGTGCCGCCGCCTCCCGCCGTGGCGGCAGCGTCTTCGCCCAAGCCCACGATCACGACCACGGCTGGCAGCACCCTGCGCTTGACGGCCACGGCCGAGACCTGGATCGAAGTGGCGGATGCCCAGGGGCAGGTGCTGCTCTCGCGCGTGCTGCGCGAAGGCGAACAGCAGGAATTCAGCGGTGCCGCCCCCTACAAGGTGCGCGTTGGCAACGTGAGGGGCACGCGTGTCGAGTGGCGCGGCGCCGCCGTCGACCTGGCCGCCCGCGGCAGCAACAACGTCGCTCGACTGGAGTTGAATTGATGAGCGAATGGATCATCCCCGAGGCGGCGCCTGCGCCGCGCAAGAGCCGCCAGGCGCGCGTCGTCTGGGGCAACCGTGTCGTGACCATCGGCGGTGACGCCCCGGTGCGCGTGCAGTCGATGACCAACACCGACACGGTGGACGCCATCGGCACGGCCATCCAGGTCAAGGAGCTGGCAATTGCCGGCTCGGAGATGGTGCGCATCACCGTCAACACGCCCGAGGCCGCCGAGCAGGTGCCCTACATCCGTGAGCAGCTCGACCGCATGGGCATCGATGTGCCGCTGGTGGGCGACTTCCACTACAACGGCCACCGCCTGCTGACCGAGTACCCGGCCATGGCCCAGGCGCTGTCCAAATACCGCATCAACCCCGGCAATGTGGGCAAGGGCGAGAAGAAGGACAAGCAGTTCGCCCAGATGATCGAAGCGGCCATGAAGTTCGACAAGGTCGTGCGCATCGGCGTCAACTGGGGCAGCCTCGACCAGGAACTGCTCGCCCAGTTCATGGACGAGAACGCCCGCCGCGCCCAGCCCTGGGGCGCCAAGCCGGTCATGTACCAGGCCCTCGTTGAATCGGCGCTGACCTCGGCGGCCTATGCGCGCGAGCTCGGCTACAACCCCGACAACATCATCATCAGCTGCAAGGTCAGCGGCGTGCAGGACCTGATCTCGGTCTACCGCGAACTGGCCCGTCGCTGCGACTACGCGCTGCATCTGGGCCTGACCGAAGCCGGCATGGGCACCAAGGGCACGGTGGCGTCCAGCGTGGCCCTGGGCATCCTGGCCCAGGAAGGCATCGGCGACACCATCCGCGTGAGCCTGACGCCCCAGCCCGGTCAGGCACGCACGCAGGAGGTGGTGGTGGCGCTGGAGATCCTGCAAGCCCTGGGTCTGCGCCACTTCAACCCCAGCGTCACCGCCTGCCCGGGCTGTGGCCGCACCACCAGCACCACCTTCCAGGAACTGGCCAAGCAGATCGACGACTTCCTGCGCCTGCAGATGCCGGTGTGGCGCAACAAGTACCCCGGCGTCGAGGAGATGAAGGTGGCCGTGATGGGCTGCATCGTCAACGGCCCTGGCGAGAGCAAGCATGCCGACATCGGCATCAGCCTGCCCGGGACCGGCGAGGCGCCTGCGGCCCCCGTCTTCATCGACGGCGAGAAGGCCGTGACCCTGCGTGGCGACAACATCGCCCAGGAGTTCCACGCCCTGGTCGAGAACTACATCGAGAAGCGCTTCGGCGCCAAGGCCACCGCGGCCTGAGACAGCACCCCATGACTGAAAGCAAGAAAGTCCAGCCGCTGCAAGCGGTCAAGGGCATGAACGACATCCTGCCGCCGGAGTCGGCGCGCTGGGAATGGCTGGAAGCCAAGATGCGCAGCGTGCTGCAGCGCTACGGCTACCAGAACGTGCGCGTGCCCATCGTCGAGCCCACCGCGCTGTTCGTGCGCGGCATCGGCGAGGTGACCGACATCGTCGAGAAGGAGATGTACGCCTTCGAAGACCGGGCCGACAAGCACGGCCAGGCCGAGCACCTGGCGCTGCGCCCCGAGGGCACGGCCGGCGTGGTGCGCGCCATGATCGAGCACAGCTACCTGCGCGACAGTGCCCGGCGCCTGTACTACATCGGCCCGATGTTCCGCCGCGAGAAGCCGCAGAAGGGCCGCTACCGCCAGTTCCACCAGATGGGCATCGAGGCGCTGGGTTTTGCCGGCCCGGACGTCGACGCCGAAGTCATCCTGCTGGCTCGCACACTGTGGCGTGAGCTCGGCCTGAAGGAGGGCGAGGACGTCACGCTCGAAATCAACTGCCTGGGCCAGCCCGAGGAGCGTCGCGCCCACCGCGAGGCCCTCATCGCCTACCTGGAGCAGCACAAGAGCGTGCTCGACGACGAGGCTCAACGCCGCATGTACAGCAACCCGCTGCGCGTGCTGGACACCAAGAACCCGGCGATGCAGGCCATGGCCGAAGGTGCGCCGAAGTTGCTGGACTTCCTCGGTGCCGAGTCGCTGGCGCACTTCAACGGCGTGCGCGCGCTGCTCGATGCCGTGGGCCTGGCTTACCGCATCAACCCGCGCCTGGTGCGGGGCCTGGACTACTACAACCTCACCGTTTTCGAATGGGTGACCGACAAGCTCGGCGCCCAGGGCACGGTCTGCGCAGGCGGCCGCTACGACGGCCTGATCGAACAACTGGGCGGCAAGCCGGCGCCAGCGGTCGGCTTCGGCATGGGGCTGGAGCGCCTGCTGCTGCTGCTCGAAACGCTCAACCTGCAGGCGCCCGCCGCAGCGCCCGATGTCTACGCGGTCGTGCCCGAGCCGGCCGACCTGCCGCGCATCCTGCCCACGCTGGAGGCCCTGCGTGCCGCCGGCGTGGCGGTGCAGATGCACGGGGGCGGTGGCTCGTTCAAGTCGCAATTCAAGAAGGCCGATGCCTCCGGCGCCCGTTTTGCGCTGGTGTTCGGCGGCGATGAACTCGCGCGCGGCGAGGTGGCGGTCAAGTCCCTGCGCGACGGCGCGGAACAGGTGAGCCGGCCCCTGGCCGACGTGGCCTCCTGGGCCGTCGACCTGCTCCCCGCATAATCCCGGGCCTTCTGAGCCCCTTTCTCGACAAGTTCCTCCCATGGCAGCCCATCTCGACCTCGAAGAACAAGAACAACTTGAACAAGTCAAAGCGTTCTGGAAGCGCTGGGGCAACCTCATCACGTGGCTGATCACGCTCGCGCTTGCTGCCTTCGCCGCCTGGCAGGGCTGGAACTGGTACCAGCGCGACCAGGCCGCCAAGGCCGCCGCGATGTACGAAGAGTTCGATCGCGCGCTGAATGCGCAGGACCTGGACAAGGCCGCCGTGGCCGCCAGCGATCTCAAGACGCGCTTTGCCGGCACCGCCTACGCGGCGCAGGCCGGCCTGCAGGTGGCCAAGCTCCAGCTCGACAAGAACAAGCTCGACGATGCCCGGCAGAGCCTGACCTGGGTCGCCGAGCAAGGCGCGCAGGACGCCCCCTACCGCGACCTGGCCCGCCTGCGTTTGGCCGGTTTGCAGATCGACGCCAAGGCCTATGACGAGGCGGCCAAGTCGTTGGATGCCGTGAAGGCGCCCGAGTTTGCTGGCCTCGTAGCCGATCGCCGGGGTGACCTGCTCCTCCTCCAGGACAAGCGTGACGCCGCCAAGGCCGAGTACCAAAAGGCGCTGGGGGCCATCGACAAGACGCAGGACTACCGCCGCATCGTCGAAGCCAAGCTGGCCACGCTCGGCGTGCCCACGGCGGTCGAAGCCACCGGAGCCGCGCAATGAAGCGCCGCGTCCTGACCTCGGCCCTGGTCATCGCCCTGTCCGCCTCGCTGGCGGGCTGCTCGACGATCAGCTCGACGTGGAACTCCTGGTTCGGCGACGACAAGAACAAGCCGGCCGCGTTGGAGACCCTCTCGGGCCCGGCCACCGGCCGCATCGTCTGGAGCAGCAAGGGCGACAACATCAACTTCCCGCTGAGCATCGCGACGCCGGCCGATCGCTTCGTGGTGGCCAGCAGCGATGGCGCAGTGCGCGCGCTGGCTGCCGCCGACGGGCGCGAGCTGTGGCGCGGTGATGCCGGCAGCAAGCTGGCCGCCGGCGTCGGCAGCGATGGTCGATTTGCCGCCGTCGTCAATCGCGACAACGAGCTTGTCGTGCTGGATGCGGGCAAGGTGGTCTGGAAGAAGGCCTTGCCGACGCCCGTGGTGGCCGCGCCGCTGGTGGCAGGCGAGCGCGTCTTCGCGCTGACGCTGGACCGCCAGGTGCTGGCCTTCGATGCGCTGGATGGCCGCAAGATCTGGGAACTCAAGCGCCCGGGTGAGCCCCTCACGTTGGCCAAGGCAGGCGTGCTGATGGCCTACAAGGACACGCTGATCGTCGGGCAGGGCCCGCGCCTGGCCGGCGTCGACCCGCTCAAGGGCCAGCTGCGCTGGGAAGCCAGCGTGGCCACCCCGCGCGGCACCAACGAGGTCGAGCGTCTGGCCGACCTGGTGGGTCCCGCGGTGCGCCAAGGCGAACTGCTGTGCGCGCGCGCCTTCCAATCGTCGGTCGGCTGCGTGAACGCTGAGCGCGGCAGCGCGCTGTGGAACCGCGTGGTCGGTGGCGCCAACGGCATTGGGGCGGACGACCAAGTGGTTGTGGCCGGTGATGCCTCTGACCGTCTGTCGGCCTGGAAGCTCGCCAATGGCGACCTGGCCTGGTCGGCCGACCAGTTCCAGCGCCGCAAGCTGTCGGCCCCGCTGCTGCTCAACAAGCAGGTGCTCATCGGCGACTTCGAAGGCCAGGTCCATCTGCTGGACCGCGAGACCGGCAAGACCCGCTCGCGCCTGGCCACCGATGGCTCTGCCATCGTGACGCTGGCCCTGCAGGGTGACACCGCGCTGGTGGCCACCAAGAACGGCGGCCTGTTCGCCATCAAGGCCGAATGAAACCCGTCATTGCACTCGTCGGACGCCCCAACGTGGGCAAATCGACCCTGTTCAACCGCCTGACGAAGTCGCGCGACGCCATCGTGGCCGACTTCGCCGGCCTGACGCGCGACCGCCACTACGGCGACGGTCGCCTGGGCGACCGCGAGTTCATCGTCATCGACACCGGCGGCTTCGAGCCCGACAGCACCACCGGCATCGTCAAGGAGATGGCCAAGCAGACCAAGCAGGCCGTCGCTGAAGCCGACGCGGTCATCTTCGTCGTCGACATCCGCCTGGGCCTGTCGGCGCACGACAGCGAGATCGCCCGCTACCTGCGCAGCGTCAACAAGCGCGTGCACCTGGCGGTCAACAAGGCTGAAGGCATGGTCGACTCGCCGCTGCTGGCCGAGTTCCATGAGCTCGGCATGGGCGAGCCTCATCCGATCTCGTCGGCCCACGGCCAGGGCATCCGCAGCCTGCTGGACGCGGTGCTGGAGCCTTTCGATGCGACCGAGCGCGACGAAGACGCCAAGGACGAAGGCGTCATCCGCCTCGCGGTCGCTGGCCGGCCCAACGTCGGCAAGAGCACCTTGATCAACACCTGGCTGGGCGAGGAGCGCCTGGTGGCCTTCGACATGCCGGGCACGACCCGTGATGCGATCGCGGTGGACTTCGAGCGCAACGGCCAGAAGTTCAAGCTCATCGACACCGCAGGCCTGCGTCGCAAGGGCAAGGTGTTCGAGGCCATCGAGAAGTTCTCGGTCGTCAAGACGCTGCAGGCGATTGCTGACGCCCACGTCGTGCTGCTGCTGCTGGACGCCACACAAGGCGTCACCGACCAGGACGCCCACATTGCCGGCTACATCCTCGACAGCGGCCGCGCGGTGGTGCTGGCCGTCAACAAGTGGGATGCCGTCGACAGCTACCAGCGCGAGACGCTCAAGCGCCAGATCGAGCAGCGCCTGGCCTTCCTGAAGTTCGCGCCGATGCACCAGATCTCGGCGCTCAAGCGCCAGGGCCTGTCGGCGCTGTGGAATGCCATGGCCGATGCCTACGCCTCGGCCTACCGCAAGATGACCACGCCGGTCCTGACCCGCCTCATCCAGGAGGCTGTGGAGCACCAGCAGCCCAAGCGCGCCGGGGTCTCGCGCCCCAAGCTGCGCTACGCCCACCAGGGTGGCCAGAACCCGCCCATCGTCGTCATCCACGGCAATGCGCTGGAGGGGGTCACCGAGGTGTACAAGCGCTACCTCGAAGGCCGTATCCGTGCGCACTACAAGCTCGTGGGCACGCCGCTGAAAATCGAGCTGCGCTCCTCGAAAAACCCATTCACCGAAAAGCCCTAGGGTGACCGCCGGTCTCTTCGGGACCGTGTGTTAAGGTCTAACCCGTAGTCCCCACCTCCCCCCGATAACTCGGAGCATACCGATGAGCAACAAAGGCCAACTTTTGCAGGACCCTTTTTTGAACCTGCTGCGCAAGGAGCATGTGCCCGTCTCGATCTACCTGGTCAACGGCATCAAGCTCCAGGGCCACATCGAATCCTTTGACCAATACGTCGTGCTGCTTCGCAACACCGTGACCCAGATGGTCTACAAGCACGCCATCTCCACCGTGGTGCCGGGCCGTGCGGTCAACTTCCACGCTGGCGACGCTCCCGCGGACGCCTGATCACCGCCCCCTTGTCCTCGACCCCAGCCACTCCTGCGACGCCGCCCTCCGAGGCGGCGCGCGCCATTCTTGTGGGCGTCGATTTCGGCCGGCGCCATGCCGCCCAGGGTTTCGATGAAACCCTTGATGAATTGGCCTTGCTCGCCGAGTCCGCGGGCGACACGCCGGTCGCCAAGGTCATCGCCCGCCGGCCAGCGCCGGATGCCGCGCTGTTCGTCGGCTCCGGCAAGGCCGATGAAATCAAACTGCTCGTGCAGGCCCACCAGGCCCACACCGTGCTGTTCGACCAGGCCATTTCGCCGGCCCAGCAGCGCAACCTGGAGCGTGTGCTCGGCGTGCCGGTGGCTGACCGCACCGCCCTGATCCTCGAGATCTTCGCGGCCCGCGCCCAGAGCCACGAGGGCAAGCTGCAAGTCGAGCTGGCGCGCCTGCAGTACCTGGCCACGCGCCTGGTGCGGCGCTGGAGCCACCTGGAGCGCCAAAGCGGCGGCATCGGCATGCGCGGCGGCCCGGGTGAAGCGCAGATCGAGCTGGACCGTCGAATGATTGACGACCGCATCAAGAAGACCAAGGAGCGGCTCAAGCAGGTGCAGCGCCAGCGCGGCACCCAGCGCAAGGCACGGGCCCGCAACGGCGTGTTCAAGGTGTCTCTGGTCGGCTACACCAATGCCGGCAAGAGCACGCTCTTCAACGCCCTGGTCAAGGCGCGGACCTACGCCGCCAACCAGTTGTTCGCCACGCTCGACACCACCACCCGCTCGCTCTACCTGGAGCAGGCCGGTGCCAGCGTATCGTTGTCCGACACCGTCGGCTTCATCCGCGACCTGCCGCACAAGCTCGTCGAGGCCTTCCGTGCGACGCTGCAGGAGGCGGCCGATGCCGACCTGCTGCTGCATGTCGTCGATGCCTCCAGCCCCGTGCTGGAAGAGCAGATGGCCGAGGTCGAGAAGGTGCTGGCCGAGATCGGCGCCGCCGACGTGCCGCAGATCCTGGTGTACAACAAGCAAGACCTGCTGGCCGACGATCAACGCCCGCGAGAGATCGTCGACGCGATGCTTCGCAGCGCCGGCAGCACCGAGCCCACGCCACGGGTCTTCGTCAGTGCACTGAGCGGCACTGGCCTGACCGAGTTGCGCCAGCTGATTGCGACGGCCATGCAGGCCCAGCCCTTGATTCCCGACGAGCGGGACCCACGTTTCGACGTCGATCCGTCCGACCCCGAGTCCTCTTCACAAGAA
Source organism: Methylotenera sp. (assembly GCA_021738245.1). Classification (GTDB taxonomy): domain Bacteria; phylum Pseudomonadota; class Gammaproteobacteria; order Burkholderiales; family Burkholderiaceae_C; genus Pelomonas. The sequence continues at coordinate 5,789 of JAIPCJ010000107.1, read as the reverse complement.
CCATCACAGGCATGAGCAGCACTCCTCACCCCCAGCCCCGCAGCCCGTGGGCCCAGCGTCTGCTGACGCCTGTGGCACGCGCTGCCGGCCGGCTGCTGAACAACGGTCGCAACGACGGCCCGCCCGACCTGGACGAGCTCTGGCGGGACTTCAACCGCAAGCTCTCCGGCATGTTCGGCGGCAAGCCCAGCGGCCCATCCAATCCTGGCAACGGCGGGGGCGGCTCGCCTGACATGAAAGGCGCCGGCATCGGCATCGGCCTGATTGCCGGCGTGGTGGCGCTGGGCTGGCTGGCCAGCGGCTTTTTCATCGTGCAGGAAGGCCAGCAGGGCGTCATCACGTCCTTCGGCAAGTACAGCAAGACGGTGGAGGCGGGCTTCCAGTGGCGCCTGCCTTACCCCTTCCAGGCGCATGAGGTGCAGCCGGTCTCGCAATTGCGCCAGGTCGAAGTGGGGCGCAGCTCCATCGTGTCGGCCACCGGCTTGCGCGATTCGTCCATGCTCACGCAGGACGAGAACATCGTGGACATCCGCTTCACGGTGCAGTTCACCATCCGTGACCTGAAGGATTTCCTGTTCGAGAACCGTGATCCCGAGCAGGCCGTGCTGCTGGCCGCTGAATCCGCTGTGCGTGAGATCGTCGGTAAGAACACGATGGACTCGGTGCTCTACGAGCAGCGCGATGCGATTGCGGCTGACCTGATCAAGTCCATCCAGGCGCAGCTGGACCGCCTGAAGGCGGGCATCCAGATCAAGAACGTCAACGTGCAGAGCGTGCAGCCGCCCGAGCAGGTGCAGGCGGCGTTCGAGGATGCCTTCAAGGCCAACGCCAACCGCGAGCAGCTGAAGAACGAGGCCCAGGCCTATGCCAACGACGTGATCCCGCGTGCCCGCGGTGACTCCGCTCGGCTGCGCGAGCAGGCCGAGGGCTACAAGGCCCGAGTGATCGCCACCGCCGAGGGTGACGCTCAGCGCTTCAAGGCCGTGCTGGCCGAGTACCAGAAGGCACCGCAGGTCACGCGCGACCGGCTCTACACCGACGCCATGCAGCAGGTGTTCAGCAATGTGAGTAAGGTGATGGTGGACACCAAGAGCGGCTCCAACATGCTCTACCTGCCGCTGGACAAGCTGCTGCAGCAAAGCACCAGCAGCGTGACCGTGTCACCGCCCCAGGCGGCCACGACCACCGTGCCCGAGCCCCAGACCCTGCCGTCGGCTGCCGACCCGCGCAGCCGTGACAACCAGCGCAGCCGCGACGGCCGCTGATCGAGGATTCACCGCATGAACCGCATTGCCGCCTTCGTCGCCGGCGCCATCGTCGTCCTGATGCTGCTGTCCTCGATGCTCTTCATCGTCGACCAGCGCCAGTTCGCCGTCATCTACGCGCTGGGCGAGATCAAGGAAGTCATCACTGAGCCGGGCCTGAAGTTCAAGGCGCCGCCGCCTGTCCAGAACGTCGTCATGCTGGACCGCCGCGTGCAGACCCTGGACAGCCCGGAGTCCCGTCCCATCTTCACCGCCGAGAAGAAGAGCCTGGTCATCGACTGGCTCATCAAGTGGCGCGTGGCCGAGCCGCGTCAGTTCATCCGCAACAGCGGTGCCGACATGCGCAACGTCGACAACCGCCTGGCGCCCATCGTGCAGGCCGCATTCAACGAAGAGGTGACCAAGCGCACCGTCATCGCGGTGCTGTCGACCGAGCGTGAGAAGGTCATGAACGACGTGCGCAAGCGCCTGGCCGACGAGGCCAAGCAGTTCGGTATCGAGGTGGTTGACGTTCGCATCAAGCGCGTCGACTTTGCGTCGACCATCACGGACTCGGTCTACCGCCGCATGGAGTCGGAGCGCAAGCGCGTGGCCAACGAGACCCGCTCCACGGGTGCTGCCGAGGGCGAGAAGATCCGCGCCGATGCCGACCGCCAGCGTGAGGTCATCGTGGCCGAGGCCTACCGTGACGCCCAGAAGATCATGGGTGAGGGCGATGCCAAGGCCTCCGAGCTGTACGCCGAAGCCTTTGGTCGCGACCCCAATTTCGCCCAGTTCTACCGCCAGCTCACCGCCTACAAGGCCAGCTTCAAGAGCAAGAACGACGTGATGGTCGTTGACCCCAGCAGCGACTTCTTCAAGACCCTGCGTGGCCCGGGTGCCGCACCGGCAGCGCCGGCGCGCAAGTGACAGCGCTGCTCACCGCCCTGGCGCTGGTGATGATCATCGAGGGGCTGATGCCCCTCGCCAGCCCGGCGCGGTGGCGTGAGGTGTTCAGCCGCATCCTGGCGCTGAGCGACGGCCAGATCCGCTTCATCGGGCTGGCCAGCGTGTTGATGGGGCTGCTCGGACTGGCCTGGTTGCACTGATCCGAACGCTCGATGGGCGTGGCAAGCGGGGAGGGCATAGGTACAATGCCGTTTTTAACCGCCTAGCCTGCGCCCATGTCCTCTGCTTGGCTGCTGCCTGAGCACATCGCCGATGTCCTGCCTTCGCAGGCGCGCCGCATCGAAGAGCTGCGTAGAGATCTGCTCGACATGGCCCGTGGCTATGGTTGCGAGCTGGTCATCCCGCCGCTGCTCGAGCACCTCGACTCGCTGCTGTCCGGCACGGGCAGCGGCTCCGAGATCAAGCTGTTCAAGCTGGTCGACCAGCTCTCCGGCCGCTCCCTCGGCCTGCGTGCCGACACCACGCCTCAAGTGGCCCGCATCGACGCGCACCTGCTGAACCGCCGCGGCGTGACGCGTCTGTGCTACTGCGGCCCTGTGGCTCACACCCGCCCTGACGGCCTGAACACCAGCCGCGAGCCGCTGCAGTTCGGTGTCGAGATCTACGGCCACGCGGGCCTCGAGGCCGACCTGGAAGTCCACGAACTCGCGCTGGATGCACTGCGCCGTGCCGGCCTGAGCGAGGTCATGCTCGACCTGGGTGATGCGCGCCTGCTGCAAGGGGTGCTCGATGGCGTGAAGCTGTCGACCGACGCCCTGACGGCCTTGACTGCCGCGCTGGCCGCCAAGGACATGGGCGTGTTGGCCGAGCTGACCGCCGCCATGCCCGCCGCCACGCGCGATGCGCTGCGGGCGCTGCCCACGCTGTTCGGCGGGCGTGAGGTGCTGGCGGAGGCGGCGCGCAAGCTGCCACCGCATCCGCTGGTGCAGGCGGCCCTCGCCGATCTCGAATGGCTGGCGGGCCATCTGTCGGTCGTCCATCCTGAAGTGAAGCTGGGCTTCGACCTGGCGGACCTGCAAGGCTACGCCTACTACACCGGCATCCGCTTTGCGGCGTACGCCGCGGGCTGCTCCGACGCCGTGCTGCGGGGCGGTCGTTACGACGAGGTCGGCGCCGCCTTCGGCCGCCGCCGCCCGGCGGTCGGTTTCAGCCTCGATCTGAAGACGCTGGTGACGCTGGCGCCGTCCACCCCGCTTCGGGCTGCGGTGCGTGCGCCCTGGGGCGATGACGCCGCCCTGCGTGCCGCCATTCGGGCGTTGCGAGAACAAGGCGAGACCGTGGTGTGCGTTCTGCCCGGTCATGAGCACGAAGCCGATGAATTCGACTGTGACCGCGAACTGGTTCGCGAGCACACTCAGTGGGTTGTCCGTGCGCTGTAAGGCGCGGCGCCCACTCTCCCATTTCAAGCAAGACAGGCAATCAACATGAGCCAAACCGCGCGTGGACGCAATGTGGTCGTCGTCGGCACCCAATGGGGTGACGAGGGCAAGGGCAAGGTCGTGGACTGGATGACGGACCATGCCCAAGGGGTGGTGCGTTTCCAGGGCGGCCACAACGCGGGCCACACGCTCGTCATCAAGGGTGTGAAGACCGCGCTGCAGCTGATCCCGAGCGGCATCATGCGCGATGGCGTGGCGTGCTACATCGGCAACGGCGTGGTGCTGGACCCGACCCATCTTCTGACCGAGATCGAGCGCCTGGAAGCCGCCGGTGTGGAGGTGCGCTCGCGCCTGTACATCAGCGAATCCTGCCCGCTCATCCTGCCCTTCCACGTGGCCGTGGACAAGGCCCGCGAGGCCCTGCGTGAGACCAGCGGCAGCGGCAAGATCGGCACCACCGGCAAGGGCATCGGCCCGGCCTACGAAGACAAGGTCGCCCGCCGTGCGCTGCGGGCGCAGGACCTGAAGCACCCCGAGCGCTTTGCCAAGAAGCTGCGCGAGCTGCTGGACCTGCACAACTTTGCGCTCAAGGGCTACCTCAAGTCCGAAGAGCTGGCGTTCGAGCCGATCTTCGAGCAGGCGATGAAGATGGCCGAGGCCATCAAGCCGATGCTGGCTGACGTGGGCTACATGATCCACAAGGCGCACCAGGCGGGCCAGAACATCCTGTTCGAAGGCGCACAGGGCACGCTGCTGGACATCGACCACGGCACCTACCCCTACGTGACGTCCAGCAACTGCGTCGCTGGCAATGCGGCTGCTGGTGCTGGTGTGGGCCCGCAGCTGCTGCACTACATGCTGGGCATCACCAAGGCCTACACCACGCGCGTGGGCTCCGGCCCGTTCCCGACCGAGCTGGACTGGGAGCAGCCCGGCACGGTGGGCTATCACCTGTCCACCGTCGGGCAGGAGCGCGGCACCGTGACCGGCCGCGCTCGCCGTTGCGGCTGGCTCGATGCTGCGGCGCTCAAGCGCTCCATCATCATCAACGGCATCACCGGCCTGTGCCTGACCAAGCTCGACGTGCTGGACGGTCTGACCGAGATCAAGATGTGCGTGGGCTACCAGCTCAACGGCCAGCTGCTGGACATCCTGCCGCTGGATGCCGACGAGATCGAGGCCTGCACGCCAGTCTTCGAGACCTTCCCTGGCTGGACGGAAACCACCTTCGGCGTGACGTCCTGGGACGCTCTGCCTGCCAATGCCCGCGCCTACCTCAAGCGTGTGGAAGAGGTCATCGGCGCGCCGATCGACATGGTGTCGACCGGCCCTGACCGCGAGCACACCATCGTGCTGCGCCATCCCTATTCGGTCTGATCACGGCCTCTCGAGCGTCCACCCCTCATCTCATCACGGAGACAACACCACCATGTTGACCGACGACGGCAAGCACCTCTACGTATCCTGGGACGAGTACCACCTGCTCACCGAACGCCTGGCCCTGAAGGTGCACGCCTCGGGCTGGGAGTTCGACCAGATCCTCTGCCTGGCCCGTGGCGGCATGCGCCCGGGCGACGTGCTGTCGCGCGTGTTCGACAAGCCGCTGGGCATCATGTCCACCAGCTCCTACCGCGCTGAAGCGGGCACCATCCAGGGCCGCCTGGACATGGCCAAGTACATCACCATGCCCAAGGGCGAACTGGCTGGCCGCGTGCTGCTGGTGGACGATCTGGCCGATTCGGGTGTCACGCTGAAGGCGGTGGTGGAGCGCCTGCGCGGCATGCCGGCCATCACCGAGCTGCGCTCGGCGGTCATCTGGACCAAGAAGGTGTCGGCCTACACGCCCGACTACTACTGCGAGATGCTGGAGACCTCGCCGTGGATCCATCAGCCGTTCGAGGAGTACGACGGGATGGGGCCGGAGCAGTTGGCGAAGAAGTTTGTTGTCTAACCCGGGTGGTGTGGTGGCACGGCTCCAAAGCTCAGCTGCTGCCACGACTCGCCGCCGGGCTCGTCGAGGGCCCAGCGGCGGGGACTCGGTCACCTCCGGCGACCCCGGCAGCCGGGCCCGCGCTTGCAAGCGCGAACCCTTCGCCGAGGCGTCGGACAAGCCGCAGGGCTTGTCCTCGGTCCTCGACGACATGCCCTTCGAGTCCTCTCCTGGGCACCAAAAGCAAAAAGGCCAACACTTGCGTGC
>JAIPCJ010000106.1 GCA_021738245.1 Methylotenera sp. | reverse complement strand
CGCCGATGTCCTCGGCCCGTGCGCGGTAGGCGGCATCCGCCTGCACGCGCACGGAGTAGGTGCGGCCGAACTTGTTGAAGTCGTTCACGTACAGGCTGCCGAGGTAGATCTGCATCGTGTCGAACACGTCGGTCACGGCCACGCCAAGCTGGCGGGCACGGGTGCGGTCGAGGTCGGCATAGAGCTGCGGCACGTTCACCTGGTAGCTCGAGAACAGGCCGGCCAGCTCGGGCGTCTGGTAGGCCTTGGCCATGAAGGCCTTGAGCGCCTGGTCCAGCGCCTCGTAGCCCAGGCCGCCACGGTCCTGCAGCTGCAACTTGAAGCCGCCCGTCGTGCCCAGGCCCTGCACCGGCGGCGGCGGGAACATCACGATGAAAGCGTCTTCGATCTGGCCGTATTGCGCATTCAGCGCCCCGGCGATGGCACCCGCCGACAGGTCCTTGCCCTTGCGCTCGGCGAACGGTTTGAGCGTTGCGAAGACGATGCCCGAGCTGGCGCTGTTGGTGAAGCCGTTGATCGACAGGCCGGGGAAGGCCACCGCATGCTCCACGCCCGGGGTCTTGAGCGTGATGTCGGTCATGCGGCGGATGACGTCCTCGGTGCGGTCCAGCGTGGCGCCGTCCGGCAGTTGCGCGAAGCCGATCAGGTACTGCTTGTCCTGCCCCGGCACGAAGCCACCCGGCACGGCCTTGAAGAGGCCCGCCGTGGCGGCCACCAGGCCCAGGTAGATGACCATCATCACGGCCTTGCGCGACATCAGCGTCTTCACGCCGCCGCCGTACTTCTCGGAGCTGCGCGTGAACAGGCGGTTGAAGCGGGCGAAGAAGCCGCCCAGCACGCGGTCCATGGCGCGGGTCAGCGCGTCCTTGGGCGCGTGGTGGTCCTTCAGCAGCATCGCGGCCAGCGCGGGCGACAGGGTCAGCGAGTTGATGGCGGAGATCACCGTCGAGATGGCGATGGTCAACGCGAACTGCTTGTAGAACTGGCCCGTCAGGCCGGTGATGAAGGCCAGCGGCACGAACACCGAGATCAGCGTCAGCGCGATGGCGATGATGGGGCCCGACACCTCGCGCATGGCACGGTAGGTCGCGTCACGCGGGCTCAGCCCGGCGGCGATGTTGCGCTCCACGTTCTCGACCACCACGATGGCGTCGTCCACCACGATGCCGATGGCCAGCACCAGGCCGAACAGGCTCAGCGCGTTGATGGAGAAGCCGAAGCCGTGCATCACCGCGAAGGTGCCGATGATGGAGACCGGCACGGCCAGCAGCGGGATGATCGAGGCGCGCCAGGTCTGCAGGAACAGGATGACGACCAGCACGACCAGCGCGACAGCCTCCAGCAGCGTGTGGATGACCGACTCGATGGAGGCGCGCACGAACTGGGTCGGGTCGTAGACGATGGTGTAGTCCACGCCTTCGGGCATCAGCGCCTTGAGCTCGGCCATCGTGGCGCGCACGTTGGTGGAGATGTCCAGGGCATTGCCGCCCGGGGCCTGGAAGATCGGCACCGCGACGGCGGGCTTGTTGTCCAGCAGCGAGCGCAGCGCGTAGTCGGACGCGCCCAGCTCCAGCCGGCCGAGGTCGCGCAGTCGCGTCACCGCACCGTTGCTGCCGGTCTTGACGATGATGTCGCCGAACTCCTCCACCGTCTGCAGCCGGCCCTGCGCGTTGACGGACAACTGCAGGTCGATGCCCTGCAGGCCGGGCGAGGCGCCGACGACACCGGCCGCGGCCTGCACGTTCTGCCCCCGGATGGCCGTGACCACATCGCTGGCCGAGAGGCCGTGCTCGGCCACCTTCTGCGGGTCCAGCCAGATGCGCATCGCGTAGTCGCCCGAGCCGAACAGCTGCACCTGCCCGACGCCGGGGATGCGCGCGAGTCGGTCCTTGACGTTGAGCACCGCGTAGTTGCGCAGGTAGGTCATGTCGTAGCGCTCGTTGGGCGAGGTCAGGTGCACGACCATGGTCAGGTCGGGGCTGCTCTTGACCGTGGTGATACCCAGGCGCTTCACTTCCTCGGGCAGCCGGGCCTCGGCCTGGCTCACGCGGTTTTGCACCAGCTGCTGGGCCTTGTCGGGGTCGGTGCCGAGCTTGAAGCTGACGGTCAGCGTCATCAGGCCGTCAGTGGTGGCCTGGCTGCTCATGTAGAGCATGTCCTCGACGCCGTTGATGGCTTCTTCCAGCGGCGTGGCCACGGTTTCGGCGATCACCTTGGGGTTGGCGCCCGGGTACTGGGCGCGCACGACGACCGAGGGCGGCACGACGTCGGGGTATTCCGAGATCGGCAGCGCGCGGATCGACAGCAGGCCGCCGATGAAGATCAGCAGCGAGAGCACGCCCGCGAAGATCGGGCGGTCGATGAAGAATTTGGAGAGATTCATGGGTGCTCCTGGCGCGGGCGCGGTGGTTTCAGGCGACAGCACGCCCCCCGCAGGCCGGTGGTGCCGGCCCGCAGACAGCGCTCGCGGATGGGATTGGGTGGCCTAGATCAGGAGGTCTTGCCGGCTGCCTGTTGCGCAGCGAGCTCGGGCTTGGCGTCCATGGCGACGTCCTTGGGCGCCAGGACGGACCCCGGTCGCACCCGCTGCACGCCGCCCACGACGATGCGCTCGCCGCCCTTCAGGCCGCTGGTCACCACGCGCAAGCCGTTCACATTCGCCCCCAGCGTCACCGGGCGCCACTCGGCTTGGTTGTTGGCGCCGACGACGATGACGTAACGCTTGTCCTGGTCGGTGCCCACAGCGCGTTCATTCACCAGCAGGGCCGGCGCGGTCTTGGCCTGGCCCATGCGCAGCTTGGCGAACTGGCCCGGGATCAGCCGCCCGTCCTTGTTGTCGAACACGGCGCGCACGCGCAGAGTGCCGCTCTTGGCGTCGACCTGGTTGTCCACCAACTGCAGTCGGCCGGTCTGGGCCTCGGCGCCGGCGTCCATCTCGACCGGGATGCGCTCCAGCCCCCGGCGGTCGCCCGGCAGTGAGGCCAGGGCGCTGGTGACGATCTTCTCGTCCGCGTCGAAGCTCGCATAGATGGGGCTGACCGAGACCAGCGTCGTCAGCACCGGCGCGCCAGCGCCTGCGGCCACCAGGTTGCCCGAGGTCACTTCGATCTTGCCCACGCGGCCCGCCACGGGCGCACGTACCTGGGTGTAGCCGAGGTTGAGCTGGGCGGCTTGCAGCGCGGCCTGCGCAGCGCGCAGGTTGGCGGCGGCCTCGCGGGCCGCGTTGTCCTTCTCGTCGAACTCGCGCTTGGCCACGGCGCGGTCGTCCCACAGCGCCTTGGCGCGCTGGGCCTCGCTCTGGGTATAGGTGACGCGGGCCTGGGCCGCGGCAAGCTGGGCTTCCATGCGCGCCACCTCGGCCTGGTAGGGCGCGGGGTCGATGGTGACGAGCAGGTCGCCGGCCTTCACGAGGCTGCCCTCTCGGAAGTGCACGGCCTGCACCGCGCCCGACACGCGGGCGCGCACGTCCACGCGGTCCACGGCTTCCAGGCGGCCGGAAAACTCCTGCCAGGCGGTCACGTCCTGGCTGACGACCTGGGCCACCGAGACCGGCGTGGCGGGGGGCGTGGCCGGCCCGGCCTCTGCCTGCGCCGGGCGGTTGAACTGGCCGAAGCCGATGGTGCCCAGGGCCACGAGGGCGACGGCGCCCGCGATGGCCCCGAGGCGGTTGAAGCGAGGGGTGGATGACATTCGAGTTCTCTCCTTGAGACAGGCAGGGTTCACTCCGGCAGCGACAGTGCCCGGCGGGCAGCGTCACGCAGGAATTCGTGGATGGGGTTGAGAGCGGTGGCCGGCGTGAGGGTGTCGAGGGTGAGGTCGCGGGCCTGGCCGCCGTGCTGGCGCAGGGCCGCGGCATAGCGGCGCGACTCGTCGTTGAGCGGGTGGCCGGCCTGGCTCAGCACCAGGGCGGGCGCCAGGCCGCTGAGGCGACGCGCGTTGATCGGCGCGGCGTAGGGGTGATCGGCCCGGATGCCATCGCCCAGGTAGGCCTTCCAGCCCTGGGCGTAGATGCATTCGCAGCCGCCGCATTCGCCTTCGCGCATGGAGGCGCTGCCGAGCTGCGGGTCGAGCATGGGCGACAGCAGCAGCTGGCCCGCCAGGGCGGGGGCGTGCTGGTCGCGGGCCATCAGCGCGAGCGCGGCGGCGATGTTGCCGCCGCCTTCTTCCCCGCCCACGAACAGCGCGGTGCGCGGGCTGCCGGTGAGCCGCGCCGGCTTGGCGGCGAGTGCCTGCAGCGCCTCGAAGGCGGCGGTCAGCCCCGCCGGGAAGGGATGGGCAGGGGCGAGCGGGTAGTCCAGGGCCACCACATCGGCGCCGGCCTGGGCCAGCAGTTCGGCACGGTGTGCGGTGTCGGCCGCGGTGCCATTCGTGAAGCAGCCGCCGTGCAGCCAGAGCAGCAAGGCGCGGCGATCGCCCTCCAGCGGTTGCTGGGCCCGGTAGACCTGGGCCAGCCAGCCCGACTCGGGGCCGAGGCGGAGGGAGGCAGGGGGCGTGAGCTTGTCCATGGACCGAAAGATAGAGATTGATGGGCTAGGGATAAACGGGTCAAAAACGGACTCACTTTTCCCGGTCGTGGAACAATCACAGCATCCCTGCCAGCCCTGGGGCTTTGCCCGCCCGCCGTTCGCCCATGGACCGTCTTTCTGCGATGCAAGCTTTTGTCCGGGTCGTCGAAGCCGGCACCTTCACGAAGGCCGCCGACTCGTTGGACCTGCCCAAGGCCACCGTCACCCGGTTGATCCAGACGCTGGAAACCCATCTGCGCACCAAGCTGCTGAACCGCACCACCCGGCGCGTGACGGTCACGCCCGACGGCGCGGCCTACTACGAGCGCGCCATGCGTCTGTTGTCCGACCTGGAGGAGCTCGAAGGCAGCATGAACCAGGCGCGGGTCACCCCACGCGGGCGCATCCGCATCGACGTGCCCGGCGTGGTGGGGCGCGACATGATCATTCCGCACCTGCCGGACTTCTTCGCCCGCTACCCGGACATCCAGATCGAGCTCGGTGTCAGCGACCGCACCGTGGACCTCATCAGCGACAACATCGACTGCGTGATCCGCGGTGGCGAGTTGACCGACCAGAGCCTGGTGGCACGGCGCATCTCGGAGCTGCGCTTCATCACCTGCGCCACGCCCGAATACATCCGCCGCCATGGCAAGCCCCTGCATCCGCGCGACCTGGGCGACACGCCGCACCGCATGGTGGGTTACTTTTCAGCGCGCACCGGCAAGGTCCTGGGCGACACCTTTGTGCGCGGGGAGGAGAAGGTCGAGATCGTGGGCAACCACATCCTGGCCGTGAACGATGCCAACGCTTATCTGAAGGCCGGCCTGGCGCACCTGGGCGTCATGCAACTGACCTGCTTCATGGCCGGCCCGCTGCTGCGCAGCGGCGAATTGGTGCGGGTGCTGGAGGACTGGGACGCGGAGCCCATCCCGGTCTATGTGGTCTACCCGCCCAACCGCCATCTGAGCAGCAAGTTGCGGGTGTTCGTCGACTGGGTCGTCGAGCTGATCGGCCGCGAGGTGATGGGCGGCCTGAAGATGCGCTGCGGCGAGTCGGGCGAGTGACGCTGCCGCCGCTGGGCGCAGGTGTTGGGCTCAGGCCGGCTCGTTGCTGGCGGTCACGACGCTGGCCTGGCCGAAATCGGCCGTCGACGGCACCGGCGCATTGATGGCCAGCATCATGCCGGCCGCGAGCGCGGCAACGGCGGTGGCGGCGGTGATCAGCGTGAAAAGGGAGCGGGTGTTCATGGGGACTCTCCTGCTCGGGACCCTCTTGGAAATCTAGGGGTTTGTCCGATGGTCGTGACTGTAGGCAGTCGCCGCCGCGCGATAAAGCCGGGCGAATAGAACGACGAGTTGCTGCTGGCGGAACAATCTGCCGGCGCGGAAGCAAGCCTGCGGGGAGCACGGCGTGGCGTTCGCCACCCGTGCGCGGGCACCGGCCAGGGCCGGCTGATCGCGCCGTGCGCTGCCGGCCGCTTGCCCACCTGGCTCCCGCAGGTGGTGCCGGGGGCGTCGTCGTGGAGACGGGGCCTAGTCCGCGGTTCGCCGGGGCGCGCCGCGGCCGCGTTCTTCGAGCCAGGCCTTGGCCGTCGAGAAGTGACCGCAGCCGATGAAGGGGCGCGGAGGCTTGGTGGCCGACAGCGGCGAGGGGTGGTTGGCCTTCAGCACGAGGTGATCCTGGCCGGCGGCCTCGATCAGCGGGGCCTTGGCCTGGGCGTAGTTGCCCCACAGCATGAAAACCTTGGGCGCGGGGTCTTGCGCGGCGGCCTGGATGAGCGCGTCGGTCAGCACCTCCCACCCCTTGCCGGCATGGCTCGCGGCCTGGCCATCTTCCACGGTCAGCACGGCATTGAGCAGCAGCGTGCCGCCCTCGGCCCAGCGCACCAGGCTGCCGGTAGTGGGGAAGGGCTTGCCGAGGTCGCGCTGGATCTCCTTGAAGATGTTGCGCAGGCTGGGCGGGAAGGGCACGCCCTCGGGCACGCTGAACGACAGCCCCTCGGCCTGGCCCGGGCCGTGGTAGGGGTCCTGGCCCAGGATCACGACGCGGGTCTGCGACAGCGGCGTCAGGCGCAGCGCGCGCAGCGGCTCCGGCGGGTAGATCGTCGCGCCGGCCGCCACGCGCTCGGCGAGGTAGGCCTGCAGCTGCTGGCCCACGGGGCTGGCGGCCCAGGCGTCGATGACGGGGCGCCAGTCGGTATGGGGAATCGCCAGCGGGAGCTTCATCCGAACAGCGTGGCCAGGGCCTGGCCCGGGTCGGGCGCACGCATGAAGGCCTCGCCCACGAGGAAGGCATGCACGTTCGCATCGCGCATGCGCTTCACATCGGCGGCGCCGAGGATGCCGCTTTCGGTCACCAGCAGCCGGTCGGCCGGCACGCGCGGCAGCAGGCCGAGCGTGGTGTCCAGCGTCACCTCGAAGGTGCGCAGGTTGCGGTTGTTGATGCCGACCAGCGGGGTCTTGAGCTTGAGCGCGCGGTCAAGCTCGTCGCCGTCGTGCACCTCCACCAGCACGTCCAAGCCGATGGCATGGGCCGCGGCTTCGAGGTCGCTCATCTGCGCGTCCGACAGGCAGGCGGCAATCAGCAGGATGCAGTCGGCGCCCATCGCGCCGGCATGCATGACCTGGTACTCGTCGACCATGAAGTCCTTGCGCAGCACCGGCAGTTCGCAGGCGGCACGGGCCTGCTGCAGGTAGGCGACTGAGCCTTGGAAGAAGCGCTCGTCGGTCAACACCGACAGGCAGGCCGCACCAAAGCGGGCATAACTCTCGGCGATGGCCGCGGGGCGGAAGTCCTCGCGCAGCACGCCCTTGGAGGGGCTCGCCTTCTTGACCTCGGCGATGACGCCCGGCTGGCCGGCATCGAGCTTGGCCCGCAGCGCGCGCTCGAAGCCGCGCTGTTCGCCGCGCCGGCCTTCGGCCTCGTCACGCAGCGAGGCCAGCGAGCGGCGGCCCTTGGCGGCCGCGATCTCTTCCCACTTGACCTCGACGATGCGGTTCAGGATGTCGGCGCTCATGCCGCGCCCCCCAGGCCCTTTGTCGCCTTGACGAAGGCATCCAGCTTGGCGCGCGCGGCACCGCTGTCCAGCGCCTTGCGGGCGCGCTCGATGCCGTCGGGCAGCGAGGCGGCCACATTCGCCGCGTAGAGCGTGGCGCCGGCATTGAGCAGCACGATGTCGCGCGCCGGGCCAGGCTGGCCGTCGAGCACGCCCAGCAGCATCTGGCGCGACTGCTCGGGGCCCTCGACCTTGAGGCTGCGGTTGCTGGCCATCGCGAAGCCGAAGTCTTCGGGGTGCACCTCGTACTCGCGGATGGCGCCGTCCTTCAACTCGCCCACCAGCGTGGTCGCGCCCAGCGAGATCTCGTCCATGCCGTCCTTGCCGTACACAACCAGCGCATGCTCCGCGCCCAGGCGCTGCAGCACGCGCACCTGGATGCCGACGAGGTCCGGGTGGAACACGCCCATCAGGATGTTGGGCGCGCCCGCCGGGTTGGTCAGCGGCCCCAGGATGTTGAAGATCGTGCGCACGCCCAGCTCGCGCCGCACCGGCGCGATGTTCTTCATCGCCGGATGGTGGTTGGGCGCGAACATGAAGCCGATGCCGCATTCGGCCACGCTCGCAGCCACCTGGCGCGGCGTGAGCTGGATGTTGGCGCCCAGCGCCTCCAGCACGTCGGCACTGCCGGTCTTGCTGCTCACGCTGCGGTTGCCGTGCTTGGCCACTTGTGCGCCGGCCGCGGCGGCCACGAACATCGAGCAGGTGGAGATGTTGAAGCTGTGCGCGCCATCGCCGCCGGTGCCCACCACATCCACGAGGTGGGGCAGGGGGCCGAGCGGCACCTTGTTGGACAGCTCGCGCATCACCTGCGCGGCGGCGGTGATCTCGCCGATGGTTTCCTTCTTCACGCGCAGGCCGGTGATGAGGGCCGCCGCGATGACGGGCGACATCTCGCCGGCCATGATGCGGCGCATCAGGGTGAGCATCTCGTCGTGGAAGATCTCGCGGTGCTCGATGACGCGGGTGAGGGCTTCGTTGTCGGTGATCGGCATGGCAGTCAAGCCTTCTCGAAGAAGTCGCGGGCCGCCGCGAGGGCGTGGTCGATGCCGGCGGCGTCGACATCCAGGTGGGTCACGAAGCGCAGGCCGATGAGGCCGGTGGCCAGCACGCCGTGGGCCTTGAGGTGGTCCAGCAGCGCGGGGCCCCGGCCGCCTTCGACCTGGGCAAAGACGATATTGGTCTGCGGTGGCGTGACGGTGACACCCGGCAGCGCGGCCAGGCCATCAGCGAGACGGCGCGCCAAGGCATGGTCGTCGGCCAGGCGCTCGACGTGGTGCGTCAGCGCATGGTCGGCCGCGGCAGCCAGCAGGCCGACCTGGCGCAGGCCGCCGCCCACCATCTTGCGGATGCGGTGGGCGCGCTGGATCAGCTCGCGCGAGCCCACCAGCATCGAGCCCACGGGCGCGCCCAGGCCTTTGCTGAAGCAGATTGAGACCGAGTCGAACGGGCGGGCGAGGTCGGCCACGGTGCGGCCGGTGGCGACTGCCGCATTGAACAGCCGCGCGCCGTCCAAGTGCGTGCTCAGGCCACGGGCATGGGCCAGGTCGCAGGCGGCCTCGGCATAGCCGGCGGGCAGCACGTTGCCACCCCAGGTGTTTTCCAGCGCCAGTAGCCGGGTGCGGGCGAAGTGCGGGTCGTCGGGCTTGATGGCCGCGGCGATGTCGTCGAGCTTGATCGTGCCATCGGGCTGGTTGGGCAGCGGCTGCGGCTGGATGCTGCCGAGCACCGCCGCGCCGCCGCCTTCGTAGCGGTAGGTGTGGGCGAGCTGGCCGACGAGGTATTCGTCGCCCCGGGCGCAATGCGCGAGCAGGCCGCAGAGGTTGCTCTGTGTGCCGCTGGGCATGAACAGGGCCGCCTCCTTGCCCATCAGCGCGGCGACGCGTTCCTGCAGCGCGTTGACAGTCGGGTCGTCGCCAAAGACATCGTCACCGACCGCCGCGCGCGCGATGGCTTCACGCATGGCGGGCGTCGGCTTGGTGACGGTGTCGCTGCGCAGGTCGACCACCGGGCCGCGCGCGGCACCGCCCGAGGTGGGCGCGTAGTCGCTCATGGCTTGAGCTCCAGGAAGTTGCGCAGCATGGCGTGGCCGTGCTCACTGAGGATGGACTCGGGGTGGAACTGCACACCCTCGCACGGCGTGGCGGTGCCGGCCAGCTCGCGGTGGCGCACGCCCATGATCTCGCCGTCCTCGCTGCGGGCGGTGATCTCCAGCACGGCGGGGCAGGTGGCCTCCTCGATGACCAGCGAGTGGTAGCGGATCACCGAAAAGCTCTGCGGCAGCCCGCTGAACACGCCGCGCTGGTCGGTCGTGATCGTGCTGGCCTTGCCGTGCATCTGACGCTGGGCGCGGATGATGCGGCCGCCCAGGGCCTGGCCCATGGACTGGTGGCCCAGGCACACGCCCAGCAGCGGCTTCTTGCCGAGGAAGTGCTGGATGGCTTCCACGCAGACGCCTGCCTCATTGGGCGTGCAGGGGCCGGGCGAGAAGACGATGTGGTCCGGGTTCAGCGCGGCCATCTCGGCCACCGTGATCTCGTCGTTGCGCACCACCTTCACGTCGGCGCCCAGCTCCCCGAGGTACTGGACGATGTTGAACGTGAAGCTGTCGTAGTTGTCGATCATGAGCAGCATGTGGTCTCCCGCCGGGCCGCCCCAAGGGAGGCCGCGCCCCCTCGGGGGGCAGTGAACGAAGTGAGCGTGGGGGTCATCAAAACCCCTCTTCCACGAGTTCAGCGGCGCGCAGGAGCGCACGGGCCTTGGCTTCGGTTTCCTGCCATTCCAGTTCAGGCACGGAGTCCGCCACGATGCCCGCCGCCGCCTGCACGTAGAGCATGCCGTCCTTGACGATGCCGGTGCGGATGGCGATGGCCAGGTCCATGTCGCCGGCGAAGCTGAGGTAGCCGCAGGCGCCGCCGTAGATGCCGCGTTGCACGGGTTCGAGCTCGTCGATCAGTTCCATCGCCCGCACCTTGGGCGCGCCGCTGAGCGTGCCGGCCGGGAAGGTGGCCTTGAGCACATCCAGCTGCCCCACCTCGGGCCGCAGCGTGCCCTCGACGTTGGAGACGATGTGCATCACGTGCGAGTAGCGCTCCACGTCGAAGGCCTGCGTCACCTGCACGCTGCCGGTGCGGGCGATGCGGCCGATGTCGTTGCGGGCCAGGTCGATGAGCATCAGGTGCTCGGCGCGCTCCTTGGGGTCGGCCTTGAGCTCGGCCTCCAGCGCCACGTCGCGCTCGGGCGTGCCGCCGCGCGGGCGGGTGCCGGCCAGCGGGCGGATGGTGACCTTGCGGGCGCCATCGCTGCCATGCTCCTCGCGCACCAGGATCTCCGGGCTGGCGCCCACGACCTGGAAGTCGCCGAAGTCGTAGAAGTACATGTAGGGGCTGGGGTTGAGGGCCCGCAGCGCGCGGTACAGCGCGATCGGCTCGGCCTTGTAGGGCTTGGCCAGGCGCTGCCCGATCACGACCTGCATCAGGTCACCGGCCGCGATGTACTCCTTGGCGCGCTCCACCGCGGCCATCAGCTCGGCCTTGGAGAAGTCGCGTTGCACGGGGTGCGACTCGCTGCGGCTCACGCGCGGCACGCTGACCGAATAGTGCAGCTTGTCTCGCAGCACGCTCAGCCGCTTGGTGGCACGGAAGTAGGCCTCGGGCTGGCGTGGGTCGGCCCAGACGATGAGGTAGAGCCGCCCGGAGAGGTTGTCGATGACGGCGACCTCCTCGCTGAGCAGCAGCAGGATGTCGGGCGTGCCCAGGCCGCCGTCCTTCTTGGTGGCGGTCAGGCGCTTCTCGATGGCTCGCACGGCCTCGTAGCCGAAATAGCCGGCGAGACCGCCACAGAAGCGCGGCAGGCCGGCCGGGATCTTGGGCTTGATGCGGTCCTGGTAGGCCGCGATGAAGTCCAGCGGGTTGCCCTCGTGCGTCTCGACGACCACGCCGTCCGTCACCACCTCGCACAGGGTGCCGGTGGCGCGCACCAGGGTGCGGCAGGGCAGGCCGATGAAGGAGTAGCGGCCGAAGCGTTCGCCGCCGACAACCGACTCCAGCAGAAAGCTGTTGCGGCCCTGGCCGCTGCCGGCACAGAGCTTCAGATAGAGCGAGAGCGGGGTCTCGAGATCCGCAAAGGCCTCGCTGATCAGCGGGATGCGGTTGTAGCCTTCAGCGGCCAGGCTTTGAAATTCCAGTTCGGTGATCACGACTCAAACCTTGAACAAGCAATGTTTCAGGGCTTGGCGTGCAGCCCGGGGAGATCGGGCAACGCGAGCGGGAGCGCGTCAAGGCGCGCCAAGCGGCATCAGAGCAGGGCTGACCAGCGACGCCAGGGCCAGGCTCCCCGGTCGCTCGACCCCGTGATGTACTTGCGCGTGATGAACATGTTGGGCTGAGTGTATCAGCGGGGTTTTGCGCGGATCGCGCCATACTTCGGCCCACGGAGATGCCGCCATCGCGGCACGACAACGGAGCGAGACATGCGTGCTTTGGTTGCCGCGGCCCTGCTGGCCGCAGCCAGTCTGAGTGGAGGGAGCGCCTGGGCCCAGGCGCCCCAGGCCATCGAAGTGGCCAATGTGAAGTACGAACCTTCGGTGGATCTGGCCGGCCAGAAGCTGCTGCTCAATGGCGCGGGCATCCGCTACAAGTTCGTCGTCAAGGTCTACACCGCGGGCCTGTACCTCACCCACAAGGCCAGCACCACGCAAGAGGTGCTGAGCGCGCCCGGCCCCAAGCGCATCCACATCCAGATGCTGCGCGACATCGACGGCAATGAACTCGGCAAGCTCTTCACCAAGGGCATGGAAGCGAATGCGCCGCGTGAAGAGTTCGCCAAGTGCATCAACGGCGTGCTCAAGCTCAGCGAGGTCTTCGCCAGCCGCAAGCAGCTCAATTCGGGCGACAGCTTCTCGGTCGACTACCTGCCAGGCGTGGGTGCGACCTTGCTGCTCAACGGCAAAAGCGTGATGCCCGAGCCGATCAAGGAGCCTGAGTTCTTCTCCGCGCTGTTGCGCATCTGGCTGGGCGACAAGCCGGCCGACGATGCGCTGAAGGACGCGCTGCTCGGCATCAAGAAGTCGTCGCGGCGATCCTGAGCGCGTCCAGCCGGTCCAGGTGCTGCAGGGCCGGCACGGCGCGGATGTCCTCGCCGTGGTTGTAGCCGTAGGTCACCAGCACCACGGGGCAACCCGCGCCGCGGGCGGCCTCGGCATCGTTGCGCGAGTCGCCCACCATCCAGGTCGCTGAAGGCTGTGTGCCCAGTGCCTCGCAGGTGCCGAGCAGCGGCAGGGGGTCGGGCTTCTTGCGCGCGAAGCTGTCACCGCCGAACACCTGCGCGAAGAAGCCGTCCAGCCCCTTGCGCCGCAGCAGCTCGCGCGCGGGTGCGACCGGCTTGTTGGTCAGCACCGCCAGCGGCAAGCCGTGCGCGCGCAGGGCCTGCAGGCCCTCCACCACTCCCGGGTAGACTGCGGCATGCTGGCCGTTCACCGTGGCGTAATGGGCTTGGTAGAGCGACCAGGCATGGTCGAAGAGCCCGGGCTTGGCGCCCACCTGCGCCAGCGTCTGGCGCACGAGGTGCTCGCCGCCGCGGCCGATGGTGCGCTCCACAAACGCCCGGTCCACCGCGGGCAGGCCCAGGTCGGCGAGCGTCAGGCCCAGCACCGCGACGAAGTCGCCGAGGGTGTCGACCAGGGTGCCGTCGAGGTCGAGGATGCAGGCCTGAGGTGTCATGCCTTGATCACCCCGTCGGCCTTGAACATCGCCTTGATGCCTCGCACGGCCTGGCGGATGCGGCTCTCGTTCTCGATGAGCGCGAAGCGCACATGCCCGTCGCCGTGGTCGCCGAAGCCGATGCCCGGCGACACGCAGACCTTGGCCTTCTCCAGCAATTGGCGCGCGAATTCCAGCGAGCCCAGCTCGCGGTAGGGCTCGGGGATGCGGGCCCAGATGTACATGCTGGCCTTGGGGCAGTCCACGGCCCAGCCGGCTTCGGTGAGGCCCTTGTAGAGCACGTCGCGGCGGCGCTGGTAGCTGGCGGCGATGTCTTTCACGCATTGCTGGTCGCCTTCCAGGGCGGCAATGGCGGCCACCTGCAGCGGCGTGAAGGTGCCGTAGTCGTGGTAGCTCTTGATGCGCGCCAGGGCCGCGACGAGGTCGGGGTTGCCCACCATGAAGCCCACCCGCCAGCCGGCCATGTTGTAGCTCTTGCTGAGGGTGAAGAACTCCACCGCCACGTCCTTGGCGCCGGGCACCTGCATGATGGAAGGGGCCACGAACCCGTCGAACACGATGTCCGCATAGGCGAGGTCGTGCACGACGAGGATGTCGTGCTTCCTGGCCAGGGCCACGACGCGCTCGAAGAAGCTCAGCTCCACGCACTGCGCCGTCGGGTTGGACGGGAAGCCGAACACCATCATCTTGGGCTTGGGGTAGCTGCCGCGGATGGTGCGCTCCAGCTCGGCGAAGAAGTCCACCTCGCTGCTGACCGGGATGGCGCGGATGTCGGCGCCGGCAATCACCGCGCCGTAGATGTGGATGGGGTAGCTCGGGTCGGGCACCAGCACGGTGTCGCCCCGGTCGAGCGTGGCCAGCATCAGGTGGGCCAGGCCTTCCTTGGAGCCGATGGTGACGATGGCCTCGGTGTCGGGGTTGATGTCCACGCCGTAGCGGCGCTGGTACCAGTGCGAGATCGCGCGGCGCAGGCGCGGGATGCCCTTGCTGGCGGAGTAGCCGTGGGTGTCGGGCCGCTGGGCGACCTCGGCGAGCTTGGCGACGATGTGCGGCGGTGTGGCCCCGTCGGGGTTGCCCATGCTCATGTCGATGATGTCTTCCCCGCGGCGGCGGGCGGCGAGCTTGAGCTCGGCCGTGATGTTGAAGACGTAGGGCGGGAGGCGGTCGATGCGCGCGAAGCGGCGCTTGCCGCCGGTGGCGGAAGAGGCAGTGGTCATTGGCAGTGTCACGTGAGCGCCCGGAACCGTCCGAGCGACGTGGGCGGCGTGGCGCCGCGCCGGAACCGACTCTAGCAGTCGGCGCGGCCTTCCTAGAATCACGTGATGAACACGTCTGCCGCCCCCATCGTCTGCATTGGCGGCCTCAACATCGATCGCAAGCTCAAGCTGCTGGCGCATGCGCTGGGCGGCTCGTCCAACCCGTGCGAGTCGCACGAGACGCCGGGCGGTGTGGTGCGCAATGTCGCGGAGAACCTGGCGCGCCTCGGGCTGCCGGTGGCCTTGGTGGCGGCCGTGGGCGATGACGCCGGCGGCCGCATGCTGCTGGAGCAGGCGGCGACCGTGGGCATCGACACGCGGGCCGTGATCCGCCTGCGCCGGCATGCCAGCGACAGCTACACCGCAGTGCTGGCGCCCGACGGCAGCCTGCAGCTCGGCCTGGCGGCCATGCCGCTGGTGGAGAGTCTCAACCCCTGGGCGCTGGAAGCCAGCAAGGCCTTACGCGCCAGCGCCGCCCTCGTCGTGGCCGACGGCAACCTGCCGACCGACGCCTGGCCACTGCTGCTGGCGGAGGCGCGCAGCAGCAGCATCCCGCTGGTGGGCGTGGCGGTGTCCGAGGCCAAGATGGAGCGCCTGCCGGAGCGCCTGGACGGGCTGCACCTGTTGGTCATGAACGCCGGCGAGCTCGCCACCATCGCGCCCGAGCCCCTTGACGCCTTCGACCGGCTGCATGCGCGCGGCGTGGGCTGCGTGCTGGTGTCCAAAGGGGCCGAGGGGCTGCTGCTGAGCACGCCCGGCCACGCGCCACGCCATTGGCCGGCACCTCAAGTGGAGGTCGTGGATGTGACCGGTGCCGGCGACGCGCTGACGGCTGGCGTCTGCGCTTCGTTGCTGCGCGCCCCCGACAACTTCGATGCGGCGGCCCGCCTGGGCCTGGCCTTGGCCGCGCTCACGCTCCAGACCACCGACAGCGTCCACGCTGAACTCACCCCCGATTTCCTGCTGAACCGATGAACGACCTGATCCAACTCTCGCCCGAAGTGGCCGCCGCCCGTGCCCAGGGCCTGCCCGTGGTGGCGCTCGAATCCACCATCATTGCCCATGGCATGCCCTGGCCCCAGAACCTGGACACCGCCCGCGAGGTCGAGGCCGTGATCCGCGCCGAGGGCGCGGTGCCGGCCACGATCGCGGTCATCGGCGGGCGCATTCGCATCGGCCTGACGGACGGGGAACTCGCCCAGCTCGCGCAGGCGCCCGACGCGATGAAGCTCAGCCGCCGCGACCTGCCCTATGCAGTGGCCACGGGCCGCCTCGGCGCCACGACGGTGGCTGCCACCATGATCTGCGCGCATCTCGCCGGCATCGAGGTGTTCGTGACCGGCGGCATCGGCGGCGTGCACCGCGGCGGGCATGAGAGCTTCGACATTTCGGCCGACCTGCAGGAGCTGGCGCGCACGCCGGTGGCCGTGGTGTGCGCCGGGGCCAAGTCCATCCTCGACCTGGGGTTGACGCTGGAGTACCTGGAGACGCATGGCGTGCCCGTGCTGTCGGTCGGGCAGGACAACTTCGCGGCCTTCTTCACCCCCGACAGCGGCCTCAAGGCCGACTTCCGCATGGACGATGCCGCCACCCAGGCCCGCTTCATCCGTGCCAAGTGGGCGCTCGGCCTGGGCGGCGGCGTGGTGGTGAGCAACCCGGTGCCGGCCGACCAGGCCATGCCGCGCGACCAGATCGACGCCATCACCGCCCAGGCCCTGGCGGAGGCCGATGCGCAGGGCATCACGGGCAAGGCGATCACGCCCTTCCTGCTCGGCCGCATCAAGGCCCTGACCGGCGGGCAAAGCCTCGCCACCAACATCGCGCTGGTCAAGCACAACGCGGTGGTGGGCGCCCGGCTGGCGCGCGCGCTGCAGAACTGAGCTCGAAAACCGCACATCGCAGGAGACCCCAGCAACCTGAGAGAAAAATGGCGCGGTTAAGCTGATATGTTTTTTCAGTCAACCCCCATTACTTTCGGCAGGCTTGCATGCGCGTGACCTCTCCCTGGACCCATGGCGGCTCGATGCTGGTGCTCCTGGCCCTGTTGGCCGGTTGCGGTGGCAAGGACAACGCCGCCGCCGCTCCCGCGAGTGCAGCCAGTGCACCGCCTCAGAACGTCGGCGTGGTCAAGGTCCGGCAGGCGGATGTGCCCGTCACGGTGGAGGCCAGCGGCACGGTCACCGCGTTGCAGAGCGTGGACTTGCGTGCGCAGACCACCAGCACGGTGGCCCAGGTGTTCGTCAAGGATGGGCAGAACGTCAAGAAGGGCGAGCTGCTTTTCCGCTTTGATGACCGCGCCGACCGGGCTGCCCTCGACAAGGCCCGCGCTCAGCTGGCCCGCGACCGTGCAAGCCTCGCCGACCTGGAGCGTCAACTCACGCGCGCCAAGGAACTGAAGGCGCAGAACTTCATCGCGCAGAACGCGGTCGACACGGCGCAGGCCAACTTCGAGGCGGGCCAGGCCCTGGTGCGCAGCGACGAAGCCGCGGTGCAGGCGGCGCAGGTCAGCGTGAGCTACAACGAACTGCGGGCGCCCATCAGCGGCCGCGCGGGCATCGTCAGCGTCTTCCCCGGCAGCCTGGTGCAGGCCAACGCCACGGCGGCGCCGCTGGTCAACATTGCGCAGATCGACCCGATCGGCATTGCCTTCACCGTGCCCGAGACCCAGCCCGGCTCGCTGCTGGCCGCCACCCGCGCGGGTGAACTGAGTGTGGAGGCGCTGCCGCCGCCGGGTTCGCC
>JAIPCJ010000105.1 GCA_021738245.1 Methylotenera sp. | reverse complement strand
CAGGGCCAGGGGCTCGGCGGTGAAGCGCAGGCCGCCGTCAGTGCTGCTGAACAACTGACCGTCGAACAGCGCCATCGCGTGGAAGCGCTGCGGGTCGACCGGGTCGGCAATCACGCGGGTGCCGGGCGGCAGGCCCGTCACCGCCTGCCAGGTGTCGCCGCGGTCGTGCGTGACGTGGGGCGCGCCGCCCTTGGGCGTCCACACCCAGGCGCGGCCGTCGGCCGACACGGCGATGAAGCCGTCGCCGGGCAGCTTGCCGGGTGGCACCGTCGCGGGCTCGCGCCAGGAGGCGCCGCCGTCCAGCGAGTAGCCGAGGTTCTTGCCGCCATCGCGTGCATGGCCGATGCGCACGATGACCTCGGGTGCCAGCGCCGCGCCGGTCACGTCGTGCGTGTTGCCGAAGAAGGGCGGCTTCGGGTTGCCGGCGGCGGGGCGGTCGAGGTCGGTGTGGACGAAGCCGGAGTAGTCGCCGATGGCCGTCACCAGCGGTACGCCCTTCGTGGGGCTGTGCAGGGCCAGGGCCACGGTCTCTTCGATGCCGCCGGCCATCACGCGCCAGGTGGTGGGCTGGCCGCGGTCGGCGGCGGTCAGGTCCAGCGTCTCCCAGCCGCCGTAGCCGGTGGTGAAGAGGGCGTGGTCGGGGTTGGCGGGGTTGATCTTGACGTCGTAGAGCCAGTGCAGATGCGTGTCAGCCACATAGGGCGCGGCCGAAGCGTCGAAGCGGGCGGTCGGGAAGAGCGGTGCCCAGCTGGCGCCGCCGTCGGTGCTGCGGAAGAGCTCATCGCCCCGCCCGCGTCCGGCGGTGCTGGCCAGCAGCCGGCGGGGGTGTGCAGGGTCAACCGTCACGGTGGCATAACCGAAGGGTTGCGCGGCGCTGGGGCGCTCAGGCGTGATGTCGGTCCAGGTGCGGGTGGACGGGTCCAGGCGCCAGACCGAGCCGTCCGTCATGCGGTGCGGCCCGGGCTCGCTGGCGTAGGCGAGGTAGAGCTGGCCATCGCTCGCGAGCGCCGCGCGCATCGGGCGGTGGTGCTCCGGGCCGCCGGGCAGGGGCTGCCAGCTGGCGCCGGCGTCCAGGCTGCGCCACAGGCTCGGCCGGCCGATGACGGACACGCCCGCGTAGATCGTGCGGCTGGGCTGGCCGCGCGTGCCGCTGCGTGGGTCGAACAACAGGAAGTTGATCGTCGCCTTGCCGTCGGTGCCGCCCCAGCTGGGCGGCGGGCCGTCGCTGGCCTCGCGGCGCCAGGCGGCGTCAGGGAAGCTGTCCACGCGCTGGAAGGTTCGCGCCGCGTCGGTGCTGCGCCACAGGCCGGCGGTGCGGCTGGCGAGGTAGAGCACGCGGCCATCGTTGGGGTCCACAGCCAGGCGCTCGCCATTGCCGCGGCCGCCTTCGTTGCCGCCGAGCTTGAAGGGCAGGTCGGTGCGCTGCCAGTGGCGCCCGCGGTCGCGGGAGCGCAGCACCGCGCCGTTGGGCACCGTGGCAGCCGTGTAGGTGCCGCAGGCCAGGTAGACGGCGTCGGGGTTGTTCGGGTCCACCGCCAGGCTCTCCACGCCCATCAGGTTGACGTCGGCCAGCGGCAGGTGGTCCAGCAGCGGCTGCCAGGGGCCGGTGGCGGTGTCGCGGCGGTAGGCGCCGCCCATGTCGGTGCGCGCGTAGGCCAGGCCCGGCACCGCGGGGTGGAAGGCGATGCCGTCGACAAAGCCGCCGCCGACGATGGCGACCGATTTGAAGGTGTAGGGCAGGTCGGCCGGCGGCGCAGCCAGGGCGCTTGCACCGGCCAGGGCGAGGGCGCCCAGCCAGGGGGTGATGCGGGTCATGTCTCCGGGTGTTCTTGTGGACAGCGCTGGACATCTTAGTTTGTTCAGCGGGCGAACAAATAGAGTCGGACCCGATGAAACCCGCTGTTACGGCCCCGCAGCTCTGGGGTCTTGTCGATAAGCCCCCCGCTCGTTCGTCGACGATAGGCAAGGCGCCCGATGGCGCCGCCAGCAGGAGTGAAGACATGTCCTACATCGACGGTTTCGTGATTGCGGTTCCCACCGCCAACCGGCAGCAGTTCATCGAGCATGCGCGCCATTTCGACGCCATGTTTCTGGAGCTCGGCGCCCTGCGGGTGGTCGAGGGCTGGGGTGACGACGTGCCCGACGGCAAGCTCACCGATTTCCGCCGCGCCGTGCAGGCCACGGCCGACGAGACGGTGGCGTTCTCCTGGGTCGAGTGGCCCGACAAGGCCACGCGCGACGCGGCCATGAAGAAGATGCGAGAAGACCCCCACATGGACCCCGCCACGCCGGGCAATCCGCCGATCCCGTTCGACGGCAAGCGGATGATCTTCGGCGGCTTCGAGACAGTGGTAGACGTGAAGCCCTGATCCACACGCGCCAAGCCGCAGGACCGGCCAGCTTGCTACGCTGATCCGGCTCGCTTGCCGCGTGCTTCACGCGGGCGGGGCGTCGCGTAGCCGGCGTTCAGGTGGCCTGCCTCAGACTGACTTTCGCGCGACCCAGTAGGTCGCCCCGTCGGGGCCGTAGTGTTCACGGTGGAGCTCGTGAGCCGCCAGGTGGAAGGTGTCGCCCGGCCGGAGGTGTTGCAGCGGCCCGTCGCCGATGGCCAGCCACATCTCACCCTCAACCACGAGGGCCTCGGCCGCGAAAGGGTGGGTGTGCGGAGCCACGACCGTGCCCGCAGCCCAGGGACGCACCAGCACTTCGTCATGGCCTGCGGCGAGCATGCGGTCGCGGAAGCTTTCGAAGGTGGGCAGAGGCTTGGGGGCGTTGACTTGGCGCATGCACCTGATTGTTGGCGGCCAATGGCGCCAGGGCAATTTGGAAAGTCCCATGCCGGCGATAGCGGCGATCCTCTGGCGCACGGTGCCAGGCCACCTGTCTGGGTGGGCAGCGCCCTGTGCATGCGCCCCCGAGCGCTGCTATACCCGTGCTGGGCGAACCCGCTGAGCGGCGGCGCTGCGTGCTGCACTTTTCCAGGAGCGACAGGTGATGCGATTCCCATCCTTGGTGTTGATCGGGCTGATACTCGCGGCCGGTGCGCAGCCTGGACGGGCGCAGAGCCCTCAGGCTGTGTACAAGGCCTTCGGCGCCCAGGCGTCCAGGCCGGCGGCAACCATTGCCTATGGGCCGGGCGAACTGCAGGTGGCCGACCTTCGGCTGCCGGAGGGCCCGGGGCCGTTTCCCGTCGCCGTCGTGATCCATGGCGGGTGCTGGATGGCCAGCGTCGACAACCGTTCCGGCATCGCCGGATTTGCCGATGCCTTGACGAAGCGAGGATTCGCCACCTGGAACATCGAATACCGCCGCGTGGGGGATGCGGGCGGCGGCTGGCCAGGCACGTTCCAGGACATCGCGGCGGCTGAGGACAAACTGGCTGACGTGGCCGCGACCCACCGACTCGACCTGTCGCGGGTTGTCATCGTCGGGCACTCGGCGGGGGCGCATCTGGCGCTCTGGGCGGCGTCGCGTGCGAAGCTGCCGGCGCCCTGGAACGATTCCCGCGTGCGGCCAACGGCCGTCGTGGCCATCGACGGGCCTGGTGCGCTGGCCCCCTTCGTCGGTATCGACGCTGATGTGTGCGGCAGGCCGGTGATCGTGCCGCTGATGGGCGGCACGCCGCAACAAAAGCCTGACGACTACCGCATCGCGTCACCGATGGATCAACTGCCGCTGGGCATGCGCCAGTTGCTCATCGGCGCGGCGCTCCAGGACCTGATGCAGCCTTACATCGTTGCGGCGCGGGCCAGTGGCGATCGGGTGGACGTGCTGACGCCGCCGAAGGCCAACCATTTCGACATCGTCACGCCGAACACGGTCAATGGCGCCGCGGTGGTTGACTTCATCGTATCGACGACGCTGCGCGCCGACCCACCGTGAGCAGCGCCCGCCGGCCCGGGTGTGTGATGGACGGCGTCGGGGGCGCAACCCCAAGCCGAGCCGCTCGGCCGTCGCCGGTCAGCCCTTCATCGTGACGATGAGGCCATCGCAGGCCGCCTCCACCAGGTCCAGCACTTCCTCGAACCCGGCGTCGCCACCGTAGTACGGGTCGGGCACATGCCGCTTGCCGGCCTGCGGCGCATAGTCCAGCAGCAGCTTCAGTCGGTGGCGCTCGCCCGGCGGGCACAGCTTGGTGGCGCGGGCGAGGTTGTCGGCGTCCATGCCCAGCACGAGGTCGAAGCGCGTGAAGTCGTCGGCCACCAGCTGGCGGGCGCGCTGGGCGCTGAGGTCGTAGCCGCGGCGCAGCGCATGGGCCTGGCTGCGCGCGTCGGGCGGTTCGCCCACGTGGTAGGCGTGCGTGCCGGCGGAGTCGACCTCGACCTGACCCGCCAGCCCGGCTGCGGCCAGCTTGGCGCGCATGACGCCCTCGGCGGTGGGGCTGCGGCAGATGTTGCCCATGCAGAAGAACAGGATGCGGCGGTAGGTCATGACAACGGTTTTCGGAGTTCACGGGTCGAACGCCGGGCCGCTCCCAAGCCGGCCCGTCCTGGCGATGGGCGCGTCAGTCGATCTGGCGCGCATCGCCGCCCCCTCGGGGACCGCTCAGCGTACCCGCTGGGCGAGGGGCTTGTCAGAACCTCAGGTCGGCGCGCAGCGACACCACGCGGAAGGTCTTGTTGCGTGACCAGCTGTCGGTCACCAGCGTGTGGCCCGTCACCGGGTCGAGCGTGACCGCCTCGGAGGTGACCTGTGCGTCGCGCGGCACGAGGTTGGCGAAGGACAGCCGCCAGTTGATGCCGTCGCGCACCGAGCCGCTGCTCCACGACAGGTAGGCGTCGAACTGGCGGCGGGCGGATTCGTCGCGGCGCAGGTTCTCGGTCTGCTGCACGCGGGTGGGCGGCACGTAGTTGACGTTGAAGCCGCTGCCGAAGTTCTGGCCCAGGGCCTTCCAGCGGTGGTCTAGGCCGAAGTTCAGGCTGCCGCGCGGTTGCTGGTCCAGCCGGGCGTTCGGGCCCGGGATGCCCTTGACCTGGCTGTCGAAGACCGCGATGTTGAAGCGCAGCAGCAGCGACTGCCACTCGGGCGGGGCGTCGTCCCAGACTTCGTCGAGCCGCGCCTTCACCTCGAATTCCACGCCCAGGGTGCGGGCGCCTGCCATGTTGCGCGGGCGGCTCACCCAGCGCGGTGAGCTGTCCCAGGGCACGGTCTCGAGTGCGAGCTGGCTGCGGATCAGGCTCTTGATGTCCCGCACGAAGGCGCTGCCCGAGATGATGCCGCCGGTCGGCAGCCATTGCTCCAGGCTCAGGTCCACGCCGGTGGCGAGCTCGGGCTTGAGGTCGGGGTTGCCGGCGCGGTCGGCGTAGGTGGGCAGGTTGGGGCCGCTGGGGTAGGTGGTGTTGATGGTGGGTCGCGCGATCAGATCGTTCAGGTTGGGTGAGCGGTAGCTGCGGGTGAGGCTCAGGCGCACCTGGTCTTTCGGGAAGGCCTCGGGCTTCCAGAGCAGGTGGAAGAGCGGCGAGGTGACCTGGGAGATGTTGCGGGTGTCAGGCATCAGGCCGCTGCCGTCGGCCCGGGTCTCGATGCGTTCGTAGCGCAGGCCGGCATACACCGACCATTGCTTGCTCGGGCTCCACTCGTCCTGGGTGTAGGCGGCCAGGCGCTGGCTGCGCGAGCCCAGGGTGTCGCCAAACTTCTGCAGCGCGAGCGACTCCACGCCGTCCACCAGCGTGCGGCGCACCTGGGTGCGGCGGGCCTGCTCGCCCTCGGCGCCCGTCACCCACTGGTGGGCCTGGGCGGTCTTGAGGCTCCACTTGGCGCCCAGGCTGGTCTGGTCTTCGTCGGTGACGTTGTGGTCGTCCTGCACGCGCTGCAGGTCCACGCCGACGTCCTTCAGGCTCTCGCGGCGCTGGCTGTTGCTGGTGTTCTTGAAGCCGCCGCGGCCCAGCCGGAACTCCCAGCTTTCGCCTGGCTCCGGGCGCCAGTTGGCCGAGACGTTCAGGCGCAGGTTGTGCATGCGCCCGTCAGAGTTGCCCTGCACGTTGCGAAACCGGGTGAAGCCGGTGGCGTTGTTCTGGCTGCTGCCCTCGCTTTGGGACAGCGCGAAGAAGGGCGAGAGGTTGAGGCTCAGCGTCTCGCTGGCCTTCCAGCGCAGGCGTGCATTGCCGTTCAGGCTGGCGCTGCGGCCCTCGCTGCTGCCCAGCTGCACGGTCTCGTTGAGCACCTGCGCCGTGTCGGTGTCGACCACGCGGTTGCGCGAGTCGATGGTGTTGAAGCGCCGGTGCAGGCCGCCGTTGGTGGAGAGGGCGCCGACGAAGGCGTCGCCGCTCGGCCCGCCCCACTTGAGGTTGCGCGTCCAGCTGAAGTCGGCCTGCGGCTCGCCGCGGTCCTGGCCGAGGGTCAGGCGCAGCTCGTGGTTGGCCTTGACCAGGGGCTCGCGCAGGATGATGTTGATGGTGCCGGCAATCGCCCGTGCGCCGGTCTCGGCGGTAGGGGCGCGGTAGATCTCGATGCGCTCGATCTGGTCGGGCGGCAGCTCCTCCACCGCAAAGCCGGCGGGCGCGCGCTCGCCGTCGACCAGGATCTGCGTGAACCCGCCGCCCAGGCCGCGCATGCGGATGTCGCCACCGCGGCCGGGGCGGCCGCCGATCGTGACGCCCGGCAGGCGGCGCAACACGTCGCCCAGCACGGTGTCGCCATAGCGGTCGAGGTCTTCGCGCTCGATGACGATCTTGCTGGCGGTGCTGTTGCGCCGCCGGCTGTTGGCGGTCGGGCCGCTGCTGACTTCGACGCGGTCGAGCCGGTTGCCCACCACGCCGCTGGCCGCCGCAGCGGGGGCGCTGGCGGCGGCGGCAGGCTTGGCGGGCGAGGCAGGCGTGGGGGGCTGGGCCGCGCTGAGCGCGCAGGCGCAGAGCGCACCCAGCGCAAGGAGGAGGCGGCGCATTGCCGCGCATTCTTGCGGAGGACGTTCACGCCGACTCACGTAAAGCGCTCATTTACATGAGCGGCAAAGCGTTTGGCGTTGTGGGGTTGGACCAAGTGCGGGCCGAGCGCCGGGCCGCTCCCAAGCCGGCCCGCCATGGCGATGTGCTTGCGGCTTGATGCCGCAAGCATCGCCGTCCCCTCGGGGGACCGACCAGGCTCGCGCGCGTTCAGCGAAGCGAGTCTGGGCGCGGGGCACTTCAGAACCGCCAGCCGAGGCCGACGCTGACGAGGGTCGGGTTGACCTTGAACTTGCCGACTTCCGTGCCCTTGGAGTAGACCGTCGTGTCCAGGCCGACCTTCTTCACGTCGAAGTTCAGGTAGGTGCCCTTGGCGATCTCCACGTCCGCGCCGATCTGGAAGGCGGCGCCCCAGCTGTTGCGCTTGATGCTGGGCTGCAGCGCGGTCTGCACGGCGGGCGCGAAGTTCACGCTGGAGAAGTTGGTGTAGTTCAGGCCGGCGCCGACATAGGGGCGCACGGAGCCGGTGGGGTTGAAGTGGTACTGCAGCGTCAGCGTCGGCGGCAGGTGCTTCAAGCTGCCGATCTCGGCGCCGTTGGAATAGAGCGTGTGCTTTTGAGGGTAGGTCAGGATCAGCTCGGCCGCGATGTTGGGCGTCACGAAGTAGCTGAAGTCGACCTCGGGGAAGGTCTTGTTGTTGACCGACAGGCCCAGGCCCGTGCTGTCCTTGTTGGCCGAGTCCAGGTGCAGGGCGCGCACGCGCACCAGCCACGGGCCTTCATCGGCGAAGGCAGGTTGCAGGGCGAGGGCGGCGGCGGCAACGGCGGCCAGGCGCAGGGCGGTAGCGAACTTCATGGTCAATGACTCCTGGTGAATGGGATGTGTCCCGATGGAGGCATTGCAATCCGTCGCGCGCTTGCCGACTTTGAGGCAACACAAAGTCACCCCGAGGCCGCCCGGCGTCAGCGGGCGGTCTTGTGTTGCATCAAACTTTGGCGCCGAGGCCGAGGCGTTTGCACAACTCCAGCACCAACGGCGCCTGGTTGAGCGTGTAGAAGTGGATGCCCGGCGCGCCGCCGTCGATCAGGCGCTCGCACAGCCGCGCGATGACGTCCAGGCCGAAGGCGCGGATGCTGGCCGCGTCGTCCATGAAGCCTTCCATCTTGAGTTGCACCCAGCGCGGGATGTCGATGCCGTCGCGCTGCGCGAACTGCGCGATGCGCGCGTAGTTGTGGAAGGGCATGATGCCCGGCACGATGGGCTGGGTGACGCCCAGCTTGCGGGCCTCCTCCACGAAGTGGAAGTAGGCATCGGCATTGAAGAAGAACTGCGTGATGGCACCGTCAGCGCCGGCCTTCATCTTGTCGGCGAAGTGCTGCAGGTCTTTCGCGGCATAACGCTGCTGCGGGTGCACCTCGGGATAGGCGGCCACCTCGATGTGCCAGTCGGCGCCCTGGGTCTCGCGGATGAAGCTGACGAGTTCAGCCGCATAGCGGAACTCGCCGGCCGTGGCGGTGCCGCTGGGCAGGTCGCCGCGCAGAGCCACCACGCGGTGGATGTTCTGCGCCCGATAGGTGCCCAGGATCTCGGCAATGTTCTCGCGGGTGGAGCCCACGCAGGACAGATGCGGCGCGGCCTCGAAGCCAGCGGCGGCGATGTCCATCACGGCCGACAGCGTCTTGTCGCGCGTGGAGCCGCCGGCGCCGTAGGTGACGCTGAAGTACTGCGGCGAGAGTTCGCCGAGCTGCTGCACGACGGCCTTGAGCTTCTCGACGCCCACGGGCGTGTTCGGCGGGAAGAACTCGAACGAAACAGGTGTGCTCATGTCAGCCCCTCGGTCGACGGGTACGTCGCCCGATCCCCCAAGGGGATGCGAGCCGGCTCGGGAGCGGCCCAGCGCTCGGCTCGCGCCACGCGGTCAGAGATTGGGTTTTCATCGTGAGGCGTACAAAAAGAATTCGCGGTTGCCATCACCGCCGGTGATGGGGCTGTCGAAGTAGTCGAGCACCTTCAGGCCGAGTGCCGTGCAGGCCAGGCGGGTGCGGGCTTCCAGGCGCGGGTAGTCGGCCTCGTCCTTGACCAGGCCGCGCTTGTCCAGCGCCTGCGGACCGAGCTCGAACTGCGGCTTGATCAGCACCAGCAAGTGGCCATGGGCCTCCAGCCAGGGCAGCAGCTCCGGCAGGCTGCCGATCATCGAGATGAAGCTCAGGTCACCCACGATGAGCGGGAAGCCGCCGGTGGGGGCATGGGGGCGCAGGCTGTCGAGCCCGCGCACATGCGTGCCTTCAAGCGCCGTGACGCGTGCGACGCGTTTCAGCTGCGCATGCAGCTGGCCGTGGCCGACATCGATGCCCACCACATGACGCGCGCCGCGCGCCAGCAGGCAGTCGGTGAAGCCCCCGGTGCTCTGACCCACGTCCAGCACGATGAGGTCGTGCACATCGGCCCCGGTGCGTGCCAGCGCGCCCTCCAGCTTGAGCCCGCCGCGGGACACATAGCGCAGCTCCGCGTCGTCGGGGACGCGCAGCTGCGCCGTCTCGGGCAGGTCCTCGCCGGCCTTCTTCAGCGCGGCCCAGCCGGTGGGCGAGGCCCACTCGGCCACGCCATGCTGGATGAGCCGTTGCGCGGCCGACCGCGTGGGCGCCAAGCCCTGGGCGACGAGGAGCTGGTCGGCGCGCATGCCGTCAGACCTCGATGGCGGGCCGAGCGCCGGGCCGCTCCCAAGCCGGCACGCGTGGGGTGACGGGCACGCGGCTCGACGCCGCGTGCCTCGCCGTCCCCTCGGGGGACCGGCCAGGCACGCCCGCGTTCAGCGAGGCGAGACTGGACGAGGGGCGCATCAGTACCGGTAGGTGTCGGGCTTGAACGGACCGGCCTTGGTCACGCCGATGTAGGCCGCCTGCTCTTCGGACAGCTCCGTCAGCTGGGCATTGAGCGTGGACAGCTGCAGGCGGGCGACCTTTTCGTCCAGGTGCTTCGGCAGCACGTAGACCTGGCCGACCTCGTACCGGTCCTTGTGCGCGAACAGCTCGATCTGGGCGATCGTCTGGTTGGCGAAGGACGAGCTCATCACATAGCTCGGGTGGCCGGTGCCGCAGCCCAGGTTCACCAGGCGGCCCTTGGCCAGCATGATGATGCGCTTGCCGTCGGGGAACACCACGTGGTCGACCTGGGGCTTGATCTCTTCCCAGCGGCACTTGGTTTCGAGCGCGGCGACGTCGATCTCGTTGTCGAAGTGGCCGATGTTGCAGACGATGCTGTTTTCCTTCATCGCTGCCATGTGCTCATACGTGATGACGTTCTTGTTGCCGGTGGCGGTCACAAAGATGTCGGCCTTGTCGGCGGCCCAGTCCATGGTCACCACGCGGTAGCCTTCCATCGCGGCCTGCAGCGCGCAGATGGGGTCGATCTCGGTCACCCACACCTGGGCGGAGAGGGCGCGCAGGGCCTGGGCCGAACCCTTGCCCACGTCCCCGTAGCCGGCCACAACCGCGATCTTGCCGGCCACCATCACGTCGGTGGCGCGCTTGATGCCGTCCACCAGGCTTTCGCGGCAGCCGTAGAGGTTGTCGAACTTGCTCTTGGTGACCGAATCGTTCACGTTGATGGCGCGGAAGAGCAGCGAGCCCTTGGCGGCCATTTCCTTCAGGCGGTGCACGCCGGTCGTGGTCTCTTCGGTCACGCCGATGATCTCCGCGCTCTTGCGGGTGTACCAGGTCGGGTCTTCCGACACCTTCTTCTTGATGGCGGCGAACAGGATGCGCTCTTCCTCGCTGCCGGGGTTGGCCAGCACGGAGAGGTCCTTCTCGGCCTTCTGGCCCAGGTGCATCAGCAGCGTCGCGTCGCCGCCGTCGTCCAGGATCATGTTGGGGCCTTCACCCGCGGTGCCGGCGGCGCCGAATTCGAAGATGCGGTGCGTGTAGTCCCAGTAGTCTTCCAGCGTCTCGCCCTTGTAGGCGAACACCGGGGTGCCGACGGCAGCCAGCGCGGCGGCGGCGTGGTCTTGCGTGGAGTAGATGTTGCAGGACGCCCAGCGCACCTCGGCACCCAGGGCCTGCAGCGTCTCGACCAGCACGGCGGTCTGGATGGTCATGTGCAGCGAGCCGGCCACGCGCGCGCCCTTGAGCGGCTGGCTGGCGGCGTATTCCTTGCGGATGGCCATCAGCGCCGGCATCTCGTGCTCGGCGATCTTGATTTCCTTGCGGCCCCAGTCGGCCAGCGACAGGTCCTTGACGATGTGGGCGGGGAGGTTGGCGGTCATGTCGGCTCCTTCAGGTGATGAAGCCGCTGACGGGGGCAAAGGGGGATTTCAGACACACCCCGACCCAAGGTCAGCGGGTGAGCGCGGTTGCAGGGGGTAACGCTCCGAGCCTGGCCTCAAAAGGTGCTGAGGTTGCAACGCTCCTCGGAGGCTGCGGATTCTAGCCAGCCTCCGGCCCGCCGTGGGTGGCCGTGTGGATTAGCCGGCGCCACCGGGTGCCAACAAATCGTCACCCGCGACCGACACCAGCGCCGGCCGGCCGACGATCAGCGGGTCCACCGGCCCCACCCGCTCGAGCCGCCGTGCGGCGTAGGGCAGGCGGTTCAGCACGAAGCGCATCGCGTTCAGCCGCGCGCGCTTCTTGCAGTCGCTCTTGATGACGGTCCAGGGCGCGTCGGAGGTGTCGCAGTGCAGGAACATCGCCTCCTTGGCGCGGGTGTAGTCGTCCCATTTGTCGAGCGACGCCATGTCGATGGGGCTCAACTTCCATTGCTTGAGCGGGTGCAGCTTGCGCTCCTTGAAGCGGCGGCGCTGCTCGGCCTGGCTGACCGAGAACCAGAACTTGAACAGATGGATGCCCGAGCGCACCAGCTGGCGCTCGAACTCGGGCGTCTGGCGCAGGAACTCCTGGTACTCGCTCTCGCTGCAAAAGCCCATCACCCGCTCGACGCCCGCGCGGTTGTACCAACTGCGGTCGAACAGCACGATCTCGCCGGCCGTGGGCAGATGGTTCACGTAGCGCTGGAAGTACCACTGGCCGCGCTCGACCTCGCTGGGTTTCTCCAGCGCCACCACGCGCGCACCGCGCGGGTTGAGATGCTCCATGAAGCGCTTGATGGTGCCGCCCTTGCCTGCGGCATCGCGGCCTTCGAACAGGATGACCACCCGTGCGCCGGTCTCCTTGACCCAGGCCTGGAGCTTGAGCAACTCGACCTGCAGCCGGTACTTCTCCTTCTCGTAGCGGCGCCGCGAGAGCAGGTTCTTGTAGGGGTAGGCGCCCTGGCGCCAGCCGGGGCTGAGCTCGGTGTCGGCATCGGCGTCCGGCCCGGGCGTCACGGCTTCTTCGTGCTGGCGCAATGCGCGGCGCAGGTGGCGACGTTCGTCGGGCGAACTGCCGGACAGCAGCGTGCCCAGCTCTTCGGCGAGGGCTTCGGGGCCGCCTTCGCCTTGCTGGTGGCGGCGCAGCAGCTCGGCCAGGGTTTCGCTGCCCACCACGTCACGG
The DNA here is from genome assembly GCA_021738245.1 of Methylotenera sp. Lineage (GTDB taxonomy): Bacteria > Pseudomonadota > Gammaproteobacteria > Burkholderiales > Burkholderiaceae_C > Pelomonas. Next base: position 4,970 of record JAIPCJ010000105.1, on the reverse strand, counting down.
CGGGTGGTGGCGCGGTTCACCCGGTGCTTCTCCAGGCTGTCGGCGTCCAGGCGCGGCGCGGTGTCGCCGGCGGCCACGCGGCGGGCGTTGGCGCGGCGGGGGGCGACGCGGACCGTGTCGGGGCTGCGGGCGCGGCTGGGGCTGGGCATGGGCATCACTCCTGGCATGACAGAACGATGACGATACTGCGCGCGCCAGCGCCCGTCTTGCTTGATTCGTATCAAGGCGGCAAGGGCCCGAAGCGGTCCGGGCGGGCGCGTTCGAGTCGTTTCAGACGGTGTTCCAGATCGGCCAGGTCGGCAGCGGCGTCGAGCCAGTCGGTTTCACCCGGCCATGCATCGCGCGGCGCGGGCGCGTCGGGCAGACGCACGAAGCGCTTCGGCAGGCGCACGAGCCTGAGGATGAAAGGCAGGGCCAGGGCAGGGCGGGTCATGGCAGTGTCCAGGGTGGCGGCAACGCAGGCACGTTAGGCAGGCGCGCCCGGGGCGTGAAGGCACAGCGCCGCCCTGCGGCGCGCAGGCTGTGTCAGCGGTGGTGAGGTGACAGCCGCCGCATGAAACCTTGTCACCGGCTTGCCCGCCGCTTGTGACTAAGCTTGCAGCTCCTGTCCTCAGCCTCCAAGGTCCTGCCCATGTCCCACGCTCATCTGCCCCGCCGCCGTCTCGGCACCACCGGCCCCGAGGTCTCTGCCCTGGGCCTGGGCTGCATGGGCATGTCCGACTTCTACGGGCCGGCTGACGACGCCCAGTCCCTGGCGGTGCTGCACCGTGCGCTCGATATCGGCATCAACTTTCTCGACACCGCGGACATGTACGGCATGGGTGCCAATGAGCGCCTGCTCGCCCGGCTCCTGGCCGCGCGCCCGGGTGAGGTGGTGCTCGCGACCAAGTTCGGCCATGTGCGCGCGCCGGACGGCACGGTGCTGCGCATCGATGGCAGCCCGGCCTATGTGCGCGAGGCCTGCGACGCGAGCCTGCAGCGCCTGGGCGTGGAGCGCATCGACCTGTACTACCAGCACCGCGTGGACAAGACCGTGCCTATCGAGGAGACGGTCGGCGCCATGGCCGAACTGGTGAAGGCGGGCAAGGTGGCGCACCTGGGCTTGTCCGAGGCGTCAGCGGCCACCCTCCGCCGGGCGCATGCCGTGCATCCGATCGCGGCGGTGCAGACCGAGTATTCGCTGTGGAGCCGGGACGTGGAGGCCGAGATCCTGCCCACCTGCCGTGAGCTCGGTATCGCCCTGGTGCCCTACAGCCCGCTGGGGCGCGGCTTCCTGACCGGCGCGATCCGCTCGGCCGATCAGCTCGCGCCCGACGACCGCCGCCGGGTGCATCCGCGCTTTCAGGGCGGCAACCTCGACCACAACCTCGCCCTGGCGGATGCCCTGAAGGCGCTGGCCGACGAATGGAGCTACACGCCCGCCCAGCTCGCGCTGGCCTGGCTGCTGCACCAGGGGCCGGACATCGTGCCCATCCCGGGCACCCGCAGCATCCCGCGCCTCGAAGAGAACACGCTGGCCGCCGGCATCCATTTCGATGAAGCCCGCCGCGCCCGCCTGGCCGCCCTGCTGGCCGAGCATGCGGTGGCGGGCACGCGCTACCCGGCAGCGCAGATGGGTTCGGTCAACGTGTAGGCGGCAGGGCCAGGAAGGTGCGCAGGCGCTCGATCTCGTCGGCCAGCGCGGTGCGGTAGGCGACGTCCCGGGGCGCCTTGCCGTTCACATAGCCGCAGTCCACCGCCAGGGCGCCGCCCTTGACGGAGGCATTGGCCCAGCCGATGACCTGGTCGCGCCACAGCAGCGGCATCGCGTAATGGCCGCGCACCCGCTTGGCAGCCGGCGTGTAGGCCTCGAAGCGGTAGGCCCAGCCCCAGAGCAGCTCGAAGCGGCGGCGGTCCCAGACCACGGGGTCGAACGGTGCGAGCAGCCTGACCTGCGACGGGATGCGCCAGCCGCGTGCGGGGTCTTCGTCGGCGGGCCAGTACCAGTCGACGCCGTCGATGCGGGCATGCGCCAGACGGGCCTTGGCGCGCGCGAGCGTGGCTTTGCGCAGGTGCTGCCACTGGTGGGCCGCGAAAAACAGCATCGCGATCAGCTGGCCGAGGCTGGCAGCAGGCAGGGGCGCGTACTTGCGCACCAGCACGTCGGCCATGGCGTCCATGGCGGCCTGGGGGTCGGGGTGGGCCTGCCAGGGGTCGGCGAGGCGGTAGACCCGCGTGCCGCTGTCGCGTCGCACCACATCCAGGTGGCCGCGGTAGTGCAGGCCGTCCAGCAGCTCGGTGGTGAGGCGGCTGTTGCCGCCGAACCAGTTCTTTACGGCGCCATGCCCGAGGGCCGCGTCCACATCTGCCGGGTGGGCCTCGCCCAGGCGCTCCACTTCGGCCAGCACGGCATGGGCCTGCTTCCAGCGGGCCTTGTCCCATACCCGGCGGGCGCTGCGCGGATGCATCAGCGCGCGCAGCTCAGCCGTGACGAAGCCGTAGTTGATGAAGAAGTCTTCCTGCAGCGGCAGCCTTGGGTAGCGGCGTTCCAGGTCGCCGGCCTGGTAGCCCTTGACCCGGTGGCGCAGCGTCAGATCCTGGGCGCGGGCGGGTGCGCGCAGGGGGTCGGCCTGCACGAAGCCGCCGAGCTGCTCGACCGCCTTGAGCAGCGTGGTGGGTGTGAACAGGCTGCGGGCCACGGCGTGGCGGCGCAGCGCAGCAAGGTCAGGGCTGGCGGGCATCGGGTGGCTCGGGCGAGTCGGTCTGCTGACGGCGGGCGTACATGTCGGCATCGGCATGGCGCAGCAGGCTTTCGGTGTCCTGGCCGTCGTCGGGGTAGAGGGCGATGCCGAAGCTCGCACTGATCATGAAATCGGCCGGCGCGACATCCCTCAGCGCAACCAGCGGCTCGCGCAGGGCTGCTTCCAGATGGCTGCGGGCGGCTTCGGCATCGGCGCGGTTCTCGACGGATTCGAGCAGCAGCACGAACTCGTCGCCCGCGTAGCGCGCCACCACGTCGCCGATGCGCACGCCAGCGCGCAGCCGCTGGCCCACTTCACGCAGCACCTGGTCACCCACCGCGTGGCCGAAGCGCTTGTTGACCTCCTTGATGCGGGCCAGGTCGACGAACATCACCGCGAACGGCCAGCGGTCGCCGCGGCGGCGCTGCTGCAGCACACGGTCCTCGATACGGCGCAGGATGGCGCTGCGGTTGGACAGGCCGGTGAGCTGGTCGGTCAGCAGCCGGCGCTGCATGTCGGTAAAGCTGCGGGCGAGGTCGCCGAGTTCGTCCTGCCGGGTCACTTCGGGCGGCTCGTCGAGGATGCCGTCGCCCACGCGGCGGGCGGCGTCGGCCAGCTCGCGCAGCTCGCGGGTGACGACGCCAAGCACCGCCCAGCCCAGACCGAGCGCGATCACCACGCCCACGCCGGCCAGCAGCGCCGCCTGCACGAAGTTGCGCTGCACGCCGGCCAGGAAGTCGGCTTGCGGCACCGCGACGATGACCAGCCAGTCCACCCCCAGCGCCGGCGCCACATGGGAAAAGCCAAGCTGGATGCGGCGGCCTTGCGCATCGTCGAAGCGGAGGCTGCGGGGCGCGGTGCCAAGGTCGCCGGGGGCAGTGGCCAGGCGGCTGCGGGCGGCGGCGTAGGCGCTGGCCACCAGCGCGTCGGGGCTCTGGGCCGCATTCAGACGCTCGCGCTCGCCGCTGGCCAGGCTGCGGATGTGCGCGCCGCGTGAGACCGCCACGAGCTGGCCGTCGGCCTCCACCACCATCGCCACGGCGTGTTCGGTCAGGGACAGGCTCTGCAGCAGCGCGCTGAGCTGCTTCAGCGGCAGGTCGGTGGCCGCCACGCCCTCGGGCTCGCCCACCTCGTTGCCGATGCGCTTGGTGCGGGTCATGACGAGATCGGCGGTCTTGAAGTCGATGTAGACGGGCGTCCAGCGCAGGGCCGCCGGGCTCGCCAGGGCGGATGCATACCAAGGGCGATCGCGCGGCTCGAAGACCTTGTCCTCGACCGTCGGCGAGCGCGGCTCGCCGCGGATGCCGCTGAGCCGGTAAAGCGTGCGCGGGCCCTCGGCGGCCGTGCGCAGGCGCAGTTCGGCTTCCTGCTCCGAGAATCGCCACAGCCCGAGAAAGTGCCCGCGGCGGTCGCCGTAATAGACATAGTTGTTCGGGTCGCGGTGCACCGAGGTGGCGAGCCAGAAGCGGGTGCGCAAGGCGTCCAGCTCCTGCGCAATGCTCTCGGGCGCGGGCAGGCCCGTGGGAAAGGCGGCCTCCAGCACGGTGTCCGCCCCGGACAGGTGGCGCTCCAGCGACACCTGGATGCGGCTCACCGCCTCGCCGATGAGCTGGCCCGACAGGTTGTCCACCGTGTCCCGACCCGCTCGCCAGGACAGCGCGCCCATGAGCAGTACCAGCGCCAGGATCAAGGCGACATAGGGCAGCGTCAGCAGGCGCCGCAATGGCAGGCGTGCGACCAGGGCCCTCAGCGACATGCGCCTTCCATCAGCGTGACAGGCCCTGGATCTCGGCCTCGGCGACGCCGGCCTCGCGCAGCAGCGCCTGGGCCCGGCGCAGCATGTCGGCGTCGGTGTCGCAATACGCCAGCCGGTAGCCGCAGTTGTCGTGCACCTGCTTCCACAGCGGCTTCATGATGGCGGCGTCTTCGATCTCGGGGCCCACCTGCCACAGGCAGGCCAGCTCGGCCGGCATCACCCGGCGGCCCAGGCGCAGCAGGTCGTGGTAGACCTCCAGCACCTCGGGCGAGGCCATCAGGCTGCCATGCCACCAGGTCACGCACACATAGGGCGCCGTGGGCTGCCAGCTCTGCAGCAGCCGGCCGACGGCGCGCGACATCACGTCCACCATCTCCACGTTGAACGGCCCGCCGGCCTCGTAGCACAGCAGCCGGCCGTGGTGCCAGACCTGAAGCTCGCCATGCGCCATGAAGCGCCCCTGCGGGAGCTGGCCGACGTTGATGCGGGCGGGG
>JAIPCJ010000104.1 GCA_021738245.1 Methylotenera sp. | reverse complement strand
ACCGTCGCCTTCCTTGCATCGAGGGGTGGTTGGGGGGCTGGGGTCACCCCTAACATGCGGCGCCATGCGCATGCCCAATCTCTCCCTGCCGCCACCGGCCGCTGCTGCTCCGCTGGAGCAGGGCCAGGCGCTGGGCGTCTGGCGCCTGATCAAGCCCCTGCCGGACGGTGAGCAGGCCCACGCCGGCCAGTGGTACAGCGCCCACCATGGCCTGGCCACCGAGGAGCAGGCTGCCGTGCTGGTGCTGGACCGCAGCGACCAGGGCGCCGGCGTCATGTTGCGCTATGCCGACCAGGCCGGCGACCTGGGCAAGCTGCAGCATCCGCAGATTGCCGTCCCCAGTGACAGCGGTGTGACGCCCGACGCCCACCCCTACCTGATCGTGGAAGGCACCCACGGCGAACCGCTGCTGCCGCGCCTGCCCGAGATCGGCTTGCGGGAACGCATCGAGCTGCTGGTGCAACTGTGCGAGGCGCTGCGCTCCGCGCACCAGCAAGGCTGGCTGCTGGCGGAGATCGACCCCGCCATGATCTGGCTCGACCCGCACGGCAAGGTGCGCCTGATGGGCCTGGGCCTGACCCGCATCCCCGACCCCACGGACCCCTTCGACCGCGGCCTGAGCCTGGGCGCCGCGCCGGCCTTCGTCGCGCCCGAGCGTCGCAACGGCGGCCCGCCCAGCCTCGCCAGCGAGGTCTATGGCCTGGGCGCGCTCGCGCGGGGCTTCGTGTGCGGCTGGGAAGACACCCCCAAGGGCCTGGCGCCGCTGCACCGCCAGGCGGCCGAGGCCTGGCCGATGCTGACCGAGGCGCAGCAGGTCAAGCTCGACACCGTCCTGCGAAGCGCCGTGGCGGCCTCGCCCGATCTGCGCACCCGCGGCGCCGAGAGCCTGGCCGACGAACTGCGCGACTGGCTGGCGCTGAGCCCGCCCCACAGCCAACGCTCGGCGGCCAGCGACGCGCCGGGCAACGGCAAAGCCGCCTGGTGGAAGCGCTGGCTGTTGCTCGGAGCAGCCGCAGGCATCGCGCTGCTGGCCGCTGCGGCCTACCTGCCCGAGCGAGCCGCGTCGACGGCGCAGGCCGAGCGGCACACGCACGGCTGACGTCGCTCCGTCACTCCCACTCGTTGTGGGGATAGCTTGGGGATGCGTCACCACCATCGGTCGGCAACAATGCGCGCCTCTTTCGCTGCAGGCTGCCATGGACCGACCCTTGCGCGCGACCCCGATCGCCCCCATTGCCCCGCTGCCCCAGGGCCGGCTGGCGCCTTGCACTCTGGTTGACGCAGCGCCGCGGCGCAGCGCCCGCTGATGGCGGCGGTCGGCATGCAACCCGCGCCCACCGGCCTGCTCGGGCTGGGCGAGATCCAGCTGCACCTGCCGCACACCGCGCGGCAGCGGGCCGCGCTCGCGGCATCGGTCGGCCTGGGTGCGCTCGGGGCAGCGTTGGCGTGGCATCACCCGCTGTCGGGCCCGCTCGCCCTGGCGGCCTGGGCCCTGGCCGCGGTACTGGCGGCGCTGTTCTGGATCAAGACCCCGGTGCTGCTGTTCGCGCCCCTGCCGCTGATCGGGCTGGCGCCCTGGACGGGCTGGATCAGCTTCGAGGAGACGGACCTGCTCGTCACCGCCTGTGGCTGCGGCGGCTATCTCGCCTACGCTCTGCAGCTCAACGCGCGTGACCGGGCGCCCGCGTGGCGCCATGGCCTGGCCTACTCGCCCGTGGTGCTGCTGCTGATCCTGGCCCTGGCCGCGTCCGCCGCGTGGAGCCTGCACCGCGGCGTGGCCGATGCCGGCGGCTGGGTGTTCGGCTGGTTCCAGGGCTATCACGAGCCCATGAACTCGGTGCGCAATGCCAAGGCTCTGTTCCTGGTGCTGGCCTTGCTGCCGCTGTGGACGGCCGCTGCAGCGGCGCGCCCCCGGGGCTTTTCGCGGGGGCTGCTGCTGGGGCTGGTGCTGGCCCTGGCGGCCGGCAGCGCCGCGGCGCTCTGGGAGCGCCTGGCCTTCACCGGCCTACTGGACTTCTCCACCGACTACCGCACGACCGCGCTGTTCTGGGAGATGCATGTGGGCGGCGCGGCGCTGGACGGCTTTCTCGTGATGACGCTGCCCTTCGCCGTGCTGGCCCTGCTGCGCACACGGTCGCCCTGGCGTTTCGGCGTCGGCCTGGGCATCGCGCTGCTCGCCGCCTATGCCTGCCTGACGACCTTCTCCCGCGGCGTCTACCTGGCGCTGCCCATCGCCCTCGTGCCGATGGTGCTGCTGGCCGACGCCCAGCGGCGCCGTGCCGCTGCTGCCGACCCGGTGACCAGCAGCCTGGACAGCAGCCTCGGCCCGGTGGACGCGCCACTGCCGAAGCTGGCCAAGGTGGGTGCGCTGGCCCTGGCGGCGGCCTTCGCCCTGGCCGCGGCGCTGGTGTTCGGTGGCGGTGGCTACCGCGGCCTGCTCGCGCTCTTCTTCGTGATGGTGGTGTTGCTGGCCATGCCCGCCAGCCTGTGGCGGCCCAGCCGAGGCCAACGGCTCACGGCCGTGCTGATGGGCGCGGTGCTGGCCCTGCTGCTCGGGGCGGCGAGTTGGGCGCTGTCGATGGCCGTCCCCAAGGCCGCCTATGTGCTCAACGCGGTCGCCACCGTGTGCTGCGCCGCACTGCGCTGGCGGGACGAGCCCCAGGCCACGCGCCCGGTCTATGTGCTGCTGGTGACGACCTGCTGGTTCTGGCTGCTGGCGACCATGGTCATCGTGGCGGACTACTGGGGCGGCACCGCCGGGCGCTGGACGGCCCTGGCCGCCGGCCTGGCCCTGGCCGGCGTGTGGGCGGCGATGCTGCTGGAGCCTCGGCTGTGGCCGTTGCAAGGCGCGGCCAGTTCGGGCGCGGCCGGCTGGCGCAAGCGCGCGCTGCTGGTGGCAGGCCTGCTCATGGTGATGGCCCTGGTCGCCGCACTGGGCGGCGGCAGCTACCTGCGTGACCGGGTGGCCGGGTGGAAGAGCGACGGCCAGACACGGCTGTCGCATTGGCGTGAAGGGCTGCGGCTGCTGCATGGCGGCGAGCAGTGGCTGCTCGGCAAGGGTGCGGGCCGTTTCGTGGCGAGCAACTTCTTCGACGGGCCGGCCAGCGCGCAGGTCGGCGACTACCGCCTGCAGCTTGACGGCGGCGACACCTACCTGGCGCTGGCGGCCGGCAAGCACGTGCTGGGTCATGGCGAGGTGTTCCGCGTGAGCCAGCGCATCAGCGCCCCGGCGCCGGGTCCGGCCACCGTGCGGGTGACCTATCGCACCGCCGCCGAGACCATCCTCTACCTCGAAGTGTGTGAGAAGAACCTCATCTACCCCGACCGCTGCACCGGCGCCTACGTGACCGCCAAGCCCCAGGCCGGCCCCGCCGGCGCGGCCCCGGCCTGGCAGACCCAGGATGTCGCGCTGGGCCAGGTGGAGGCGCTGGGCGGCGCCTGGTGGGCGCCGCAGTTCGTGACCTTCTCCATGGGGCTGGAAACGCGCGGGGCCCGCCTGGACATCCGCCAGATTGCCCTGCAGGACGCGCGGGGCCGCGCGCTGCTGGTGAACGGCGATTTCGGCCGGGACCTGGCGCGCTGGTTCTTCTCCAGCGACCGCAACCACCTGCCCTGGCACATCAAGAACGCCGCGCTGCACGTGCTGTTCGAGCAGGGTCTGGTGGGCCTGGCGCTGCTGGGTGGCGCCTTCCTGCTGGCGCTGGGGCGGCTGAGTGTCGGCCGCGGGCGTGACCATCCCCTGGCGCCGGCCGTCGTGGCCGGTCTGATCGGGTTTGCGGTGGTGGGGGCGTTCGACAGCCTGCTGGATGCGCCTCGCATCGGGGTGCTGTTCTTCTCGCTGTTGCTGCTCGGGCTGGGTCTGCGGGCGTTGCCGGGCGAGGGCGTGGCGCGGGTGGCATGATGCGCGACCCATGTCCAGCGCCCCGCCCGTTGCCGGCCTGAATCCGGCCCAGCTCGCCGCCGTCCATCACCTCAGCGGCCCCTGCCTCGTCATCGCTGGCGCGGGCTCGGGCAAGACGCGCGTGATCACGACCAAGATCGCCCAGCTGCTGGTGTCGGGCTACCGTGCCAGCCAGATCGCGGCCATCACCTTCACCAACAAGGCCGCGCAGGAGATGCGCGAGCGCGCCAAGCAGCTGGTGGGCAACAAGGCGGCCAAGGACCTCGCCATCTCCACCTTCCACTCCCTGGGCGTGCGCCTGTTGCGTGAAGAAGGCACCCGGCTCGGCCTGAAGGAGCAGTTCTCCATTCTGGACAGCGACGACGTGCTCAACGTGTTGAAGGACGCCGGCGGCACTACCGACATGAACCAGGCCAGGCGCTGGCAATGGACCATCTCGCTGTGGAAGAACCAGGGCCTGGGCCCGGCGCAGGCGGGTGCCGTCGCGCAGGATGACGACGAACGCGCCGCCGCCGCCGTCATGGTGCGCTACCAGGAGCGGCTCGCGGCCTATCACGCGGTCGACTTCGACGACCTCATCACCCTGCCGCTCAAGCTGCTCTCCACCGACGCCGAGGCCCGCGCGAAGTGGCAGGACAAGCTGCGCTACGTGCTGGTGGACGAATACCAGGACACCAACGCCGTGCAATACGAGCTGCTCAAGGCGCTGGTGGGCGAGCGGGGCATGTTCACGGCGGTGGGCGACGACGACCAGTCCATCTACGGCTGGCGCGGTGCCACCATCGAGAACCTGCGCCGCCTGCCGCAGGACTTCCCGGCGCTCAAGGTCATCCCGCTGGAGCAGAACTACCGCTCCACCGGCGCCATCCTGCGCGCCGCCAACAACGTCATTGCCGGCAACCCCAAGCTCTTCGAGAAAAAGCTCTGGAGCGAGTACGGCGACGGCGAGCCCATCGTGCTGCTGGAGGCCGACGGCGAGGAGCACGAGGCCGAGCGCGCGGTCGCTCGCATCCAGCAGCTGCGGGCCGACGGCAAGGGGCCGGCCTTCAAGGACTTCGCCATCCTGTACCGCGCCAACCACCAGGCGCGGGTGTTCGAGCAGGCGTTGCGCCGGGCCCAGATTCCCTACAAGGTCTCGGGCGGCCAGAGCTTCTTCGACAAGGCCGAGATCAAGGACCTCTGCGCCTGGCTGCGGCTGCTCGTCAACCAGGACGACGACCCCGCCTTTCTGCGCGCCGTCACCACGCCCAAGCGCGGCATCGGGCACGCCACGCTCGGCGCGCTGAGCAACTTCTCGGCGCAATGGAAGTGCAGCATGTTCGAGGCCCTCTTCTCCGAGAGCCTGGCCACCGCTGTCACCCCGCGTGCACTGGCCGGCCTGCATGAGTTCGGTCGTTATGTGAACGACCTGCAATACCAGGCCCGCCATACCGAGGGCCACACCGCGGCCCACGCGATGCTGACGCAGTGGCTCAAGGACATCGCCTACGAGCAGCACCTGCTGGAGAACGAGGAGAACGAGAAGGTCGCCCAGGCGCGCTGGGGCAACGTGCTGGATTTCGTCGACTGGGTGGCCAAGCGCTGCGGCGGTCAGCACAGCGAGGAAGGCGGCGTGAGCTTCACCGAGCCCAAGCAGAGCGTGCTGGATGTGGCCCAGACCATCTCGGTCATCCTGTCGCTGGCCGAGCGCGGCGAGGAGCAGGACCAGGTCACCCTCACGACGCTGCACGCCTCCAAGGGCCTGGAGTGGCCGCATGTGGTGCTGGCGGGCGTGAACGAGGGGCTGCTGCCCTTCAAGCGCGAGGAGGCCGAGCTCACCGCCGAGGCCCTGCAGGAGGAGCGGCGGCTGATGTACGTGGGCATCACGCGGGCGAGGCTGACGCTGGCGGTGTCGACCTTGCGGCGGCGCAAGAAGGGGCGCGACACGGTTGTGGGCGTGCCCAGCCGCTTCCTGGCGGAGATGAAGCTGCACGAAGGCGGTGCGCGCGAAGACCCCCGCGAGCGCCTGAAGCGCATGCGGGAGGAACTGGCGGCCAAGGCGGCCGCCCGGGCCTCCTCAGCAGGTCAAGGCTGAATCGCTCATTCGGGGGGGTACCCCCTGAGCGCGTGAAGTCTTCACAGCCTTGCCACGCTAGGCTGCGAACAATGCGTTTCAGCTTTTTCTTTGCATGGTGAGCCCATGAAAGTCCTGGTCATCGCTGTTGCCCTTGTTGCTGCCACCTCCTTCGCCTGGGCGGGGGCTGCGCGTGATGCGCGCGCGCTGGAGGCCACAGACAAACCGACGGCGACCGTGCTGGCCGATGCCGGCACCCTGACGAGCTCCACCCACCTGGCCGCCCTGAATGGCAGCAACGCCGCGCCCTGGACCGGCAGCAACCGCGATGCCGGCCCCGACTTCGAGGCCCTGGCCGAGCAGGTCGATCCGGGCCTGCTGCTGGCCGCGCTGGGCGTGGCCGCGGTGGCCCTGGCCCGCCCGGTGGGCCGCCTGCTGCGCCGCCAGGAGCAGCAACGCCGCGCCGTGGCGCTGGCCAGCACCCTGGGGCAGCAGACACCCCGCAGCTGAGCGCCCTTCCCCCGCCTAGATCGACAACGGATCCACGTCCACCGCCCAGCGCAGCACCGCCTTGTGTTCGCGCTTGAGCGCGATGAGCTGCGGCACCCAGCCGCGCAGGAAGGCCTGCAGCCGTGCGCGCTGCGAGGCCTCCACCAGCATCTGCATGCGCTCCACGTCAGCCACCCGCGCCACCGCATGCGGCACGGGCGGGTACACCAGCACGCCCTCCGCTGGCGACAGACCCGCGGCGGCCTCCAGGAAGGCCTGCGCGGCCTGCGGCGTGCGCGCCTCGGCCCGCAGCAGGGCCAGGTGCGAGTATGGCGGCAGACTGGCTGTGCGGCGCTCGGCGAGCTGGTCGCGCGCAAAACGTTCGTAGTCGTGTCGTGCCAGCGCCTGGTAGAGCGCATGGTCGCGATGCCAGGTCTGCACCCACATCTCTGCCGGCGTCTCGCCCGCCGCATCGCGCCCGGCACGGCCGCCGGCCTGCATCAGCAGCGCGAACAGCCGCTCGGGCGCCCGGAAGTCGCTGCTGAAGAGCGCACCATCGGGGTTCACGGCCGCCACGAAACGGATGCGCCGGAAGTCGTGCCCCTTGGTGATCATCTGCGTGCCGACGAGGATGTCCACCTCGCCGTCATGCACCGCCTGGAGCTGCGCCTCCAGCTCGCCCTTGCGGCGGGTGGAGTCGGCGTCGATGCGCAGCACCCGGGCTCCGGGCAGCGCCTCGGCCAATTGCTCTTCCAGCCGCTCGGTGCCGCGGCCGATGGGGGCGATGTCGTGGTTGCCGCAGTTCGGGCAGGCGCGGGGCACGCGCTCCGTGAAGCCGCAGTGGTGGCAGCGCAGCGTGCGGTCGCGCTTGTGGAACACGCGCCAGGCGCTGCAGTGCGGGCAGTCGCTCTTCCACTGGCATTCACCGCAATGCAGCACCGGGGCGTAGCCGCGCCGATTCAGGAACACCAGGCTTTGCTCGCCGCGGTCGAGCCGCTCCTTGAGCGCTGCCAGCAGTGGTGCCGTCAGCGCGGTGGTGACGCCGGCCGTCGCGGGCAGTGACTTCATGTCGAACAGCTTGACCCGAGGTAGCGCGCCGCCGCCGATGCGGGTGGCGAGCGTGAGCCGCTCATAACGCCCCGACTCGGCATGCTGCCAGCTCTCGAGCGACGGCGTGGCCGAGCCCAGCACCACCGGGATGCGCCGGTCATGCGCCCGCCAGACCGCCAAGTCGCGCGCGGAGTAGCGCGCGCCGTCCTGCTGCTTGTACGACGGGTCATGCTCTTCGTCGACCACGATCAGCCCCAGCTCGGGCAGCGAGGCGAACACCGCCAGCCGCGTGCCCAGCACCAGGCGCGCGCGGCCAAGGTGGGCCGCCAGCCAGTTCTGCAGGCGCTGCGCCGGCGTCAGCGCGCTGTGCAAAGACACGATGGCCAGCGGCTCCGGCAGGGCTGCGGCAAATCGCTCGGTGAAGCGGGCCTCCAGCTGCGGCGTCAGGTTGATCTCAGGCACCAGCACCAGCACCTGCCGGCCTTGCGCCAGGGCGGTCTCGGCGGCGCGCAGGTAGACCTCGGTCTTGCCGCTGCCGGTCACGCCGAACAGCAGTTGCGGCTTGGGTGCGGCCGCCTGCATCTGCGCGGTGATGCGCTCGACCGCCACCGCTTGGTCGGCGGCGAGCTCCGGGCGCACAGGCTCGGCCGGCGCCGCGCCCGGGCGCGCTCCCGGACGCGCCTTGCGGTCGGGCTTGCGCAGCCGCGCCACCAGCTGCTCCGGCGACAGCTCCCGCAGCTGCGGCGGCAGCACCGCGCTGGCCAGCTCGCCCACGCTGCGCTGGTAGTAGCCCGCTGCGAAGTCGAGCAGGCGGCACCAGTCGGCGCCCAGGGGGGGGAGGCTGTCGAAGACGGCAGTGACCGGGCGCAGCGCGACCTCGGGCGCCACCTCAGCCTCACCCGGCCACACCACGCCCAGCAGCTCGCGCTTGCCCAGGGGCACCCGCACCAGGGTGCCCGAGGCGAGTGCCTGCTCACTGGCGTAGTCAAGCGGGGCGTTCAGGCCGCTGTGCTGCGGGGCGTCCACCGCCACCCGCACGGTGAGCGCGGCCTCGCGCTCAGACATGCTCAGCTCCAGGCATCTTGTGAAGCATCAGCTCAGCAAGTCGCTGCAAGTCCATGATTTAAAACGGCTCCCGGGTTGCCCACAAATTCTGTGGATAACTTTGTGAGCAAATCGGCCCGTGGCGCCCCCAAAGAACGGGCGGCAGGGCCGCTGTCAATCCGGCGGATTGCGAGGCGGCATCAGTCCGCCCTTTCAAATCAAGCACTTAGCAGCGCCCCGGGAAAACTCTTAGCTGCAGCGCGTCAAAAACACGCGCCGCGCTGGCATTGCCAATTTTGGGGATAAGTCAAGGAACAAGGGCCCGATTGACCCTCATCAAAGCGACGCGCGGAGCTTGCGCGAATGGCTGTGGACCTCATCCACCAGAGCCGTCACGCTCTCGGGCGGCGTGAACTGGCTGATGCCATGGCCGAGGTTGAAGATGTGCCCGCTGCCGGCGGTCGGCGCGCCAAAGCTGTCGAGCACCGCACGGGCTTGCGCCCGCACGGCCTCCGGCGGCGCGAACAGCACGTTCGGATCCAGGTTGCCCTGCAGGGCGACGCGGTCTCCCACGCGGGCGCGCGCCGTGCCCAGGTTCATGGTCCAGTCCAGGCCCACCACGTCGGCCCCGGCATCGGCGATCTCGTCCAGCCACAGGCCGCCGCCCTTGGTGAAGAGAATGCGCGGGATGCGCACGCCGTCGTGCTCCGTCTTCACGGCGGCCAGCACCTGGCGCGAATAGGCCAGGCTGAACTGCTGGAAGGCACCGTCGGCGAGCACGCCGCCCCAGGAGTCGAACACCATCACGGCCTGCGCGCCGGCTTCGATCTGGGCGTTGAGATAGGCCGCCACAGCGCGGGCGTTCACGTCCAGGATGCGGTGCATCAGGTCGGGGCGCGCATACATCAGGCTCTTCACGCGGCGGTAGTCGTCCGAGCCGCCGCCCTCGACCATGTAGCAGGCCAGCGTCCAGGGGCTGCCCGAGAAACCGATCAGCGGCACGCGGCCATTGAGCGCACGCCGGATGGACGTGACGGCATCGAACACATAACGCAGCTTGTCCAGATCCGGGACCGCCAACGCCGCCACCGCCGCCTCGTCACGCACCACCTGCGCGAACTTCGGCCCCTCGCCCTGCTGGAAGCTCAAACCCAGGCCCATGGCGTCGGGCACGGTCAGGATGTCGCTGAACAGGATGGCCGCATCCAGCGGATAGCGCTCCAGCGGCTGCAGCGTGACCTCGGTGGCGAAGTCGGTGTTGGTCGCCAGCCCCATGAAGCTGCCCGCCTTCTCGCGGGTGGCGCGGTACTCCGGCAGGTAGCGGCCGGCCTGGCGCATCAGCCAGACGGGCGTGTGTTCGGTGGGCTGGCGCAGGCAGGCGCGCAGGAAGCTGTCGTTTTGGAGGGGGGCGAACATCGAACGATTATCAGCGCGCCCCCGGCAGCCGTGGCCTGATTCAGAGCAGAGCCAGACTCTGTCGCCCCACCCAGGTCTCCCCGGGTTGCAGCACGACCGGAATCCCGATCGTGGCGGACTCCACGCACAGCATCTCGCTCCAACCCTCGGGCGGCATGTCCGCCAGCTTGGCGCAGCGCTCCGGGCCCGGGTTCCAGATCACCGCGTCATCAAAGCCCTGCTGGGTGATGACGACCTGCCGGCGGTCCTCGGTCACCACGAGCGGCCGCTCCTTCACGCCGAAGTAGATGCGGTCCAGATCGAGCACGCCCTTCTCGCCCGGCAGCAGCAGGTCCATGCGCTGCAGCGCCTCCGCCTGCTTGATGCTGTCGAAGTAGCGCAGGCCGGCGAGACCTTCCACGCTGACCGCGTCCAGATCGGCCACGCGCAGGTAGGTGTGCAGCGCCGTGGTGAACTGAAGCGGGCCGTCGCCGGTGTTCTCGCAGGCGAGTTCAATGTCCAGCGTACGGCCGCTCACGCGCACGCTCAGCTCCAGCTCGAAGGCATGCGGCCAGATCGCGCGCGTGGCGTCGCTGTCCCGCAGGCGCAGCACGGCCAGCACGTCGTCACGCCCCTGCTCCTGGCTCACGAGCTCCCAGGGCAGCGTGCGCGCGAAGCCATGCTTGGGCAGCGGGCCACGCTCCGCGAACTGCGGAAAGCACACCGGCACGCCACCGCGGATGGCCTTGCCGGGCGTGAACTCGCTGCGCGGCGAGAGATAGAGCTGCTCGGGCGCGCCGGCCGGGCGCCAGGAGAGCAGGTGGCCGCCCTCCAGACTGAGCGTTGCGCGTGCTCCGTCCGGCGCTGCGAGTTCGAGATGGCTCATGGTCAGGGCTTGCCGTAGCTCGGTGACCGCGGGCCGTACAGCAGGCCGTTCGGTCGGCCCGCGGCCAGCAGCCGCTGGCTCGCCACGCCGGCCATCGGGTGGCTGCGGTCCGTGGTGGAGGAAATGATCTGGTCGACCACGGCCTTCACCAGCAAGCCGATCAGGCCGCCCTGGCTGTTGTTCTGCTGCTCGGCACTGGAGGCGCTGGCACTGCCTTCCCACAGCAACTGCCCATTGCGCAAGTCCACGAGCTTGGCATCCAGCGTGACGGCCGTCTCGCTGTTCAGCACCTTGTAGACAGCACCGTAGCGCGTCACCTTGACGTACAGACCGGCGTCCGCACCGAAGATCTCGCGCAGCTTGGCAACCGGAATCTGCTGCGCCTCGTCAGCGGTATGCACGCCGTTGCCCTTGAGTGTCTCGTCCACCAGCGAGACCGGCATCACGTAGTAGCCGGATTCAGCCAGCGGCAGGGTCATCTGCGCCAGCACGCTCGGCGTGGCCTGCACATCAGGTGTCGAGTTGACTGGCGGCAACACCAGGATGGAGGCGGGCTTGGCCGCCTGATAGGCCGTGTAGTCGTAGGCCTTGGGCGGGCTGGCGCAGCCTTGCAACAGCAACAGCGCTGCGGCGGCCAGCATCGGCAGCGCGCCGTGCCAGGCACGCGTGTTCAGCATGTTCATGGAGGGGCTCCGTTCAGGTGCGAGGCTGGCTGGCAGCCGAAGCCGCGGCGGGCGCGGCGTTGTTGCCACCGCTGCTTGCAGGCTTCCGGGTGTTCTTGAGGAGGAAGTCGACGTAGCTGGCCGACTCGGGGAACTGGGCCCGCTCGGCTTCCAGCAGCCGCTGAGCGGCCGCGTCGTCGCCCATCTTCGAATAGAGCAGCGCGAGGTGGGCGCGCATGCCGGGCGGGCTGGCGGCACCCGTGGCCTGGTTCTTGGCCAATTGGGCTTCCAGCGTGCTGATCTGCGCACCCGGCTCATTGCCGTTGGTCTTCAGGTAGTCGTAGAGCGCGGGCTGATAGCCCTCCCACTGGTAGAGCGGCTTCGGGCCAGGCTGGGCGCAGCCGACCAACACCAGCGCTGTGAGCAGCGCCAGAGGTTTCAGATGATTCATCACCCGCCCCTTTCAGCGCACCGGCTTCCAGGCACCGGCATCGATGCCGGCGGTGAGGGCGTTGACCGCCTCTCGGATGGCCAGGTCCAGCACCTTGCCGTTCAGGGTGGCGTCATAGCTGGCCGTGCTGCCGAAACCGAGCACTTCGCGCTCCGAAAGCGTGTATTCGCCGGCGCCCTGCACCGAATAGACCACTTCGGACGTGGCTGCATTCACGATGTTCAGCGTGACCTTGGCGTAGGCGACCTGGGTCTTGCCACGCCCCACGATGCCGAACAGCTGCTTGTCACCGACTTCCTTGCGGCCGAACTCACTCACGGCACCGGTCACCAGGTAGTCGGCACCCTTGACCGACTGAGTCACGCCCTTGAGTTGAGCTTCCTGGCGCGACTCCTCCATGTTGTCCCGGTCGAGGACGGAGAACCGGTTGGTCTGCTGCAGGTGCGAGATGAGGATGGTCTTGCTCTGGCCGCCCAGGCGGTCGATGCCATCCGAGAAGATGCCCCGCTGGTAGTTGCTGCGGTTGTCAAACTTGCCCACGGCGATGGGCGCCCGGGCGCCCTGGTAGGCCGGAGCCGCAGCAGCCGCCACTTTGGGCACTTCCAGGCTGCGCGATTGTTCTGTGGTGGCGCAGCCGGTGACGGCGACCGTGACAGCCACGAGGCCGAGCCCGCGGACGCAGGTCTTGATGATGTTCATGGTTCCTCCCTGATTGAACGGGTGCGGAGTGTAGCCATGACTTTGCCGGCACCCGAACGCTTCCCAAGGGTGCGCCCACCTGGAGGCGCCGCTGAGCCACGCATGCCGGCCAGCCCAAATGAAAAGAGCGCGGCCAGGGGCCGCGCTCGATTGAAGTTGCCGTTGCCCTCGCGCGTGGCGAGAGCAGCAGGCATCACTTTTTGAGGAACTTTCGCAGCGCAGCGATCTGCGCGGCCTGAATGGCCAGTTCGCTCTGGATCGCGGCCTGGTCGATCTTGTCCTTGGCGTTGCGCAGGGCCTCTTCGGCCAGCTTCTTGGCCTCGAGCGCCTTGGCTTCGTCCAGGTCCTTGCCGCGGATGGCGGTGTCGGCCAGCACGGTCACGCGGTGCGGCTGCACCTCGAGGATGCCGCCGGCCACGAAGACGAACTCTTCGCTGCCGTCCGGGCGCTCGATGCGCACGGCGCCCGGCTTGATGCGGGTGATCAGCGGCGTGTGTTCCGGCAGGATGCCGAGCTCGCCACTCTCGCCCGGCAGGGCGACGAACTTGGCCTCGCCCGAGAAGATCTGCTCTTCGGCGGAGACCACGTCGACGTGGAGGGTTGCCATAGGGTCCGTCCTTTAACTTGGCTTGGAGAAGAAGATTCGGGAGACGGGGCGCATGCGGCGCCCCGGTCCGTCTTATTGAATCTTCTTGGCTTTCTCAAACGCCTCGTCGATGGTGCCGACCATGTAGAAGGCCTGCTCCGGCAGCGCGTCGCACTCGCCGTTGACGATCATCTTGAAGCCGCGGATGGTTTCCTTCAGCGGCACGTACTTGCCCGGCGTGCCCGTGAACACTTCGGCGACGTGGAAGGGCTGCGACAGGAAGCGCTGGATCTTGCGGGCGCGGGCCACGGCCAGCTTGTCTTCCGGCGACAGTTCGTCCATGCCCAGGATGGCGATGATGTCGCGCAGTTCCTTGTAGCGCTGCAGCACGGCCTGCACGGCACGGGTGGTCGTGTAGTGCTCTTCGCCGACGACGTTCGGGTCGATCTGGCGGCTGGTCGAGTCCAGCGGGTCCACGGCGGGGTAGATGCCCAGCGAGGCGATGTCACGCGACAGCACGACGGTGGCGTCCAAGTGGGCGAAGGTGGTGGCAGGCGACGGGTCGGTCAGGTCGTCCGCCGGCACGTACACGGCCTGGATGGACGTGATCGAGCCGACCTTGGTCGACGTGATGCGCTCTTGCAGGCGGCCCATTTCCTCGGCCAGCGTCGGCTGGTAGCCCACGGCGGAAGGCATGCGGCCCAGCAGAGCGGACACTTCGGTACCGGCCAGCGTGTAGCGGTAGATGTTGTCCACGAAGAACAGCACGTCCTTGCCTTCGTCACGGAAGGACTCGGCGATGGTCAGGCCGGTCAGCGCGACGCGCAGACGGTTGCCCGGGGGCTCGTTCATCTGGCCGTAGACCATGGCGACCTTGGAGTCTTCCAGCTTGTCCTGGACGACCACGTTGGAGTCCGACATCTCGTGATAGAAGTCGTTGCCCTCACGGGTGCGCTCACCCACGCCGGCGAACACGGACAGACCGCTGTGCGCCTTGGCGATGTTGTTGATGAGCTCCATCATGTTCACGGTCTTGCCGACGCCGGCGCCGCCGAACAGACCCACCTTGCCGCCCTTGGCGAACGGGCAGATCAGGTCGATCACCTTGATGCCGGTTTCGAGCAGATCCTGCGACGGGCTCAGCTCGTCGTAAGCGGGAGCTGCGCGGTGGATGGAGGCGGTCAGCTCGGAGGACACCGGGCCGCGCTCGTCGATGGGGTTGCCCAGCACGTCCATGATGCGGCCGAGGGTGGCCTTGCCCACCGGCACCTTGATGGTGTCGCCGGTGTTGTAGACCTGGGTGCCGCGGCGCAGGCCGTCGGACGAACCCAGCGCAATCGTGCGCACCACGCCGTCGCCCAGCTGCTGCTGGACTTCCAGCGTCAGCGCCGAGCCTTCCATCTTCAGGGCGTCGTACACCTTGGGCATCTGGTCGCGCGGGAATTCCACGTCCACCACGGCGCCGATGCACTGAACGATCTTGCCTTGGGCTTGAGAGTTAGCCATTTGTGCGTTCCTTCAATTCAAATCTTGTGCGTGCCGAACTGCTCGATCAACCCACAGCGGCGGCGCCGCTGACGATCTCGGAGAGTTCCTTCGTGATCGCGGCCTGGCGGGTCTTGTTGTAGACCAGCTTGAGCTCACCGATCAGCGTGCCGGCGTTGTCGGTCGCGGCCTTCATGGCCACCATGCGGGCGGATTGCTCGCTGGCCATGTTCTCGGCGACGGCCTGGAAGACCAGGGCTTCGGTGTAGCGCACGAGCAGCTCGTCGATGACGGTGGCGGCATCGGGCTCGTAGATGTAGTCCCACGAGTGCGCCGGCTTCTCGGTGGCCATGTCGGCGGCCTTCAGCGGCAGCAGCTGCTGCACCACCACCTCTTGCTTCATCGTGTTGATGAACTTCGTGTAGCAGAGGTAGACGGCCGACAGCTTGCCTTCGGCGTAGGCGTCGAGCAGCACCTTGACGGGGCCGATCAGCGTCTCGATGTGGGGCTGGTCGCCGAGCTGGGTGGCATGCGCCACCACGCGGGCACCGACGCGGTTCATGAAGCCGAGGCCCTTGCCGCCGATGGCGACGACGTCGGTCTTCTGGCCGGCGGCCTCCAGCTCCTTGAGCTTGTTGGTCGCGGCACGCAGCAGGTTGGTGTTGAGACCACCGCACAGGCCCTTGTCGGTCGTGACGACCACCATGCCCGCCGCCGTCGCCTGCTCGTTCTTGACGAGGAAGGGATGACGGTACTCGGGGTTGGCCTTGGCCAGTTCGGCCGCGATGTTGCCGATCTTGTCAGCGTAGGGGCGAGCCGCACGCATCCGTTCCTGCGCCTTGCGCATCTTGGATGCGGCGACCATCTCCATCGCCTTGGTGATCTTCTTGGTGTTCTCGACCGACTTGATCTTGCCGCGGATTTCTTTGCTTGAAGGCATTCGAACTCCTAGTTCAGTGCGGGGCTGGGCGGTGAGGCTCGGCCCCGCGATTCCGTGGCTTTAGGCGAAGGACTTCTTGAAGGAAGTGATCGCGGCGTTCAGTTCGGCCTCGGCGTCCTTGTCCATCGCCTTGTCGTTCTCGAGCTTGGCAAGCAGGGCGGCGTGGCTGGTCTTCAGGAACTGGTGCAGGCCGTGTTCGAAGGCCAGGACCTTCTTCACCTCGATGCTGTCCATGAAGCCCTTGTTGGCGGCGTACAGCGAGGCAGCCATCAGCGAGATGGACAGCGGCGAGTACTGGGCCTGCTTCAGCAGTTCGGTCACGCGGGCACCGCGGTCGAGCTGCTTGCGGGTGGCTTCGTCCAGGTCGGAAGCGAACTGCGCGAACGCGGCCAGCTCACGGTACTGGGCCAGGTCGGTACGGATACCGCCGGACAGCGACTTGATCAGCTTGGTTTGCGCTGCACCACCGACGCGCGACACCGAGATACCGGCGTTGATGGCGGGGCGGATACCGGCGTTGAACAGGTTGGTTTCCAGGAAGATCTGGCCGTCGGTGATCGAGATCACGTTGGTCGGCACGAAGGCGGACACGTCACCGGCTTGCGTCTCGATGATCGGCAGGGCCGTCAACGAGCCGGTCTTGCCCTTGACCTCACCCTTGGTGAAGGCTTCGACGTAGTCGGCGTTCACGCGGGCAGCGCGCTCCAGCAGGCGGCTGTGGAGATAGAACACGTCGCCAGGGAAGGCTTCGCGGCCCGGCGGGCGGCGCAGCAGCAGCGAGACCTGGCGGTAGGCCACGGCTTGCTTGGACAGGTCGTCGTAGACGATCAGGGCGTCCTGGCCGCGATCGCGGAAGTACTCGCCCATCGTGCAGCCGGAGTAGGCCGACACGTACTGCATGGCAGCCGATTCAGATGCCGAGGCGGCCACGACGATGGTGTATTCCATCGCGCCAGCCTGTTCGAGCGCGCGCACCACGTTCTTGATCGACGACGCCTTCTGGCCGATGGCGACGTAGATGCAGGTCATGTTCTGACCCTTCTGGTTGATGATCGCGTCGATGGCGACGGCGGTCTTGCCCGTCTGACGGTCACCAATGATCAGCTCGCGCTGGCCGCGGCCGACGGGCACCATGGAGTCGATGGACTTCAGGCCGGTCTGCACGGGCTGGTCCACGCTCTTGCGCGCGATCACGCCCGGGGCGACCTTTTCGATGACGTCGGTCATCTTGGCGTTGATCGGGCCCTTGCCGTCGATGGGCTGGCCCAGCGCGTTCACGACGCGACCGATCAGCTCGGGGCCGACCGGCACTTCCAGGATGCGGCCCGTGCACTTGACGGTGTCGCCTTCCGAGACGTGCTCGTAGGCACCCAGAATCACGGCGCCGACGGAGTCGCGCTCGAGGTTCAGGGCCAGACCGAAGGTCTGCGAGCCATCCGGAGCGGCCGGGAATTCGAGCATTTCGCCCTGCATCACGTCCGACAGGCCGTGCACACGGACGATGCCGTCCGAGACCGACACGACGGTGCCCTGGTTGCGGATGTCCGCGCTCGGGGCCAGGCCCTCGATGCGGCTCTTGATCAATTCGGAAATTTCTGCAGGGTTCAGTTGCATGTCGCTCTCCCGCCCAGCGCTGGGCGCTGGGTGGTTGGATGTTTAGGCAATCAACGCGGTCTTCATGCGCTCCAGACGGGCGCGCACGGAGGTGTCG
>JAIPCJ010000103.1 GCA_021738245.1 Methylotenera sp. | reverse complement strand
GGTCGAGCGCGCCGACTGTGATCTGCTGCAGGCGCGCGCCCTGTGGCTGCTCGGCCGCCAGCCCGGGGCCGCACAAATCGCCGAGAGCGTGCAGCGGGCGCTGGCCGCGTCTGGCATTCAGCACGCACAAAGCCCGCGCCTCATGCGGGCCCGCACGCTGGCCGGCGCCTGAGGCCTCAACTGCGCAGCGCGTGCGCCAGCAGCAGCCGGGCCTTCTCCCAGGCCCGGTGCACGCTGCGGGTCGACAGCCCCAGCGCCTCGGCGATCTCGGCGTCTTTCATGCCGACGAAATACCGCATCTCCACCACCTGCACCAGGCGGGCATCCAACTGGCCGAGCTGTTGCAGGGCGGCCTCCACGTCGAGGATGTCCTCCGCCGGCGCCGCGAGCGAGTCGGCCAAGGCGCTGTCCAGCGTCTGGCGTTCGAGGTCACCGCCTCGTCGCGCTGCCAGGGCCTGGCGCGCGGTGTCCACGATGATCGAGCGCATCACCGTCGCCGCGTAGGCCAGGAAATGCGCCCGGTCCTCCGGCCTCAGGCTGTCACGCTGCACAAAGCGCAGATAACACTCGTTGACCAGGGCCGTGGTGTCGAGCAGACCGCCGCGCTGGTGCGGCGCCAGGCGGCGGTGGGCAATCTCGCGCAGTTCCGGGTAGAGCAACGCAAAGAGGCGGTCCAGCGCCCCGCGGTCTCCCGCACGGGCCTGCACGATCAGCTGAGTGACTTCTCCCATCGGTCGGCGTCCTGGCATGGCGCCCCAGCGGCGCGACCGCATGCTAGCCGCGCAGGGATCGCCGACACTGCGCGCCCCGCCCGGCAGGATTCACCATGTCCCCGACAACCGCTTCGAGCCGCACCGCCGACCTCATCCAAGCCCTCGCGGCCAGCCATCGCCACGGCATGCCGCTCGACGCCACCGCGTGGACGGACGGCGTCCGCGATGAGGCAGATGCCTATGCCGTGCATGACGGCGTCGCCCTGGCGCTCGGCTGGCCGGCCACGCGATGGAAGTCCGGCGGCGCCGGCCCGTTGGGGCCGTTCAGCCATTCGCCGGTGTCGCCCGAGCCCGGCGCGGTGCTGCTTGGCGTGGAAGCCGAGGTGGCGCTGCGCCTGGCGCGTGACATCAGCCCCGAGGCAGCACACGCGCCGCTGGACGCCCACGTCATCGACGGCATGTGCATCGCCGTCGAATGCATCGCGTCGCGCTGGCAGCAGGCGCTGGACGCCCCGGCGCTGCTGCGCATGGCCGATTTCCAGTCCAATGCGGGCCTGCTGCTCGGCCCCTGGCAGGCCTGGCAACCGCTGGACTGGGCGCGCCTGCCGTGGCGGCTGACGCTGTCGGGCGAACCCGAAGTGCAGCGCCAGGGTGGCCATTCGCTGGGCGACCCGTCGGGCGTGCTGGCGGCCTGGCTGCGACATGCCACGCGGCATGGCGACACCGTGCGCGCAGGCACCGTGGTGACGACCGGCGCCTGGGGCGGCGTGCACCGCTGCAGCGGCCGGGCCAGCGGGACGCTCGCCATCGAAGGCCTGGGCGCCTTCAGCTTTTCAGCAGGGGCGTGAACACCGCGACGAAAGCGGCCAGGTTCAGCACGACCGTGGCCCAGTAGACGCGGCGAAAGCTCGGCTTGCTGCTCTTGTGGCGCAGGGTGTGCTGGGCCAGCAGCGCGCCGGGCCAGCCACCGGCCAGCGACAGCGCATGCAGGGTGTTCTCGGCCACCCGCCACTCGCCCCGCAGCGCGGCGCGCTTGTCCAGCGCATAGACGATGAAGGTCGCCATGCTGAGCGCGGTGTAGGCGCCCCAGAGCCAGTTCGGCAGGCCCCAGACGGCATGGCAAACCAGTACCAACGCGGCAAAGGCCGGCACGAGCAGCAGCACCTGGCTGCTGTCGCGAGAGCGTGCCGGCGGCGGTGCGGGCGGGCGCGCCAGCCCCTGCACCGCCTGAGCGCGCCGCTTGCCTTGCGCGTCCTGGCCCTCGACAAAGCTGAGCCGCTCGCCGAGGTAAGGCCGATGCGGTCTCATCCCGAAGGCACGGATGTGCACGAACAGCCGCGCCCCGCCGCCGTCCGGCGTGATGAAGCCGTAGCCCTTGGCGTCGTCCCACTGGCTCAGCGTGCCGGTGCGGCGGGTCATGCCTGCCCCTCGAAGTGCGACTTCAACGCGGCGATCGCATGCCTGACCTTGGCGGGCTGAGCATCGCGCTGGGGCGTCAGGGCCCAGACCGGCAGCTCCGGCCAGTCGATGGCCGCCTCCAGGCGCAACAGGCGGCCGCCCGCGACCGACTCGGCCGCGTCGTCATCGCCGAGCATGGCCAGACCCAGACCGGCCTCGCACAACTGCTGCAGGCTCAACTGGTTGTTGCTGCTGTAGCGGGGCGTGATGGTGAGCACCTCGCCTGGCAAGGTGCGAGCCACGTCGGTGCCGTCTTGCAGCATCAGCCAGTCGGCGGCCTGCAGCGCGGTCACCGAGGTCGGCACCCCGTGCTGGGCGAGGTAGGCGGGCGAGGCGTACAGCCCCATGCGCAGGCGACCGATGCGCTGCGCCACCCAGCTGCTGTCGGGCAGGCGGCCGAAGCGGATGGCCAGATCGATGCGGTGGGCCACCAGGTCGGTGAAGCCGTCCTCCACCTGCAGGTGCAGCCGCAGCCCGGGATGAGACGCCAGCAAGGGCGTCAGCACCGGCCCGAGCCGGCGCGCGAAGCCCACCGTCATGGCGATGCGCAACTCTCCCTCCGGCGCATCGCGCAGCTGCAAGAGCTGGGCCTGCGCCGATTCGGCCGCCGCCACCATGGCCGCGCAACCGGCATGGAAACGCTCGCCGGCCGCCGTGAGGCTGAGCTTGCGTGTGGAGCGGTGCAGCAGCGTCACGCCCATGTCGTGCTCCAGCGCGCGGATCTGCTGGCTCACGGCCGACGTGCTGGTGCGCAGTTCGCGCGCCGCGGCGGCAAAGCTGCCCTGGCGCACCACGGCAGCCAGCACGCCCATGCGCTTGAGTTGATCGAGCATGAAGTTCTTCTAAACAGTGAACGCGATTTTGACCGACTTATCGGCCCACCATGAAGCAAGAAGAATTCATGCCGTCTCAACACAGGATGGAGAAGTTTCATGAACGTTGCCCTCATCGGCGCCACCGGCTTCGTCGGCTCGGCCTTGCTGACTGAACTGCTGGACCGGGGCCATGCCGTGTGCGCGCTGCAACGCGATGCGAGCAAACTGGCCACCCGCCCCGGCCTGGCGGTGCGTTCGATCGATGTGCTGACGGCGCCCGACCTGGCCGCCGCGCTCGACGGCGTGGACGCGGTCATCAGCGCCTTCAATGCCGGCTGGACCAACCCGCAGCTGCACGACGATTTCCTGCGCGGCAGCGAGCGCATTGCCGACGCCGCTCGCACCGCGGGCGTGCGCCTGCTGGTGGTGGGCGGGGCGGGCAGCCTCTACATCGCGCCGGGCCAGCAACTCGTGGATTCGCCCTCCTTCCCGGCGGAGTGGAAGCAAGGCGCCCTCGCCGCCCGTGAAGTGCTCACCCGGCTGCGCGCTGACACCACGTCGCTGGACTGGACCTTCGTGTCGCCGGCCATCTTCCTGGAGCCGGGCGAGCGCACCGGGCGCTACCGGCTGGGCACCGAATCGCCCGTCATGGACGCCGAGGGCAAGAGCCGCATCAGCGCGGCTGACCTGGCGGCTGCCATCGTGGCCGAAGTGGAGACGCCGCAATTCCGCCGCGCGCGGTTCACCGCGGCTTATTGATCACTCACCATGAAGCGGGCATCGGGCCCGAAGGTGAC
This sequence comes from Methylotenera sp., assembly GCA_021738245.1. Classification (GTDB taxonomy): domain Bacteria; phylum Pseudomonadota; class Gammaproteobacteria; order Burkholderiales; family Burkholderiaceae_C; genus Pelomonas. The sequence continues at coordinate 13,688 of JAIPCJ010000103.1, read as the reverse complement.
CAGCTTGGCAGCCAGCGGGGCCGGCATCGCGGCCAGCTCGGCGAAGCCCTGCCGCTGCCAATAGGGCACCGACCCCTGCACGGCGACCAGGCCCAACCGGGGCAAGGCCAGGGCTTGGGCGCGCTGACGCAACTGCGCCAGCAAACGGCTCGCCAGCCCGAGTGACCGAGCCTCGGGGGCGACGGCCATGTCGTGCAGGTAGAGCAGCGTGGGCCGCGCCGGGCGCTCGCAGTGCGGCGCATCCAGCGCCGGCAGCGTGGCCTCGCATGCCGGCAGGCTCACGGCATAGGCGACCGGTTCACCGGCGTTGCGCGCGAGCCAGCAGCAGCCCAAGCCTGCCGTGACGTCGAGCTTGGCAGCGAAAGCCTCCCGGCTCTCCAAGTACGAAACGCCGTAGCAGCGCTGTTGAAGCGCTCCTACGGCGTCGAGATCGGCCGGTGTCATCGGGTGAAGGCTCACCCCTGACACCGCCTGGCGATCAGCGGCCGAAACCACCCTTGCGCGGGCCGCCCGGGCCGCGGCGTTCGCCACCGAAGGACGGGCGATCACCGCCGCCAAAGCTCGGCTTGCCACCGAAAGACGGCTTGCCACCCTGGAACGGACGGTCGCCGCGCGGCTGGAAGCCGCGGTCTTCACGGGGCTGGAAACCACGCTCCTCGCGCGGCTGGAAGCCACGGTCCTCGCGCGGGGCGAAACCGCGGTCACCGCGATCACCACGCGGCGCAAAGCCCCGGTTGTCACGCGGCTGGAAACCACGGTCTTCGCGCGGCTGGAAGCCGCGATCCTCACCCCGGGGAGCGAAACCGCGATCCTCGCCGCGCGGCTGGAAGCCGTCCTGGCGCGGCGCGAAGCCGCGATCGCCGAAGGGCTTGCCACCGCCGTGGAAGGGGCGGCCGTCATCGCGACGGAAGCTCTTGTTGCCGAAGGACGGACGGCCGCCACCGAAGTGGCCCCGGTCACCGCGGTCGAAACCCTGGCCCGCCGGGCGCGGCGGGAAGATGCGCGGCTCTTGCGTCTTGGGTTCCAGGCCGGCGATCTGGCTGACCGGGATGGTTTGCGTCGTGAACTGCTGGATGCGGCGGATCATGCTGACGTCATCCCGCAGACCCAGCGTGATGGCCAGGCCCTGGCGACCGGCGCGGCCGGTGCGGCCGATACGGTGCACGTAGTCCTCGGCCTTCATGGGCAGGCCATAGTTGATGACGTGGCTGATGGTGGGCACGTCGATGCCGCGCGCGGCCACGTCGGTGGCCACCAGCACCTTCAGGTCACCCCGGCGCAGGCCCATCAGCACGCGATTGCGCTTGCCTTGCGGCATGGCGCCGTGCAGCGGCGCGACGGCATGGCCGATCTCGGCCAGGCGCTCGGCCAGCCAGTCGGCATCGCGCTGGGTGCTGGTGAAGACGACCGCCTGGTCCAGCTCCGGCGTGGCCAGGATGGCCTCCAGCAGTTGGTCCTTGTGGTGGGGGTTGTCGGCCCAGTGCAGGCGCTGCTCGATGTTCTCGTGGGTGTCAGTGTGGCTGGCGACCTCGATGCGCTGCGGGTCCTTCAGCAGCTGCTGCGCCAGGCGGCCGACGTGGCCCGCAAAGGTGGCGCTGAACATCACGGTCTGCTTGGTCTCCGGCGTATGGCTGGTCACGACGTTGATGTCGTCGATGAAGCCCATGTCAAGCATGCGGTCGGCTTCGTCGAGCACCAGCATCTCGACATTGCTCAGCACGCACTTGCCGCTGGCGAGGTGGTCGAGCAAGCGGCCGGGGGTGGCGATGAGGATGTCCAGCGGGCCGGTCAGCTGGCGGATCTGCAGCGGATAGGGCATGCCGCCCAGCACCGTGGCGACCTTCAGGCCCGGGATGTGGCGGCCGTAGGTCTGGGCGGCCTTGGCGACCTGCATGGCCAGCTCACGGGTCGGGGCCAGCACCAGCACGCGCGGGCCGTAGATGACGCCCTTCTCACGGCGCTTGGTGTTGTCGCCGCGGGCAGCGAGGATCTTTTCGAGGGCCGGCAGGATGAAGGCGGCCGTCTTGCCGGAACCGGTGCGGGACGAGACCATCAGGTCCTTGTTCGCGATGGCAGCCGGGATGGCTTGGGCTTGCACCTCGGTGGCGTTCTCGTAGCCGGCGTCCTTGACGGCTTGCAGCACGACGGGGCTCAGGCCCAGGGTATCGAAACTCATGACTTCGTTCTTTCGTTCAATCAATCACGCCGCGCGACAAAGGCGCAGCGCCGAGGTGCACGCAGGCCCTCGGGGTCATCGTCAAGTCGCTGGGAGATAGATCAGCTCGCGTCGTGCGGCTCGGGCCTGGAAGGCAGCCCGGGTGCGGCGCGGGGGAACAGTCAGTCAAAGCGACGGCTTCATCGCCGCCGACCGATCCGTGTTCGGAGTTCGATGCCCAAGTGAAATCGGGGGGTCGAACGAGGTCAGAGGAGACGTGATTCATCGGGTCACCCCGACGAAGCCCGTGACTGTAGCACGCCCTCAGGGTTTTCACCAAATCATGGCCTCATCTGGCACACTCCCGCCCAGGGTCGGCAGACACCCAGGCCTTGCCGCACGGCGCTCGCCGTGAGCTGAACCTGCCACGCGATCGCCTTCGTCCACGTGTGAACCCGCGCGTGCGCCCTGGCTGCAAGCCGGCAAGCCCAGCCTACGTTCATTGGCGCGCGCATGGAGTCTCACCGTGACCCGTGAAAGTCTTCCTCTCGTGGTGGACGACCTGTCCACCTTCGCCAAGTCGCTGCGCACCCAGCTCGAAGCACATGGCGCCCAGCCCGGCCACCAGACGCTGCTGAACATGCTCGCCCGCGCAGCCGGCCACCGCAATCTGCAGGCCCTGCGGGCACGCCCTCGCCTGCCGCGCGCCGCGCTGGAGGCGGCGCGGCCGATGTCCGACGTGGTGGTGCGCACGCTGAACCTGTTCGACGCGGACGGGCGCCTCACCCGGCTGCCGGCCAAGCGCTCGCTGCAACTGATGTCACTGTGGGGCCTGTGGATGCGCTTCGACGCCAAGCGGCCCTACCGCGAGTCGGAGGTCAACCACATCCTGAATGGCTGGCACACCTTCGGCGATCACTGCACGCTGCGGCGCGACCTCGTCACGCAGGGCTTCCTGGCCCGCACCGCCGACAGCGCCGTCTACACCAAGTTGCTGGCGCGGGCCGGCGTTGACGGCATGGCGCTGATGCGGGCCCTACGCGAGCGAGGCCGGTAGCCAGCCACGCAGGCTGTTGAAGAAGGCCAGGCCCTCGGCGCGTGCCAGCACGTCCTTGGGCAGGGTCGCCTCCCGCAGACGGCCTTGCGCCAGCAACTCGGCCCGCATCACGCCCGGCAGCAGGCCGGCTGACAGCGGCGGCGTCAGCCACTGGCCCTCCAACTGCACGGCGAGGTTGCCGAAGCTGCATTCCGTGAGCTCGCCGGCTTCATTCCACAGCATCACGTCAAAGGCCTGCGGCGGTTTGTCAAAGCCGGCATAGGCCTCGCGCCGCGTCGTCTTGTGGGCGAGGAACTCGGCGCCAGGGCCGCGCGTGGTGATCGGGCGATCCGCCAGCGCGAGCTTGACCGGCTGGGGCGTCGGCGCAAAGGCGCTCAAGGTGTGTTCGAAGCGGCCGGCGGCGTCGCAGGTCAGGCGCAAGCGCCATTCGCCGTCCAGCGGCAGCGTCTGCAGATAGGCGCGTGCTTCGGCCAGCGAGAAGCGCAGGCCGAAATGCCGTGCGGTTCGCTGCATGCGCGCCAGGTGCGCCTCGGCGCGCACGACCACGCCCTGGGACAGGCGCAGGGTCTCCAGCGCTGCCACCGGCGCCTCGGCGCGGGCCAGGAAGCGCGACTTGGCCCGCCATTCGGCGATCTCGGCGGCGGCCTCGCTGTCCAGCGTGATGGCACTGCCCAGCCCGCAGCACAGGCCGGCGTCGTCCACCGTCACGGTGCGGATGGGCACGTTGAAAGTGGCCACGCCACCGGGCTGCAGCAACCCGAGCGCGCCGCAGTACCAGCCGCGTGGCTTGGGCTCCAGTTCGCGGATGACCTGCATCGCGCGCACCTTGGGCGCCCCGGTGACCGAGCCGCACGGAAAGAGCGCCGCGAAGACATCCGCCAGCGTCAGCCCGGCGCGGCTGACCGCGGTGACGGTGGAGGTCATCTGCCAGACCGTGGGCAGGGCGTGCAGCTCGAAGAGCCGCGGCACGCGCACGGTGCCCAGCTGCGCCACCCGGCTCAGGTCGTTGCGCAGCAGGTCCACGATCATCAGGTTCTCCGCCCTCTCCTTCTCGCTGGTGCGCAGATGGGCCTGGGCGGCCTCGTCTTCCACGCGGTCACGGCCACGCGGGGCCGTGCCCTTCATCGGCTGGGCTGCCAGCAGCCAGCTGGCCTTGGCGCCCGGGACCGGGCGCCAGTCGAAGAAGAGTTCAGGCGACACACTGGCCACGCCCGCTTCGCGCAGAAAGAGGCAGAAGCCGCCGGGCTGGCTCGCGTGCAACGCAAAAAAGAGCTGTGCCGGGTCCAGCTCCGGGGCAGCGGCGCGCAGGCGGGTCGTGAGGTTGACCTGGTAGCAGTCGCCCGAGCGGATGTAGTCTCGAATGCGTTCGATGGCCGGCGCGGCGTCTGGCGCCGCATCACGCCAGCCCAGGAGCCCCGTGTGAGGCGGCGGCGTCTCGGGCCAGGCTTCGGGCGGGGTGTCGTAGACCGCGAACTCGGCCAGCGGCGCGTCAGCCGCGTGCACCGCCTGCGCCGCGTCCAGCGCGGCCGCGGCCTCGTAGCGCAGGCCGCCCAGCACCCAGGCACCCGCCCGCGCTGCCTGCTCGGCCTCGGCCAGCACCGGGCGGAGGTCTTGCGCCTGCCGGGCGCGCAGCCAGCGTGCCGGTGGCTGCCGCCAGACGCCGCGCAGGCGCTCTCCGTCCTCCCGGGCAAGGGGATGGCGGGGGAAATCGAAGGCCGCTTGGATCAATCCGGCATGCCCGAAGGGCGGGTCGTCACAGGGCCAGGAAGGTGGTGCGGTAATGCGCCAATTCCTCGATGGACTCGTGGATGTCGGCCAGTGCGGTGTGGGCCTGGGCCTTCTTGAAACCGTCCAGCGCCGACGGCTTCCAGCGCTTGGCCAGCTCCTTCAGCGTCGACACGTCAAGGTTGCGATAGTGGAAGAAGGCTTCCAGCTCGGGCATGTAGTTGGCCAGGAAGCGTCGGTCCTGGCAGATGCTGTTGCCGCACATCGGGCTCTTGCCTTTGGGCACGTACTGCTTCAGGAAGGCGATGGTCTGGGCGGCGGCTTCGGCTTCCGAGATGGTGGAGGCCTTCACGCGGTCGATCAGGCCGCTCTTGCCGTGGGTGCCCTTGTTCCAGGCGTCCATGCCGTCCAGGGTCTCGTCGCTCTGGTGCACCGCGAAGACCGGACCTTCGACGCGCTTGTCCAGCATCGGGTCGGTGACCACGACGGCGATCTCGATGATGCGGTCCTTGTCGGGGTACAGGCCCGTCATCTCAAGGTCGATCCAGATCAGGTTGTTTTCGCTCAGGGCAAGGATGTCGGACATGGTGGACTCACGCTAAAGAGGGCAAATTCTCGCAGCCTAAACTTGAGCCCATGTCGCCCACGCTGTTGTCCCTCGCCTTCGCCCTCGCGCTCGCGGCCTCCACCCTGATCAAGTTCTGGCTGTCCTCCCGCCAGATCCGCCATGTGGCGGCCCACCGCGGCACGGTGCCGGCGGCGTTCGCAGGTAGCGTCACGCTGGCCGCACATCAGAGGGCGGCCGACTACACCGTCGCCCGCGCGCGCTTCGGCCTGCTGGCCCTGGCCTTCAATGCCGCGGTGCTGCTGGGCTGGACGCTGCTGGGTGGGCTGAACCTGCTCAACGGCTGGGCGCTGTCCCTGGGGCAGATGCTGCCTGAAGCCTGGCAGCCCATGGGCTATCAACTGGCGCTGATCGCACTTTTCATGCTGCTCAGCTCGCTGCTGGACCTGCCCTGGGAATGGTGGTCGACCTTCCGCATCGAGCAGGCCTTCGGCTTCAATCGCACCACGCCGCGGCTCTTCCTCGCGGACCTGATCAAGGGCGTGCTGCTGGGCGTGGCGCTGGGCCTGCCCATCGTGGCCTTGATCCTGTGGCTGATGGGCGCCGCCGGGCCGCGCTGGTGGCTGTGGGCCTGGGGCGCCTGGATGGGCTTCAACCTGCTGGTGATGGTGATCTACCCGACGCTGATCGCGCCGCTGTTCAACAAGTTCGAGCCGCTGACGGATGCGGCCCTGAAGGAGCGGGTGGAGCGGCTGATGGCCCGCTGCGGCTTCGCGGCCAAAGGCCTGTTCGTGATGGACGGCAGCCGGCGCTCGGCGCATGGCAATGCCTACTTCAGCGGCTTCGGCCCGGCCAAGCGCGTGGTGTTCTTCGACACCCTGCTCAGCAAGCTCAACGGTGCTGAAGTCGAAGCGGTGCTGGCGCACGAACTGGGCCACTTCAAGCACCGCCACATCACCAAGCGCATCGCGCTGATGTTCGCGATGAGTCTTGCGGGCTTTGCATTGCTGGGCTGGCTCGCACAACAGCCGGGCTTCTACCTGGGCTTGGGCGTGCAGCCCTCGCTGGTGGCGCCCAACGATGCGCTGGCGCTGATGCTCTTCTTGCTGGCCGGGCCGGTGTTCGGTTTCTTCGTGACGCCGGTGGCCAGCCACTTCTCGCGGCGTGACGAGTTCCAGGCCGATGCCTATGCCCGCGCGCAAGCCAGCGGCGCCGACCTGTCGTCGGCCCTGCTCAAGCTGCACGAAGACAACGCCGGCACGCTGACGCCGGACCCGGTCTACGCCCGCTTCTACTACTCCCACCCGCCTGCTGCCGAGCGGCTGGCGGCCCTTGCCTCCTGATGGCCCCGACATGAACCTGCTGCTTGCCCAGTGTGACCCCAAGGCGCCGCTGCTGGACGCCGACTCGCGTGAACGCGTGCTGGCCACCCTGCCCGGCTGGACTCCCGACCCGGAGCACAAACTCATTGCGCGCCGGTTCGGCTTCGACAACTTCTACCAGGTCATGGCCTTCGTGAACGCGGTAGCCGAGATCGCCCATGCGCAGGACCACCATCCCGAGATGCTCGTGGGCTACAACGCCTGCACCGTCAGCTACACCACGCACTCGCGCGGCGGCGTGACGCTGAACGACGCGATCTGCGCCGCCCAGGTCAGCGCGCTGCCGGAAGCCAGCGGCGCATGAGCGCCCGCGAGCCGGCGCGCCGCCAGACGGGGCCTCGATCGACGTCGGCGTTGATCGAGAGGCTTGGATGAGCCGCTTCAGCCAACTGGATCTCGGGCTCGTCGTGCGCGGCCACGGCCGGCACTACATCGTGGAAGATGCCGAGGGGCGACGCTTCGTCTGCCACCCGCGCGGCAAGAAGAGCGACGCCGTCGTGGGCGACCAGGTGCGCTTTGCCGAGGCCAGCGCCGACGAGGGCGTCATCGAAGCGGTAGAGCCGCGCCGCAACCTGCTCTACCGGCAGGACGAATGGAAGACCAAGAGCTTTGCCGCGAACCTCGATCAACTGCTCGTGCTGGTGGCGGTGGAGCCGGTGTTCAGTGAAAGCCAGCTCGCCCGCGCCCTGATCGCGGCCGAATCGGCCGGCATCCGCACCGCCATCGCGCTGAACAAGACCGACCTGCCCGGCGCCGATGCCGCCCGCGATCGCCTCGCCGCCTACCGCGCCATGGGGCTGACGGTCTTTGAGGTGGCCCTCAAGGCCGACCCCGAGGGCTCTCGCGCCACGCTGTCGCCCTGGCTCGCCGGGCAGCGCAGCTTTGTGCTCGGCCCGAGCGGCACCGGCAAGAGCACGCTGATCAACCTGCTGGTTCACAACGCGCAAGCCCAGGTCGGCGAGATCTCGCAGGCCCTGAACTCGGGCCGCCACACCACCACCACCACGCAGTGGTACTGGACCGACGACACACGCACCACGGCGTTGATCGACTCCCCGGGTTTCCAGGAGTTCGGCCTGCGCCAGATCGATGCGGCCGAGCTGTGGCGCTACATGCCCGACCTGCGCGAGCACGCCGACTGCCGCTTCCACAACTGTTCGCACGTTCACGAACCGGGCTGCGGTGTGCGGGACGCGGTCGAGAAGGGCTTGATCAGCCCGAGCCGCTACCGCATTTACGGCGAAATCCTCGAAGAACTCCAACGCAAGACTTGGTAATGCGCCGATGGCTCAACCTTGGCGCGCTGGCCGTGCTGGCCGGCTGCGCCACCTCCACCCCCCCACCGCCCACGGCCGATGGCTGGCAGCCCCTGGCGCTGCCGGGCAAGGCGCTCACCCGCTACAGCTGGACCGAGAAAGATGGCCGCCCGGCGCTGGAGGCCGCCGCTGAGCGCTCCGCCAGCATCTGGCGCAAGCGGCTGGACCCGGCGCTGACGTCGGTGCGCGAGGTGCGCTTTTCGTGGTGGGTGCAGCACCTGATCCCGGGCGCCAACGTGTCGGAAGTCGAGCATGAGGACGCGGTCGCTCGGGTGATCTTCGGCTTCGGGGGCGACATCGACAGCCTGCCGATGCGCACCCGCATGAAGTTCGAACTGGCCCAGGCCCTGACCGGCGAGGCCCCGCCCTATGCCACGCTGATGTACGTGTGGGACAGCAAGCTGCCCGTGGGCACCGTGGTCATCAACCCGCGCAGCGACCGCATCCGCAAGATCGTGGTCGACTCCGGCCCGGCCGAACTGCGCCGCTGGCGCGATCACCGCCGCGATCTGGCCGCCGACTTCCGGCTGGCTTTCGGCGAGGAACCCGGGCCCCTGCAGTCGATGGCCGTCATGACCGACAGCGACAACAACCGCGGCTCGGCCCGCACCTGGTATGGGCCGGTGGAGCTGAACTAGCTCAGCGCTGCTCCGGCGCACGCAGCGGCAGCGGTGCCGGCGTGCCCGCCTCAGGCACTTCACGCGCCTCCACGTCGACCACCTCGCCAGACGGTTCACGCCGGCCAGCCCAGGGGTTCTTGTTGACGCGGAACTGCAGGTTGGGCTTGCGCCCGGTCAGCAGGCGCACCACCAGGAAGAGGACAAACGCCAGCACGGCGATCAGGAACAGACCGAGGCCGACGATGGCCCCGGCGATGACCGCCAGCAGGCGGATCAGCGAGCGGAACAACTTCATGCTGCCATTGTGGCGGGCTTCAGCCGCGGCCGACGAAAGGCATGCTGGTGGCCATGACGGTCATGGTCTGCACATTGGCCGACAGCGGCAGGCTGGCCATGTAGACCACCGCACGGGCCACGTCCTCCACGTCCATGCGCGGCTCCACCGCCAACTGGCCGTTGGCCTGGGGCATGCCGCGGGCCATCTTCTCGGTCATGTCGGTCGCGGCATTGCCGATGTCGATCTGGCCGCAGGCGATGTCGAACGCCCGACCGTCCAGGCTCAGCGACTTGGTGAGCCCGGTGATCGCGTGCTTGGTGGACGTGTACGGCGCTGAGAACGGCCGCGGCGCATGGGCCGAGATGGAGCCGTTGTTGATGATGCGACCACCCCGCGGCAACTGCGCCTTCATCAGCGCGAAAGCCGCACGGGCGCACAGGAAGCTGCCGGTGAGATTGGTGTCGACCACGGCCCGCCACTGCGCCACCGACAGCTCGTCGATGGGCACGCCGAGGGCGCTGATGCCAGCGTTGTTGAACAGCAGGTCGAGCCGCCCGAAGCGCTGCCTGAGCGTCTGGAAGGCGGCATCGACCTGGGCTTCGTCGGTCACGTCGGCGGGCAGGTGCAGAGCCTCGGGCAGGGTCTCCTGCAGCGGCGCCTCGCGCCGGCCCAGCAGGGCCAGCGTCCAGCCCTCGCGCGCGAGCGCGCGCGCCACAGCCCGGCCAATGCCGGACCCGGCGCCGGTGACGAGCGCGACCTTCATCCCACTCAACGACCGATCGGCATGACCAGGGTGCGCTGCACCCAGCCACTGAAGTTGGCGGCGTCGACCTTGACGAAGCCGTCCTTCACCTCGCCGGTGGCCACCAGCTCGTCGCTGCGGTTCAGCGTGGCCACGACCTTGCTGTCGCGCGACGGGCTGGCGTAGGCCTTCACGTTGGAGATCTTGGCGGCGAGCATCTGGCCGGCCGGGATGGGCGCCGCGGCCTGGGTGGAGCCGGCGGCATTCGCATCGCCCGAGGCGCTGCCGGTGCGGATCAGGCTTTCCTGGTCGCGGATGGCCAGCACGATCTTGTTGTAGTTGTCGAGGAAGCTCGCCGCGATCAGCTTGCCCTCGGCGGTGCTGGTGTAGCCGCCCAGGCCCCCGACCGCGCCACCGCCGAAGCCCCAGCCGCCGATGGAGAAGTCCATCTTGCTGGCCTTGCCTTCGGCCGCAGCCACCTGGATGCTGGAGCGCACGTCGGCCAGCAGCAGGCTGGTGGAAGCGTCCTTGAACTTCAGGCCGCCGGCGATGGCGCCGATGATGCCCAGCTTGCCGCCCAGGAAGCCGCCGATGCCGCCGCTGGTGTTGGCGCCGATCTGCACATTGGGCGTCATGACGAAGTCGGCCGCCTGCATCTGGCCCTTGCCGATGTTGGATTCCTGGCGCATCTCGCCCGCCGCCGCGAGCGAGCGCTCCTGCTGGATGTTCTGCATGGCCTGGCCACGCTCGACCACATCAAAGCAGCCCGACTGCTGCACCATCATGCGCAGCAGCGAGGCCGGCGACCCCAGGCCGTATTGAGACAGGTAGTTCCAGCCGTTCTGCGGCTCGGCCACGGCCAGCACCCCCATCTTCTTGTTGCACTTCTCGACGGTGGAGCCCGCCTCCTCGGCGCGGGCCCCCATCGAAGCGGCCAGGCCGGCCACCACCAGTGCGCACAGGGTCTTGTTCATCTCTGCAGTCCTCCAGTTGATTCGCAGCAAGCCCGGCATTGTGCCCAGGCCATGCGTCTTGGCGCATCCACAGCCCACCGGTCCGGTGTCGCCGGGATCAGGGGCGCAGGGCGAGCCGATGCACCGTCTGCGCGGGCAGGAAGGGCAAGGGTTCGCCGGCCAGCCAGGCCGCGTGATCGCCGCGGTAGAACGGCGACAGCGGATGCCCGCTCTGGCCCCCCGGGATGACGAGGATGCCGCGCTCCTCTTGCCCCGGCGAGACGACCATGCGTTCGCTCTGGCCGTGGCCATGGTTGTGCACCCGTGGCATGTGGCTGTCGCCCGCCATGCCGTGCGAGGCCTGGTCCAGCCAGCCGGACAAGGCTGGCACCGCCAGGCTCAGCGGGTGGCGCATGCTGGTGGGGTTGTCAGCGCCCCAGGTCGCGGCGGTCAGGCTGCCGTACTTGCCGAGCAGCTCCTGGCGGCTGTCCAGCACGGCGCGCTGCAGCAGCTCGGGCCAGGTCTGGAATGCAGCCGGCAGCGTGTCGGGGCGCGCCGCCTGGATCAAGGCCCAGCCGGGGTTCTCGGGCACCATCTTGAGGTCGCTTAGCTTCAGGCCCTGCGCTTCGAGCATGCCGGCCAGGGGTGCGAAGAGGGACTTCAGCGCCTGCAGCCGGAAGCTGCGCAGCAGCAGATAGCCCACCGCGTCGGGCCGCGCGGCTTCCGAGCTCTTCTCGATCTCGGCGCGGTAGTCGGCCAGGCCGTTGGCCGCCACGAACTCGGGCGTCAGCACGCGGGTCAGCAGCAGCTCGCGCCAACGCTGGTGAAAGAGCGCCCGGTGATCGAGCTGGATGGCGTGCAGGCCGGCTTCGTCCAGGCGTTCCTGCGCCCGCAGCGCATCGCGGATCTGCTGACCACGCGCACCCACGTCCCAGCCGCCGTTGCCCATGAACTTCATGGCCGCGCCGCCCACCATGCGCGAGTTGGCCGTCCAGAGCCGACCATCGGCCGGGTCGACGATGCGGGGCTGCTCCGCCGCGGGCAGATAGCCCTGCCAGCGCGAACGGCCGTCGCTCCAGTCCTGCGGCAGATCCATGTCGTCGGTGCCCACACGCCGTGGCATCGCGCCGATGACTGTCCAGGCGATGCGCCCGGTGTCGTCGGCCACCAGCAGGTTTTGCGCGGGCATGCCCGCGCCGGCCGCCAGTTGAACCGCGTCGTCCACGGTGGCTGCGGTTTCCATGTGCATGAGGTGCAGGTTCATGCCCTCGGGGTCATGCGCCACCCAGCGCAGCACATAGGCCTCGCCCGCGGGTGCCTTTTGCGGCAGCACCGGCCCCCACTCGCTTTCGAGCACGACATGGTCCACGGGCGCCTCGCCGGCCACCTCGATGCGCTCGACCGCGCGCTGCAGCGGCTTCTCCACGCTGCCGGCGCGGTAGTGCGTGCCGGCCGCATTGAGCTTCAGCCGCACCACGTCGGCCCAGTCCGACGTGGTGTTGGTGAAGCCCCAGGCCACATGGCCATTGCTGCCGACCACCAGTAGCGGTGCGCCCGGCAGCGTCACGCCCGCCACGTCGTGGCTGCCGGCGGCGTCCTTCCAGCGCATGCGCGCCTTGAACCAGGTGCCGGGCGCGCGCAGGCCCAGGTGCATGTCGTCGGCCAGGAGGGCACGGTTGTCGCGACCATGCGCCGCCGCGACGGCAAAGTTGTTGCTGCCGATGTCGCGGGCGTCACGCAGCTGGCAGTCGCTGCACGCGGTGTGCACGGTGCGCAGGGCATCCGGCATGGGGCCGGCCGGCACGGGCACGGCGGCCATGCGGCTGTCGTCCATGGCGGCCTGCCAGTCGGCGCTGTGCTGGGTGAGGAAGGCGTACCAGTCGGCAGGCACGGCCTCGTGCAGCAAGCCCATCGCGATGTCGTCCCGCCCCTGGGCGCCTTGCAGGTCCAGGTACATGCCGTAGGCCACCAGCACGGTGTCGGCGGCCACCCAGGGCTTGGGCTGCTGGCGCAGCAGCAGGTATTCCGGCGGCCGCGCCGACAGCGCGGCAAGGCCGGCATTCACGCCGTTCACATAGGCGTCGAGCAAGGCGCGCTCATCAGACGGCAGGCCCGCGATGCCCTGCTCCGCGCGGTGGCGGAAGCGATGCGTGCGCCGCGCCTTGTCCAGCGGCAGCGCCTTCGGGCCGACCAGCGCCGACAGTTCCCCCGCGGCATTGCGGCGCATGAGGTCCATCTGGAAGAAGCGCTCCTGCGCATGCACATAGCCCAGCGCACGCGCCACATCGAGCCGGCTCGCGGCGTTGACCGTGACATAGCCGCGCGCGTCGCGCTGCACCTCGGCCGGGGCCGTGAGCGCGGCCAGGGTGCGCTCGCCGTCCAGCGGCGCCAGGCTGGCGCGCAGCAGCAGCCACAGCGCGAGGGCGAGCAGCAGGATCAGCAGCAGCAGGCCGGCCAGTGCGCGCTTGAGCCAGGTCATCAGAAGGTCCCCGGGTAGCTGCCGCCGTCGAGCAGGATGTTCTGGCCGGTCAGGTAGCCGGCCTGGGCGCTGCACAGCATGGCGCAGACGGCCCCGAACTCCGCCGCCGTGCCGAAGCGCTGCGCGGGGATGGCGGCACGGCGCCGGGCCGCCACGTCATCCACGGACTGGCCCGTCTTGGCGGCGCCGGCGGCCATGGTCTTCTTCAGCCGGTCGGTGTCGAAGGCGCCGGGCAGCAGGTTGTTGAGGGTCACGTTGGCGCCGGCCAGCCGCGGCTGGCGCGCCAGGCCCGCGACAAAACCGGTCAGCCCCGAGCGCGCACCGTTGGACAGGCCTAGCACATCGATAGGCGCCTTGACCGCACCCGAGGTGATGTTGACGATGCGGCCGAAGCCACGCGCCGCCATGCCGTCCACG
>JAIPCJ010000102.1 GCA_021738245.1 Methylotenera sp. | reverse complement strand
CACAGCGGCTGGCCGTCGTCCCGTTGCCCCGGCAGCTTGATCGCGAACTCCACCCGCTCGGCGCAGCCCGGCAGCGTGGCCACGTTGGCGGCGTACTGCTCCGGCGTGAACACCTGCTCGAGCAGGCCGGCCAGCTGCACTTCGCCGAACACGCCGCGCGTCTTCACGTTGGTGAGCACCCGGTTGAGCGAGCCGACGTCGCGGGCCAGGTTCTGCATCTCGCCCAGACCCTTGTGCACCTGCTCCAGCCGCTCCGCCACCTGTTTGAAGCTCTCGCCCAGGCGCTGCTCCAGCGTGGCATGCAGCTTCTCGTCGACCGTGGCGCGCATCTGCTCGAGCTTCTTCTCGTTGTCCTGCTGGATGGCAGTGAGGCGCTGCTCCACGGTCTGGCGCAGCTCGGCGAGGCGCTCGTCATTGCGCTTGGACAGGCCCTGCAGTTGCTCGCGCACCGCGTCAGAGAGGCGCTGCATGGACTCGGCCTGGGCCTGGGCACCGCGCAGCGCGGCAGCATCCTGCGCCTCGCGTGCCGCCAGGGCCTGGGCGGCGAGGGACTGGTTGCTGCCCTGTAGGCCCTGGGTCAACACCTGCTGGAACTGCGCCAGGCCCTGCATCAGCTCCTGCCGCGTGCCGCTGGCGCTGCGACCGAGTTCGTCGCGCAACTCGCGCTCCAGGCGCTCATTGCTCTGCAGCAGCTCGGGCGGCACGCCCGCCGCCGGCTTGTGCCGCGCCCAGATCAGCACCAGCAGCAAGAAGATCAGGGCCAGCAGCCCCAGCACCACCAGCTCGAAACCGGTCATGGCGCCACCAGCCCGGCCACAGCCTTGGGCAGCTCGGTTTCGATCAGGCTCTCCAGCGCTTGCAGGCGCTGTTCCGGCGTGGTGGCGGCCCAGGGGTTGGCCGCGTTGGCGGGCGCCACCGGCAGGCGGCTGGCCACGGCAATCGACTGCTCGCGGCGCAGCTTCAGGTCGCTCAGGTCCACCAGGGCCACGCGGATGGACACGAAAGGCGCGAACACCGGCAAGCCGCCCTGCCCGTCGAAGCCGATCTGGCCGCTGGGGCGCTGGTCGAGCACGAAGCCCGGCCCCTCCAGCGTGGTCAGGATGCGCGACGGCAATGCCGAAGCCAGCGCCGGCTCCTGGCGGCTGCGCGTGACGAGGAGCAGATGCGCCGCGCCGCTCTGGCGCACCGCATCGCCCAGCTTGCCGGGCAGGGTCAGGCGACCATTGACGAAGAGGTTGGCCGGGTCGCCGAACAGGCTGCGCGTGGTGGAGGTGTAGAGCTTGATCTCGCGGCCGGGGCCTGCTGCCGTCACCGCCTGGTTCAGGGCCTGCAGCACGGCGTTGTCCAGCCCGCCGCTGGGCGATGCGGTCCATTCACCCGACTGGACCGTGTCTCCGCGCGCGGGGCTCAAGCTGATGAGTTGCACGCTGTCCCCCAGCAGCGACAGCGCCGCGAACTTGCGGGCATCGCGCGGCGTCTTGTCCTCAGCAACCGGCTCGGGCGACGGCGCCGGCGGCGCCTTGGGTTTCTGGGCCAGGGCCAGGGCGGGAACGAGACAGAGCAGGCAGATCAGACGGCGGTTCATGCGGAGAGCACTTCAGGGTTCAGCGGTGTGGGCGGCTTGCCGCCAGTCAGCGCGGCGATCAGGTTGTCAGCAGCCAGGCCTGCCATGGCGCGGCGCGTGGGCAGGGTGGCACTCGCGATATGGGGCGTGAGCACGACGTTGGGCAAGGTCAGCAGGGCGGGGTTCACACGCGGCTCGCCCTCAAACACATCCAGGCCGGCGGCGGCGATGCGCCGCTCGCGCAGTGCCGCGGCCAGCGCGTCTTCATCGACGATGCCGCCACGCGCCACATTGACGAGGGTGGCCGTGGGCTTCATCAGGGCCAGCTCGGGCGCGGCGATGCAGTGATGCGCCTCGGCCGAATAGGGCAGCACCAGCACCAGGTGGTCCGCTTCGCGCAGCAGCGCCTCCTTGGACACATAACGTGCGCCGAGCTCGGCCTCGGTGTGCTCGGGCAGGCGCGAGCGGTTGTGATAGGCGACCGGCATGCCAAAGCCGAAGTGGCCGCGGCGTGCGATGGCCTGGCCGATGCGGCCCATGCCGAGGATGCCGAGCGTCGTGCCGTGCACCTCGGAGCCGGCGAGGAAATCCCAGGCCCAGCTCTTCCAGCCGCCATCGCGCAGCAGCCGCTCGCCTTCGCTCATGCGGCGTGCGGTGGCCATCAGCAGCGCAAAGCCGAAGTCGGCAGTCGATTCGGTCAGCACGTCGGGCGTGTTCGTCACGAGCACACGCCGTGCGGTGCAGGCTGCCAGGTCGATGTGGTTGTAGCCGACGCTCATGGTGCAGACCACGCGCAGCGCCGGGCAGGCGTCCAGCAGTTCGGCCGTGATGCGCTCGGTGCCGGTGATGTAGCCGCCGGACTTGCCCTGAAGCCGCGCCTGCAGTTCAGCCGGCGGCAAGGGCAGCTCGCCATCGTGATAGTCCACGTCGAAGGAAGCCTGCAGCCGCTGCAGCACCTCGTCCGGTGCGCGGCGGGCCACCAGCACGGCGGGCCTGTCGGTGAGCGCGCTCATGCGTCGATGAACCGGGTGAACTCGGCCACCGGCGCGCGCTCGGTCACCAGGCTGTTCTCGACCGCAGCCGGGTCCGCAAACCCGAGCGACATGCCACACACCAGCATCTGCTCCTCGCCCAGCTGCAGCGCCTCGGCGATCACGCGGTGGAACTGCGTGAAGGCCGCCTGCGGGCAGGTGTGCAGGCCGCGTGCGCGGGCGGCGATCATCACGTTCTGCAGGAACATGCCGTAGTCCAGCCACGAGCCCTGCTGCATGACGCGGTCGATGGTGAAGAACAGGCCCACGGGCGCATCAAAGAAGATGAAGTTGCGGCCGTGCTGGTATTGCATGCGCGCCTTGTCGGTCTTGGCGATGCCCAGCAGCCCGTACAGGTCCCAGCCCACCTTGCGGCGGCGGTCGATGTAGGGGCTGCGCCATTCGTTCGGGTAGTAGGCGTACTCCTCCTTGTTCGCGGCGTTCTGCTCGGGATCGAGATAGGCCGCATGAATGCGGCCGGTGACGCGCTTCAAGGCCTCGCCGGTCAGCACATGCACCTGCCAGGGTTGGGTGTTGGTGCCCGAAGGCGCCCAACGCGCCACCTCCAGAATCTCTTCCACCGTCTCGCGGGGCACGGGGGTGGGCAGGAAGGCGCGCAGCGAATGGCGGGTCTTGATGGCGGCGTCGACCGCGGCGGTCTGCTCGGGCGTGGGGGTGTCGAAACGGTTCATGGGGTCGGGGCCTTCAGGGTCTCGAGAGCGGATAGGTAGGCATCGGGCAGCGCGGCGACGGGGCGGCGGCTGTCACGATCGACATAGACATGCACGAAATGACCGCGCGCTGCGCACGAGGCTGCCCCCTCGGCGAACAGCCCGATCTCGTAGCGCACCGAGGAGCGGCCCTGCTGAGCCACGCGCACACCGGCCTCGATGCGCTGCGGAAACGCCAGCGATTCGAAGAAGTTGCAGTGGGTCTCGACGACGAGGCCGATGACCGCGCCGGCATGGATGTCCAGCGCGCCGGCCTCGATCAGCAGGCTGTTCACCGCGGTGTCGAACAGGCTGTAGTAGACGACGTTGTTCAGGTGGCCGTAGGCGTCGTTGTCCATCCAGCGGGTGGTCAGCGGCACGAAGCGGGCATAGGCATCACGGCTGTCAGGCTGGGGGCGCGAGGTCATGCCGCCGATTCTTTCATGCGCTGCCACACCGCCCAGGACGCGGCGGCGACATTCAAGGTCGTGACCTGCACGGCCACCGTGGTGGCGAGGTCGTGCCCGTAGCCGCCGGCCATGCTCAACGCCACCGGGATGCGGCGCGCCCGCAGGGCGTCCAGCACGCGGCCGTCACGCTCGGCCAGGCCCTCGTAGGTCAGCTTCAGGCGACCCAGGCGATCGGCCTCGTGCGCGTCAGCACCGGCAAGATAGAAAGCCAACCCGGGTCGGCAGCGGCGCCACACCTCTTCCAGCGCTTCGTCCAGCGCGGCCAGGTACTCCACATCCCCGCAGCCATCGGGAAGGCCCACGTCCAGATCACTGGCCTCCTTGCGAAACGGGAAGTTGCGCTGGCCGTGCATGGAGAAGGTGAAGACGGTGTCGTCGTCCCGGAAGATCGACGCGGTGCCGTTGCCCTGGTGAACATCCAGGTCGATGACGAGCACCCGCAACAGCTGCCCGTGCTGGCGCGCCCATTCCGCTTGCATGAGCCGGGCCGCCACGGCCACATCATTGAAGACGCAATAACCCGAGCCCTTGTCGGCATAGGCGTGGTGGGTGCCGCCAGCCATGTTGGCCGCCACGCCCTCGGCCAGCGCGGCGCGGGCCGCGGCGATCGTGGCGCCCACCGAGCGGCGTGAGCGCTCTGCGACCGAAGGCGTCCAGGGAAAGCCGATCTCCCGCTGCTCGGCCGCGCTGAGGCGGCCCATCAACACCGCGTCCACGTAGTCGGGCGTGTGCACCAGGGCGAGCTCACCCTCCGTCGCGACGGGCCCGGGCTGCATGCGCAACAGACCGGGTTGCCGCTCGAAATGGGCCCGCAGCATGCGGTACTTGGACTGGGGGAAGCGGTGCCCCGGCGGCAACTCCAGCGGGTGGGCGTCGTAGTGAAAGGCCAGCATGGGCCGCCACGATAGTGACAACCGGACACCCCTAGATTGCTGCAGTGCACAAAAGGTACTTGCAATCCCGCCGCGCGCCCCTATCATTCGGTTCATGTTGCAGTGCAGCAAAGCACGGCAAACGGTTCAACCTCACTGAAACGGAGTCCACCATGCTGACCGCTGAACAAGTCCTGGCCGCCCACAAGGCCAACGTCGAAACCCTCTTCGGCCTGACCAACAAGGCTTTCGAAGGCGTCGAGAAGCTCGTCGAGCTGAACCTGCAGGTCGCCAAGACCGCGCTGACCGAAGCCGCCGACACCACCTCCGCCGCCCTGTCCGTGAAGGACGCGCAGGAGCTTCTGTCCCTGCAGGCCTCGCTGCTGCAGCCGACCGCCGAGAAGGCCGCCTCCTACAGCCGCCACCTGTACGACATCGCCTCTTCCACCGGCTCCGAAGTCGCCAAGGCTGCTGAAGCCCAGTTCGCCGACGCGCAGAAGAAGTTCACCGCCATGGTCGACACGGCCGCCAAGAATGCCCCGGCCGGCACCGAGAACGCCGTTGCCCTGGTGAAGTCGGCCGTCGCCGCCGCCAACAACGCTTTCGAGTCGGTCCACAAGGCCACCAAGCAGGCCGTCGAGGTTGCCGAAGCCAACTTCCAGGCCGCCACCTCGCAAGCCGTGAAGGCCACCCAGACGGCCACCCGCGCCAGCAAGCGCGCGGCCTGATCGCGCCGCCTGATCGAGGCGGTGGCGCCGTCGGCTTGCAGAGCCTGGCGGAACGTCTCGATCGCAACGCGCTCACGCCTCGCGGGCGACCCGAAGTTTCTGGCGCACAGCGCCCGCATCGCCTCGCCGCACGCCACCTCCAGTGACTGGGGGTGGCGTTTTTCATTGCGCGCGCCCATGCGGCGCGTCCGGCATGAGGAGCCACCCGTGCCTGCGCCTCCCGGTCTCCCACCCCAGCGCATCAGCCAGCACAGGCACCTCCGACGCTTGGCTGCGGGCTGCCGACGCACCGAGCAGCAGCTCCTGCAACTCCCCCGAACTAGGGATGTCAGCGCGTGCTGAACTTTCGCGCGCATCATCGACGGCGTACTCGACGCGACTTGTGGGCTGACGCGTGTGAGTGCCCGCCGCACCTCGCGGCGACACCACAACGAGATCACGGCACCTTTTGACTTCAGAATAGACAACACAAGGTCCGGGGTCTTTCCCAGACGCCAGTCGCGACAGCCTTCTCCGGAGGTTCCGATGGTGAGTGATGACGCGTTTCGCCGATCTGCCCGTCCACCGCGCTGGACGCTTTTGCTGGTCGGCGTGGTGGCGCTGCAGGCCAAGGCCCAGCCCGCTTCGTCGCCCGACCCGGAGCCAGCCCCTGCCACCGCAGCGCCGGAGCCGAGTACCACGCCGCGCCAGAAACTGGCCGCCGTGGTCCTGACCTCCGGCTCACGCATCAAGCGCGACAACTTCAGCAGCGCCGCTCCCTTGCAGGTCTTGACGACCGAAGACGCCGCGCTGGCGGGCTACAGCTCGACCACCCAGCTCTTGCAAGGTACGGCAGTCACGGGGGGCCAGGGCCAAGTCAACAACGCTTTCGGCGGCGTCGCGACCGAAGGTGGCCCCGGGGCGAACACCCTGGGGTTGCGCGGCTTTGCACCGACCCGCTCCCTCGTGCTGCTCAACGGCCGCCGCCTGTCGCCGTCAGGCACGCGCGGCTCCGTCGGCGCCGTCGACCTGAACGTGCTGCCGACTTCCATCGTCGACCGGATCGAAGTGCTCAAGGATGGCCCCTCGCCCATCTATGGTTCCGACGCCGTGGCCGGCGTCGTCAACGTCATCACCAAGCAGAAATTCACCGGCATCCGGGCGGACGTCAGCACCAGTCGCCCGGTGGACGGCGGCGGCAATGCGCACAACTTTTCACTGGCGGCAGGGGTCAGCAGCGACCGCAGCCGCTTCCTGGCCGCCTACAACTACAACGCCATCACCAGCCTGACGCTGGCCCAGCGCGACTGGACCGCATGCAACACCGACTACCGCCGCACGAGCGTGAACGGCGTGGTGGGCGACTGGGGCAGCGCCGACACGCTCGACCCCCTGACCGGCAAGTCCAAGTGCTATCCGATCACGGGGACGGGCGCCAACGGCGTGACGATCAACACGATCGGCACCAGCCTGCTGACCGGCGTGCCAGCCGCAGGCGCCACCGGGACTCGCTTCAACCGCTGGCGGCCCAACTCGGCCATTTCGACCGGCTTGGTCGGGTTCGAGGGCGTGGGCGGTGGCACCACGACCAACAGCATCCGCGACACCTTCGAGCCGCGCATGCTGAACCGCACGCTGATTTCGCCGGTGCGCAATCACAACGTGTTCGCGCAAGGCGAATGGGATCTGGGAAGTGCGAGGGGCGCCGAGCTGTATTACGAGCTGCTGTTGAACCGCCGCGAGTCATCTCAGGTGGGCTACCGTCAACAGCTGGTGGACTACCTCAAGGGCAGCCCCCTCATCCCCGCCGTGCTGGCGGGCAGCACCTTCTCCGGACCGGTGAACACCAGCAGCGGCCAATCCGTCGGCGTTCGCGCGTTCATCGGGCTGGGCAACGAAGTCAGTCGCCAGACCGTCGACTTCGTGCGCACCACCGTCGGTGTGGGCGGCGCTCTCACCACTGCCAGGTCCTGGGACTACGACCTCTCCTGGACGCACGCCACGAGCCGGGGCGCGTATGAGCAGCGAGAGTTCCTCACTGACCGGACATCCAACAGCCTCAACGTCAAGGCTACCGGCAGTGGCTTTGCCTGCGTCAACACCTCGGCCATCGGCTGCGTTCCAGCCCCAAGTCTGACGTCGGCCGTCGTGGCAGGGCAGGTGCCCCAGGCCTGGCTGGACTACGTCTGGCAGACGATATTCGGCCTGACCAAATACCAGGAGGACATCGTCACGGCGTCGTTCACGGGGCCACTGTTCCGCCTGCCTCACGGGGACTTAAAAATGGCGTTCGGTGCGGAGTTCCGCAAGAACCGGATCGACGACACGCCTTCGGTGGAGGCACAGAACGACAACCTCGTGTTCCCGTCGGCGATGCCGACGCGTGGCAGCGACCAAGCCACCGACGTCTTCGCCGAATTCGACGTGCCCTTGCTCAAGGGGCTGCCGCTGGCACAGGAACTCACGGCCAACGCGTCGACGCGCTACGCCAACTACAGGTCATACGGCCAGAACACCACCTACAAGGTCAGCCTCATCTGGGTGCCGGCGACCGGGATCTCACTGCGCGGTACGCACGGCACCTCCTACCGCGCGCCCGCGTTGTTCGAGCAGTTCCTGGGCGCCACGACCGGATTCCTGACCAGCCCGAACGACCCCTGCAACCGGTGGGACGACCCGAGCAAGGCCGGCACACCGCGCGCCGTCAACTGCGCCTCGGAAGGCCTTCGACCCGGCTTCCAGGCCACGGACGGCATCTCCACCGTGAACGCGGGCGGGCGGGCCGCCGGCCTCAAGGCCGAAACCTCCACGAACGCTTCCTGGGGCATCGTGTTGCGGCCGCCCTTGCCGGCGGGGTGGGGCAGCTTGTCCTTGTCGATGGATCGCTTCGACCTGGTCGTCGACAACGGCGTGTCCCGTGTCGGCCCCCTCAGCATCCTGCAGCGGTGCTACGACGATCCTCAGTTCCGCCAGGGAGGCGGTTTTTGCCGCCTGGTCAGCCCACGCAACCCGGTGTCCAACGCGCTGACGGTCAACGACAACTACATCAACGTCGCCACCAGCACGGCACGCGGTTTCGACTACACCGGGCGCCTTGAAGCCAATCTGGGCGCCGGCCAACTGCAGCTCGGCCTGACGCTGACCGAGTACCGCTCGCAAGCCTCGAAACTCTTTGCCGAGGACGCGCTGGAGGACAAGAACGGCAACATCGGCATGCCCAAGTGGTCAGGCCAGTTGGACGCAAGCTATGCGCAGGCGTCGTGGAAGGCCTATTACGGGCTGGAATGGATCGGCAAGACGTCGAGCTACGCCTACTACCGCGAAGACCCGGCGACCAGCCGTTTCAAGCTCAGCACCCCGAGCTATTTCCTGCACACCGTGTCGCTGACCTACAGCAGCCCTCAGCGCGATTGGAAGGCCACGCTCGGCGTTCGCAATCTGCGTGACCAGAAGCCGCCGGAAATTTCTTCGGGCTTCGTCAATCGCGTCGGCAATGCACCGCTGTACAGCGGTTACGACTATCTGGGCCGCCGCATCTTCCTGAACCTTTCCAAGACGATCTGAAGCCGGGCCATCGGCCTGCCCACGCGGCGCAGCGCTGCTGCGGGCACAAGGCCGGGCCTTGGTGAGGCGAATGCGCCGGGTTTCACGCGGCCGGATCGTTGCCTGGCACTGACGGCGCGTTGGCGTCCACCGAGGTGCGACGTGACCTGCCGGTCAACCCATTGCCGGATTGGCCTGTTTCGCCAAGCAGGTTTCGATGAGCTGGAACAGTTTGGGCGCCTTCAAGGGCTTGTAGGCGATCGTGATCCCGAGTGCTTCACAACGGTCGACCACCTCCGGGCTCAAGTCGCCGGTCACCACCACCGTGGGCACCTGCCACCACACACCACCTTCGCCCGTCAGTTGAGTGAGCCGTTCGAGGCTGCTTCCCTTGGCAAGATGCAGGTCAGACAGCACGATGTGTGGCCGCGCCACGCCTGCATCGGCCAGCCGGGCCTGCAATGCCTCCAGGCTGTCTGCACCGTAAGGCACGTAGCCGCGCATCTTGAAAAGCTCTGTCATGGCTTGGAGGATCTGCGGGTCATCGTCGACGAGACCGACGATGCGACCCTCGCCCGACAGCGCCAGGACAGGGTCCGGCACGACGGTCACATCGTCGATCGCTACCAGGTGCAGCGAAAAGGACGTGCCCTTGCCAGGCGTCGACACCAGTTCGAGTCGATGCCCCAGCAACACGGCGGAGCGTTTGACGATCGCCAACCCGATGCCCAGCCCGTCCGTGCCGTTGGAAGACTCCAACCGGACGTACTCAGAGAAAGCGGCTTCCTGCTGATCGAGCGGAATGCCGGGCCCCGTATCGCTCACCGTCACGACCCAGGACGGCCCCTTTCGCACCGTCGTGATCGTGACGGACCCCGCGGCCGTGTACTTGATGGCGTTGGACAGGAGATTGATCACCATCCTTCGCAGCAGTTGCGGATCACTGCGCACGGTGGCCGTGGTGTCGTCGATGCGCAATGTCAGCCCCTTGCTCATGGCCGTGACCGTGAACTGGGTGCGCAGATCCAGAAGGAGCTCGCCGAGCGAGACTGCGCTGATCGCGGGCGTGTACCGCTCCGATTCAAGGCGGGAATGGTCGAAGAGCGCATCGAGCAAGTCGGACAGGCTGCCCGCAGAGCGCCGGATGGCTTCGATCGCCCCGCGCCCCGCCCCGTCCACCTGCTCGGCGGCAACCTCGGCCATCATGCCCAGCGCGTGGGCGGGTTGACGCAGGTCGTGACAGGCGGCTGCGACCAGGCGCGTGCGCGACGCATTGAGCTCGATGAGCTACTTGTTGGCATTGGAAAGGTCGTCATTGGCACGCTCCAGGTTGCCCGCCAGCTCAGACAGCCGCCTGCGCTGGCGGATCTGCGTGCGCAAGACGAAGCTGGCGACCGCCAGGGCCAGCAGCGCGCAGCCCAAGATCCCCAAGACCGCCCACCAGCGTTGTGTCTCGGCGGCTTGCTTGGTGCGCAGCAGCTCGTTTTCCTTGCGCTGCACCGTCACCTGGTACTTGGCTTCAATCTCCGCGCGCGCAGCGTCGTTCGCCAGGCCGATTCGTTTCAAGGACGCCCGTCGAAATTGCAAGGCACTCCGATAAGCGTCCTGATAGGCCCCGATCAACGAGTACGCCGTTGAAATTGAATTCCAAAGGCTCTCCTCGCCAGCGGCGGACGCCACCTCGGCCGGTAGTGAGGCGCTGTTCTCCAGGGCCTTGATGGCCTGCACGACGTCGGGGTCCCGGGCGGCCGCACGACAGAGCACGGCAAGGCGCTCGAAAATGACGCCCGAGTTGGGGTCTCCCGGCAGCGCGATCTGACCCGCCACCACCTTCTTGCAGAGGCCGCGCGTTGACCCCTGCTGCTCCTCCAGCGCCAAGGCGAGCGACAAGTCGGCCGAGCGCGCGATGCGGTAAGTGACAGGCGCACTGGCGTCCAAGCCGCGACGGGCGAAGTCTTCCTCCAGCACGAGCAGCAACCGCAAGCCCTCCTTGCCGTTGCCAGAGCGCGCCGTGGCACTGGCCTCGAGCAAGCCGTACTCCAGCGCCGCAGACAAGAGCCCCTGCCCGATCAGGTCGACCTTCGCTTCTCGATATCGCTCCGCGACTCGTCTCAAATCATCGCTCGTGGCGGTCGCATACAGGGCGGCGTTGGCCAGCAACGTGCGGGCTTCGATCAGCTGGAACGCATTGATCGATGGCTGCTGCATGGCGTCGACCAGTTCCGCCGACGCCACGGCCGCCTGCGCATTGAGGATGTTTTCCAAGGCGGAGGTCAGCACCACCTCGATCTGCAGGTTGGGCTGCTGCGTCCGGCTTGCGAGTTCCCGCGCCGCTCGCAGCCGTTCGAATCCCTTGGCCGTGCGCTGCGACACCAGATCGTAGGCCGCGGTGCCGAGCAAGGCAGACAGCCGGCTTTCTGCACTGGCGCTGGCGCCTCCCGAGAGATCCGAGTCCAGGGCGTCATAGGCTTCGTTCAAGCCGGGCTCCAGCGTCCGGCGGGCGCAGATGCGCAAATACCAGCCCCCCCAGAGCCGCAGCGCCTCGGCATTGCCCGCACGCTGAGCCGCCTGGAAGGCCTGACGGGCGTGGTTCACCTCCTGCGGGGCGTTTCGCAGCAACGCCTCCCGACGGTCGACATACCAAGCCGGGCTTCCCTCGCTGTCCGCCTTCGATGCTGCAGCCCCCAGCAGCAGCATCAAGCAGATGACGGTGCTGAGCATCCCACTACGACGGTTCATCATGGAAGGATCCATTCGTACCTTGGGCGCCCGCATGCACGGGCGGCTGAAACAATTGCCGTGGCAGTGGCCGCAACCATGAGCACCACCCGGCCGCGAGCCCTCCAGCGCGTGCGGCGTTCAGGCTCTCCACCAGAGCGACGCGGTGTTTGGCCCGCGATGGCGCCGCCGCCATTCGCCTGCGAACCCGCTTGCCCCCGTCAGATCATGGACTGCCGCGCCGCGCAGAAGTAACACCTCGTTCGATATTAATGCGCAAGGTCATCAGACGACACGCGGTTCGGCGAGGATTGACTTTCACGCCGCACCACGACGCCGCGATCCGACAAATCCGGCACGGATCAACGCGTGCAAGCCACGGCACGCCCGGAGCTCCTCGAAGGCCTCCAGCGCGAGGCAGGCCGCGCCAAGTTCAAGCGCTGCACCGAGGCTGCCCCTGATCAGGCGCGCCTTCGCCGTCGGTTCGTCGCCCCGCAACGTCGATTCACCGTCGCGGGCGCAACCGCCGCGCGGCTTCGGGGTCTACTTGCATCCTTGCTGTCTCTGACCCCGCCCATGCGCCACACCCGTCATCCCGCCTACTGTCGCACCCCGCGCATCCGCCACGCCGGCCAGCGGGTGTTTTTCGGCCTCGCCGTCATCGGCATCGGGCTGCTGGCCCTGCTCGACAACCTGCGGCTGTTCGACACGGCCCTGCTGCGCACGTTCTGGCCGCTGGCCTTGGTGCTGTGGGGGCTGGCCCGGCTGATCTGGCCCCAGCACCGCGGCAGCGGCGTGTTCGGCGCGTTGCTGGTGCTTGTGGGCGGGTTGCTCACGGCGCAGCACCTCGGCCTGCTGCACGTCAACTGGCGCGATTGGTGGCCGGTGGTGATCATCCTGGTGGGCTTGTCCATCGTCACCCGCGGGCTGGTGCCGCGCCCAGGCGCAGACCTGGCGCCGGGCGATGTCACGCTGGCGCATGGCGAATCGGTGGACATCCAGGCGAGCTTCAGCGCGGTCAGCCAGCGCAACGACTCAACCAGCTTCAAGGGCGGCCGCATCACCAGCACTTTCGGCGGCGTGGAGCTGGACCTGACCCAGGCCAAGCTCGCCGGCCCCGAGGCGCGCCTGGACATCTCGGCCCACTTCAGCGGCATCGACCTGCGCGTGCCGCGCGACTGGCAGGTGGTGCTGGAGGTGGCCTGCACCTTCGGCGGCGTGGACGACAAGACCGTCCCGCCGATGACGCCGGGCCCTCGCCTGCTGCTGTGCGGCGAGGTGATGTTCGGCGGCGTCGAAATCAAGCACTGACCCGCCTTGCATCCGCTGCTGACGCACTGGCGCGGGCTGGCGGTCTACCTGCTGGCCTGGGCGCTCGCGGGGCCGGCCCTGGCCCTGCTGCTGCACGCGCTGCACATCGCGCCGGTGGGTGCTGCCATGCCCTGGACGATGCCGCTGTGCGCGGTGTTTGCCTTCATGCTGCTGGCCACCTACTACCCCTGCCGCAGCCGCCCTTTCGGCGCGGGCCCCTGGACCACCGCCCTCGCCCACCGCGCAGCCCTGGTGGGCACGCTGGCAGCCACCATGCTGGGCCTGGCTTTGGCCTGGGATGCCGCCGGCACCTTGTTCGGTCACGCCCGGGGCTGGGTGGGCCTGAACGCCGGTGGCATCACTCTGTTGACCACTGCGCTGTGCGGCCTGCTGACCCTGGCGGTGCTGGCGCATGACCTGCTGATCGCCTTCCGGGCCAGCCAGGACGCCGCCATGCGCGAAAGCCAGGCGCGGCTGCTGGCCCGCGACATGGAGCTGCAGCTGCTGCGCCTGCAGATCGACCCGCATTTCCTGTTCAACAGCCTGAACTCCATCAGCGCCCTCACCCAGTTCGACCCCGCAGGCGCGCGCGCCATGGCCATCGACCTGGCGCAGTTCTTCCGCCAGACCCTGCACCTCGCCGGCCACGAGCGCATCGGTCTGCACGACGAGCTCGCGCTGGTGCAGCACTACCTCGCCATCGAGCGCCAGCGCTTGGGCGACAAACTCGCCATCGCCATCGAGGCCAGCGACGACGCCCTGCCCGCGCTGCTGCCGCCGCTCACGCTGCAGCCACTGGTCGAGAACGCGCTGAAGCACGGCCTGAGGCTTCTCGACGAAGGCGGTCTGCTCCAGATCCACGCCCTGGTACGCGACGGCTGGCTGCATGTGGCCGTGCGCAACCCGGTGCCGCCCGCGGCCACGCCACGGCTCCCCGCGGCCGATGCCGGGCTGGGCCTGGGCCTGCCCAACCTGCGCGAGCGCCTGGCCGCCCAATACGCTGGCCGCGCCCATGTGCAATGGGGGCCGACGTCTGCGGGCTTTGCGGTCGAACTCACCGTCCCTTGCGAGACCCTGCCATGACGCTGCGCGCCCTGATCGCCGACGACGAACCCCTGGCCCGCCGCCTGCTGGCCGAGTACCTGCGCCCCCACGCCGACATCCGCGTCGTGGCCGAGGCCGGCAACGGCCTGGAGGCGGCGAAAGCCATCACCGAGCACCAGCCTGAGCTGGTGTTGCTGGACATCCAGATGCCCAAGCTCACCGGCCTGGAGGTGCTGGAGCTGACGGGCCGGCGCGACGGCGTCATCTTCACGACCGCACACGACGCCCACGCGCTGCGCGCCTTCGAGCTGCATGCGGTGGACTACCTGCTCAAGCCCTTCGCGCAGGATCGTTTCGACGCCGCCCTCGCACGCGCACGCCGCCTGATCGGGCAGCCGACGCCGGGCCTGGACCGGCTCGTGGCCCCGGCCGCGCCGCACATCGCCCGCGTGCTGGTGCGCGACCCGGACACCCCGGGCAGCCTGCAGGTGCTTGCGGTTGACGACATCGCCTACATCGAGTCGCAGGCCGACAACGTCGCCTTCCACGCCCACGGCCGCGAGCACCTGAAGGCGCAGCGCATCTCGGAGCTGGAAGCCCAGCTCGACCCGGCCCGCTTCGTGCGCGTGCACCGCTCGTTCATCATCCATCTCGCCGCCTTGCAGGGGCTGGAGAAGACCGACAGCGAGGCCTACTTCGCGCGCATGAAGAACGGCAAGCGCATCCCGGTCAGCCGCAGTGGTTACGAGCGCCTGCGCGCGGTGCTCTGAAAGGCTTCGTCCTACAACACGCAGCCCCAGGCCGACGCACACTGCAGCGCATGCACTGGCGCCCCCTGCTGCGCCCGCTCGGGCGGGTGCTGATGCTGACCTTCGAAGGCTTCCTGGCCGACCGCGGCCCGCGCATGGGCGCCGCCCTGGCCTACTACACGCTGTTCTCGCTGGCCCCGCTGCTGTTGATCGTGGTGTCTGTGGCGGGCCTGGTGTGGGGCGGGGAGGCCGTGCGGGGCGAGTTGTTCGATGAACTCGCCGGGCTGCTCGGGCCCAACGCGGCCGCCACCATCGAATCGTTGCTGAAATCGGTGTCCTGGCCGGCTGGCGGCTGGCTCAACACGCTGCTCGGCCTGGGCCTGATGTTGATCGGTGCAACCACGATGTTTGCCGAACTGCAGGATGCGCTGGACACCATCTGGCGCGCACCGGCCCAGCCCCTGCAAGGGTGGCTGGCCTGGCTGCGGGCGCGGCTGCTGAGCTTCGGCGTGATCCTGGGCCTGAGCTTCTTGATGCTGGTGTCGCTGCTGCTGGATGCCGTCATGTCGGCGGCGCAGACGCTCTGGCAGCCCTGGTTCGGCGACGGCCTGCGGGTGGCTGCGGTCGTCAACACGGTAGCCAGCCAGGCGCTCATCGTGGCGGTGTTCGCCCTCATCTTCAAGTGGATGCCTCGGGTGCGGGTGGCATGGCGAGACGTGCTGCTGGGGGCGCTCGTCACAGCAGGTCTGTTCGCGCTGGGGCGCTATGGCATCAGCGTCTATCTGCAGCGCAGCGGTGTCGTGTCGGGTTTCGGCGCGGCAGCCTCGGTGGTGGCGCTGCTGGTGTGGGTGTACTTCTCGGCGCAGATTCTGCTGATCGGGGCCGAGTTCACCTGGGCGTACGCCCGCGTGCTGGGCTCGCGCCGCGACATGGCCGCGTCTGCGGCAAACTCCGCGCCACCATGACGCTCACCACCCACGACGGCCTTGCCCTGCACACCCACCATTGGCCTGCGGCCACCGTGCCGCGGGGCCAGGTGCTCATCTGTCACGGCCTGGGCGAACACATCGGCCGCTACGCCCACGTGGCTGCCACGCTCAACGCCCACGGCTGGGACGTGCACGGCTGGGACCACCGCGGCCACGGGAGCAGCGCAGGCCCGCGCGGCGACGTCCCGACCCCTGACGCCCTGTTGCGCGACACCGCACTCGCCATCGACGCGGTGCGCCGACCCGGGCAGCCCTTCGTGGTGCTTGGGCACAGCATGGGAGGCGCGGTGGCCGGGCGCTTCGCTGCCGAAGCCCTGGCCGCGCAGCCGGCTGCCTGGCGCCGGCCGCTGGACGGCCTTGTGCTCTCGTCGCCGGCCCTGGACCCGGGCCTGAGCGGCGCCCAGAAGCTCGCCCTGGCCCTTGCCGAGAAGCTCACGCCCGGCCTCGCCGTGGGCAACGGGCTCAAGCCGGCATGGATCTGCCGCGACCCGGCCGTGGTGGCCGCCTATGTGGCCGACCCGCGGGTGCACGACCGCATCACCGCGCGGCTCACCCGCTTCATCATCGATGCCGGCGCGCATGTCATCGCGCAGGCGCCGCGCTGGGCCGTGCCTACGCTGTTGATGTGGGCCGAAGCCGACCGCTGCGTGGCCCCGCGCGGCAGCGAGGCGTTCGCCGCGGCCGCCCCGGCTCAGGTGGTGGCCACCCGGCCCTGGGCCGGCTGCGCGCACGAGATCTTCAACGAACCCGAAAAGGCGGCGGTGCTCGCCACCCTCACGAACTGGCTGGACGGCCGGGCGCGGTGAGCGCGTCGAGGCGGTCCACCACCAGTTCCAGCCGCAGCAGCGGGTTCTCCAGCGCCATCAGCCGGTGGCGCTCCTGCAGCGTCATCGGCAGCAAACCCGCCCAGCGGTTGGCCAGCCAGCCGGCGTCGTCCCAGCGGTAGGGCGGCTGCACCGGCAGGTCTTCCGGCGCGGCGCGTCCGCCCAGGCTGGCCAGCACGTCCTGCAACTGGCGCACGGCCAGGCGCAGGTCGTCTGGCACGGGCACCTCGGCATCGTCGGGCAGGCGCTCGATCTGGCCGACCCACAGGCCATGGCTCAGGCAGCGGCGGCTCAACAGCCTGAAGCGCTGGCGCCCGACCGTGCGGATGTGGATGAGCCCTGGCTGGCTCGCATCGAATCGCTCGATGTGGGCCAGGGTGCCGACATCATGGAAGTGTTCTCGCTGAAAGCCCGCGCCATCGCGGCGCCTCACCTCGTCGCCTTCGGTCAGGGCCACCACGCCGAAGGGCTCGCCCCGCGCGTGGCAGCGCTGCACCATGTCCAGGTAACGCGGCTCGAAGATGCGCAGCGGCAGCGGATCGCCCGGGAACAGCACCGAGCGCAACGGGAACAGCGGCGTTTCGGCGTCAGGCGTGGACATGGTGTCAGCGGGTCTTTTCGGCGATGCGCTGGCGGATCAGCGGCAGCACGGCCTGCGCGGCCTCGCGCCCGGCCTGCACCGCGCGGCGGCGGGCGGTGAAGTCGGCGCTGCCGACCCCATCCAGCCGCGGGCGGATGACGACATCGGCATCACGCAGTTCGAAGAAATTGATGCTCCGGCCCATGATGGAGAAAGTCTGCATCAGCATGCGGAAGGCGTCACCCGGCGGGTCTTTTTCGGGCGGCGAGGTGATGTCCACCGCGATGACAAGCTGCGCGCCCATCTCCTTGGCAAAGCGCACCGGCACCGGCGATACCAGGCCGCCGTCCACATACTCCCGCTGCCCGAT
>JAIPCJ010000101.1 GCA_021738245.1 Methylotenera sp. | reverse complement strand
GCCCGTCCTGGCGATGCATGCGGCTCGATGCCGGATGCATCGCCGTCCCCTCGGGGGACCGACGGGCTTGGCCCGCGTTCCGCGAGGCCTACCCCACGAGGGGCCAAGGATCAGTGTCGGAAATGGCGCACGCCGGTGAAGACCATGGCAATGCCACGCTCATTGGCGGCCGCGATGACTTCATCGTCACGCACCGAGCCACCCGGCTGGATCACGCAGGTCGCGCCGGCGTCGGCCAGCACGTCCAGCCCGTCGCGGAACGGGAAGAAGGCGTCGCTGGCCACGGCCGAGCCCTGCAGCGTGAGGCCGGCATGCTGGGCCTTGATGGAGGCGATGCGGGCCGAGTCCAGGCGGCTCATCTGGCCGGCACCCACGCCCAGCGTCATGCCGCCGCCACAGAAGACGATGGCATTGCTCTTCACGTACTGGGCCACGGTCCACGCGAACATCAGGTCGTCCAGTTGCTGGGCCGAGGGTTGCAGCGTGGTCACGACCTTGAGGTCGTCCTTCTTCAGGAAGTGGTTGTCGGCCGTCTGCAGCAGCAGGCCGGAACCGACACGCTTGCTGTCACCAGCGTTGCGGCCCTGGTCCCAAGGCCGCGCACCACCCGGCGGCAACGCGATCTGCAGCAGGCGCACATTGACCTTGCCCTTGAAGACTTCCAGCGCCTCGGCGCTGAAGGACGGCGCCATCAGCACCTCGACGAACTGCTTGGCCACCAGCTGGGCCGCCGCGCCGTCCACCTCGCGGTTGAAGGCGATGATGCCGCCGAAGGCGCTGGTGGGGTCGGTCTTGAAGGCCTTGCTGTAGGCCTCGGCGGCCGTGCCCCCCACGGCCACGCCGCAGGGGTTGGCGTGCTTGACGATGACGCAGGCCGGCGTGTCGAAGCTCTTCACGCACTCCCAGGCGGCATCGGCATCGGCGATGTTGTTGTAGCTCAGCTCCTTGCCCTGCAGCTGCTTGCCGGTCACGAGCGAGCCCGGCGCCGGGAACAGGTCGCGGTAGAGCGCGGCCGTCTGGTGCGAGTTCTCGCCGTAGCGCAGGTCCTGCACCTTCACGAAGGTGGAATTCATTTGCGCCGGGTATTCGGCCAGCGTGCCGTCGTCGTTCAGCGCCGACAGGTAATTGCTGATGGCCGCGTCGTAATGGGCGATGCGGTTGAAGGCGGCCACCGAGCAGGCGAAGCGGGTCTTGTCGCTGGTCTTGCCGTTTGCCTTGAGTTCGTCGAGCACCGCGGCGTACTGGGCGGCGTCGGTCAGCACCGTCACGTCCTTCCAGTTCTTGGCGGCGCTGCGCACCATCGCCGGGCCGCCGATGTCGATGTTCTCGATGGCGTCTTCCAGCGTGCAGCCCGGCTTGGCCACCGTGGCTTCAAAGGGGTAAAGATTGACGGCCAGGATGTCGATGCGCGTGATGCCGTGCTGCTGCATGGCGGCGACATGCTCGGGCAGGTCGCTGCGGGCCAGCAAGCCGCCGTGGATCTTGGGGTGCAGGGTCTTGACCCGGCCGTCCATCATTTCGGGGAAGCCGGTGTGCTCGGCCACTTCGGTCACGGGCAGGCCGTTGTCGGCCAGCAGCTTGGCCGTGCCGCCGGTGGACAGCAGCTGGGCGCCGAGCGCGTGCAGGCCGCGGGCGAATTCGAGGATGCCGGTCTTGTCAGAGACGGAAAGGAGTGCAGTGAGTTGAGTCATGGCAGGTCAGAAGCTGTGAAGGGACTCCGCGCGGCCGAGCAGACCGTCGCGGCGGCGCCAATCAAGGCGCAAAGCGGAGCCGTAGCGCGTGCTACGGCGAGCATTTGCAACGCCGAGTGGCGGCGTTGCGGCGGGATGAGCGGCCGTGTGGAGTTCGTTCACAGCTTCTTAGAGGTTGTGATCGTTGAGTTTGCGGCGCAGGGTGTTGCGGTTGATGCCCAGCCATTGCGCGGCCTTGCTCTGGTTGCCGCCGGCCTCGCGCATGACGATCTCGAACAGCGGACGCTCCACGAGCTTCACCAGCATTTCGTGCATGGAGTGCGGCTCCTGGCCGTCCAGATCACGGAAGAAGGCTTCGAGGTTGTCGCGCACGCAGGCGTCGATGGGGTTGGGCGGTGTGTTCTTCTGGGCGCTCATGGCGGTCCGTTCTGTCATGCCGTGCAGGCTTCTTCGGCCTGGGCTTCATCGTCGTTGGCCGCGGCTGCTGCGGGCGGCAGCCGGTCGTGGGTCTGGCCGAGGTGGTCGAGCCAGTCGCGCAGCGCCTGGACCTGCTGGTCGCTGCGCTCGAGGGTGTTCATGTGCTGGCGAAAACCTTCGCCGCCGGGTAGGCCGCGCACGGCCCAGCCGATGTGCTTGCGGGCGCTGCGCACCCCGCTGAGTTCGCCATACAGGCCGTAGTGGTCGTGCAGGTGCTCGGTCAGCACCTCGCGTGCCTCGGCGATGGTGGGCGCCGCCAGGTGCTCGCCAGTGGCCAGAAAGTGCGCCACCTCGCGGAAGATCCACGGCCGGCCCTGGGCCGCACGGCCGATCATCAGCGCATCGGCGCCGGTGTAGGCCAGCACGTCGCGGGCCTTTTCGGGCGAGTCGATGTCGCCGTTGGCGACCACGGGGATGGTCAGCGCTGTCTTGACGGCAGCGATCGTGTCGTACTCAGCCAGGCCCTTGTAGCCCTGCTCGCGGGTGCGGCCGTGGATGGTGAGCATCGCGATCCCGGCGGACTCGAACTGCCGCGCCAGGCGCAGCGCGTTGCGCTCCTCGGCGCTCCAGCCGGTGCGCATCTTCAGCGTGACGGGCACCCCACGCGGCGCGCCCACCGCCACGACCGCCTCGACGATCTCCAGCGCGAGCGCCTCGTTGCGCATCAGCGCCGAGCCGGCCCATTTGTTGCACACCTTCTTGGCCGGGCAGCCCATGTTGATGTCGATGATCTGCGCGCCGCGGTCGATGTTGTAGGCCGCGGCCTCGGCCATCATGGCGGCATCCGTCCCGGCGATCTGCACCGCAATCGGGCCCGGCTCGCCCGTGTGGTCGGCGCGGCGGGAGGTCTTGAGGCTGCCCCAGAGCTCCTTGCGCGAGGTGACCATCTCACTGACGGCGTAGCCCGCCCCGAGGCGCCGGCAGAGCTGGCGGAAGGGCCGGTCCGTCACCCCTGCCATCGGCGCCACGAAGAGCCGGTTGGGGAGGGAGTGGGGGCCGATCTGCACGAGGATGTCTGCTCAAAAAAGAGGCGGGATTGTAGCCACCCGGCCCGAGCGGCCTTGCGCCGCCCCGCACAATGCACGGATGGAAGCTTGGCTCTCGCAGTTCGTCACCAGCCTGCTCGGCGCCCTCGCGCTGCCGCAGGTCGGCCTGGTGGCGGTGTTCATCATCACGTTCATTTCGGCCACATTGCTGCCGCTGGGCTCCGAGCCGGCGGTCTACCTCGTCGTCAAGGCCGACCCCGGCATGTTCTGGGCGGTCATCGCGGTGGCCACCGTCGGCAACACGCTCGGCGGCATGGTGTCGTGGTGGATGGGCTATGGCGCCGAGCGCGCCGTCGAGGCCGTGCGGCACCGCGAGCCGCCCAACCCACGGGCGCTCGCCTGGCTCAAGCGCTTCGGGCCCAAGGCCTGCGTGCTGAGCTGGCTGCCCATCGTCGGCGACCCGCTGTGCGCGGTGGCCGGCTGGCTCAAGCTGCCCTTTTGGCCGTGCGTGGGCTGGATGGCACTCGGCAAGTTCCTGCGCTTTCTGCTCTACACCATTGCCTTGATCTGGCTGATTCCGGAGACCTGGTTGACATGAACACCCCCGCCTACCAAGACCTCGCCACCCGGCAGCAGCGCCTGCACCGCCTGAGCCACCTGCAGTCCATCGCGCAGTGGGACCAGGCGGCCAACATGCCGGCCAAAGGCAACGAGGCGCGCAGCCTCGCGCTGGCCGAAATGGACGGCCTGCTGCACCAGCTGGCCACCGACCCCGCGCTGCCCGGCCTGCTGGACGCCGCCGCCGCCGAGCCGCTGGACGACACCCAGCGCGCCAACCTGCGCGAGATCCGCCGCGCCTGGCGGGCTGCCAATGCCCTGCCCCAGGCCCTGGTGGAAGCCAAGAGCCTGGCCAACAACCGCTGCGAGCACGCCTGGCGGCAGCAGCGCCAGGCCAACGACTGGGCCGGCTTCGTGCCCAATCTGCGCGAGGTGCTGAAGATCGCACGGCAGGAGGCGGAGTGTCTGTCTCAGAGCCACGGCCTGTCGCGCTACGACGCGCTGCTCGACCAGTACGAGCCCGGCATGCGCGGTGCCGATGTCGAGCGCGCCTTCGCGCCACTGCGGCAGTGGCTGCCCGGGCTCATCCAGGATGTGATGGCCCGCCAGGCCCGCGAGACCGTCATCCGCCCCGTCGGGCCCTTCCCCACCGCGGCCCAGAAGGCCCTCGGCCTGGAAGCCATGCGGCTGATGGGCTTCGACTTCGCGGCCGGCCGGCTGGACGAAAGCACCCACCCCTTCTGCGGCGGCGTGCCCGAAGACGTGCGCATGACCACGCGCTACCGCGAGGACGACTTCCTGCCCGCGCTGATGGGCGTCATCCACGAGACCGGCCACGGCCGCTACGAGCAGGGTCTGCCGCGCGAACTGCTGGGCCAGCCGATCGCCCGGGCGCGCTCGATGGGCATCCACGAAAGCCAGAGCCTGTCGTTCGAGATGCAGCTCGGCAGCCATCCGGCGTTCGCACAGTTGCTGTCGCCGATGCTCGTGCAGCATTTTGGCGACCAGCCGGCCTTCGAGCCGGGCAACCTGCACAGGCTGCTCACCCGGGTGCAGCCAGGCTACATCCGCGTGGATGCCGACGAGGTGACCTACCCCGCCCACATCCTGCTGCGCTTCGACATCGAGCGCGCACTGATCGAAGGCGAGGCGCAGGTGGAAGACATTCCGGCCCTGTGGGATGCGCGCATGGCCGAGCTGCTCGGCCTGGACACGCGCGGCAACTACAAGGACGGCCCGATGCAGGACGTGCACTGGCCCGCCGGCCTGTTCGGTTACTTCCCCTGCTACACACTCGGCGCGATGTATGCCGCGCAGTGGTTCGCCACGATGCGCGCCCAGCAGCCGCAGCTCGATGCCCGCATTGCCGCGGGCGAACTGGGCGGTGTGTTCGACTGGCTGGCGACCCACGTCTGGCAGGCGGCCAGCCGCTACGAGACGCCGGAACTGGTGCAGCGCGCCAGCGGCGAACCGCTGAACCCGGCGCATTTCGAGGCCCATCTGCGCAGCCGCTACCTGGGCGGCTGAAAAAAAGAGGGCCGCCCCGGCAGGAGCGGCCCCAGTCACTTCGATCGATCTCTCTCTACTCAAACCAGCACGCTTCCCCGGCCCCCCGGCCTTCTCCACGCGTGGCACCCGGGTGATGTTCTTCCTCGGGCTCGGCCGCCGCGGGTGCAACGACCGTGAATGAATTCTGCGAAAACAGGCGGCGGGCCGCATCCCCGCAAGCCGAGGGATTGCAGGCACGGGCCGTGACGCAGATCACAGCAGCACGGCCAGCCGCTCCAGGATCAGCACGCCGAAGAAGGCCAGGCCGGCGATCAGCGTCCACTTGATGATGATGAGGCCCAGCCGCCGCCAGCGCGCCTGGCGCGTGGCGATGGACATCGCAAAGCACAGGATGGCCGCGAACAGCAGCAGGCCGATGACGAGGCGGGCAACGAGCATGGCTTACCAGGCAGGCGCCAGTTCGGCAAAGCCCTTGGGCGCCGCGCGGTCGTCGTCGAAGCTCACGACCTCGTAGGCCGTTTCATCCGCCAGCAGCGCGCGCAGCAACTTGTTGTTCAGCGCGTGGCCGCCCTTGAAGGACGTGTACGCCGCCAGCAGCGGCATGCCGGCGACCTGCATGTCGCCGATGGCGTCGAGGATCTTGTGCTTGACAAACTCGTCGTCGTAGCGCAGGCCATCGGCATTGAGCACCTTGTAGTCGTCCACGACGATGGCGTTGTCCATCGAGCCGCCCAGCGTGAGGCCGCGCGAGCGCATCAGGTCGATGTCGGCCGTCATGCCGAAGGTGCGGGCCCGCGCGATTTCTTTCTTGTACAGGCCCGAGCCCATGTCGAACACGAACTGGCTGCCGGTCGCCGCCACGGCCGGGTTGTCGAACTCGATCTCGAAGCTCAGCGTGTAGCCGTGGTGAGGCTCCAGGCGGGCCCACATCAACTTCTTGCCCTCGCCCTGGCGCACCTCCACCGGCTTCTTGACCTTCAGGAAGCGCTTGGGCGCGTCCTGCATGACGATGCCGGCGGACTGCAGCAGGAACACGAAGCTCGCTGCCGAGCCGTCGAGCACGGGCACCTCATCGGCGTTGATGTCGATGAGCAGGTTGTCCAGCCCGAGGCCGGCGCAGGCGGACAGCAGATGCTCAATCGTCTGCACCTTGGGGCCGCCGGGGTCGCCGCCGGGGCTGATGGTGGTGGCCATGCGGGTGTCGCTGACCGACGTGACGCTCACCGGAATGTCCACCGGCGGGCAGAGGTCGACACGGCGGAAGACGATGCCGGTGTCCGGCGGCGCGGGGCGCAGGGTCAGTTCGACCTTCTGGCCGCTGTGAATGCCCACGCCCACGGCGCGTGTGATCGACTTCAGGGTGCGTTGCTTGACCATGGGCCCGATTGTCCCAGGAAGCACCCTAGGTCTTGCGTTCCACGGGCAATCGCAGCGATAGCCTCGTGCCATGGCCGGGCGAGGAATCGATGCGCAGCTTGCCCCCCAGGCGCTGGGCGCGCTTGATCTGGCTCTTCAGGCCCCGGCCGTGCTGGATGGTCTGCAGATCGAAGCCCGCGCCGTCATCTTCCACACGGATTTCGACGTAGTTGCCATGGTGGCGCGTGACCAGGCGCACGCGGCTGGCACGGGCATGCTTGAGCACGTTGTTGAGCGCCTCCTGCATCAACCGCAGCACATGCAGGGCATCGGGAGGCTCCAGCCAGGCGAGCGTGGGCAGATCCTGCACGTCCCAGTCGAGCTTGAGGCCGCCGGTCTGCAGGCGTTTGCCGAGCCGGTAGCGCATGGTGGCCAGCAGCGAGACCAGGTCATGGCCGACGGGCTCCAGCGAGTCGATGACCAGGCGCAGGTCGTCCACGCACTCGCGCAACACCTCCACGCATTGCTCGTGCGACATGCTGCCCTGCTCCATCGCCACCAGCGCCGACAGCAGCGCCGAGCCCAGGCCGTCGTGCATGTCGGCCATGATGCGCTGGGGCTCCAGCAGCAGGGCCTGCTGGCGCTCGACCTCGCGCAACTGGGCGTTCTGGGCCTGCAGCACCGAGACCTGCTCGTCGAGGTCTTCCTGCAGCTGGCTGTTCTCGGCCTTGACCTGCTCCACGGCACCCACGTAGCGCTGTTGCACCGCATGCAGGAAGCTGAGCATCACCGCGAGGGTGGCCACCGGCATCAGGAAGAAGTGCTCGGGCCAGGCCCAGCCGGCCAGGACAGCCAGGTCGTGGGCGCCGATCAGGCCGCCGAAGACCAGGGCCGTGGCCATGACCGTCAGCTCCGATCGACGTTCCCGCCAGGCCACGTACGTCACCCACGCCGTGCCGGCGGCCGCAACCGCGGCGGTGACGCTGTACTGCAGCACGACCATGTCCCACTGGCGCAACCACAGCGGCATGCTGAACACGCTCACCGCCAGCACGCTGAAGGTCAACAGCCGCTCCAACGCCACGAAGCGCCGGCAGGCGAATCGCATCGCGAAGAGCAAGGCCGTCAACAGCACCCAGGCCATGGACGCATGCGTGGCCCACCAGAACCAGTCCTGCGCTCCCGGCGACGCTGGCGGGCTGACGTAGTAGTGCAGGTTGCGCACCATCCAGGCCGCCGCGGCCAGCGCGAACAGCGCGTAGATGGCCTCACCCGGCCGGCGCAGCCACAGCGTCAGCGCAAACAGGCCCAGCACCGCCAGGGTCAGGCTGACCGCCTGCGGCAACCCCGTCTGGGCGCGCACCCGCCATTGCCAGCGCTTCTCCAGCACATCCCGGGGGCCGACCCACAACCGCGACACCACGTGATAGCTGCCCGCAGGCACGGGCAAGGCCACCACGAGATCGATGCCGCGTTCTCCCGCGCCCGGCAGCGGCAGCCATAACGGCTGCACCCATTGCTCCCGCTCGGCATGCTGGTTGTCCAGCAGGGGCACCCAGCCCCGGTCGGTCCGCAGCAGCACGGCTGCCGACAGCGTCACCAGCCGCGGCACGTACAGGGCGAGCGGCTGGTCGCCGCCACCGGGCACGTGCACGCGATACCAACGCATCTCGTAGCCAGTGTCCTGGCCCACCCGCGCCGCCCCGGGCCGGTGGCGGACATCGGGCAGCTCGATGGCCTGCCAGGCCCCAGCGGCCTCGGGCGGCAGCTGCGCCGCGGGCAGGTCCAGTTGATCGCCACCCATGGCGGCATGCCGGCGCAGGGCCGTCCACCACGACTCCAGCTGGGCGCGCGTCCACAGGCTCACGGCCATCGCGGTCGGGGCCGCGTCGTCGCCCGCCAGCCGGGCACTCGGCTGCGGCAGGCGCTGCGCCCAGGCGGCCAGGCAACTGCCCAGAAGCAGGACCAGCAGGCCGCTACGCAGCCGCGTCACCCAGTCATGCATGGCCACGTTGTCCTGCGCATTGCGCCACATCCCTGTCTGCCGTCCTGGCTTTTGTCATGGGGCGCGAGCATGCCACAGGGGGTGGGCCCGGCCCACCGCGGCGCCGCCGCTCGCGCGGCGACCTTGACCGTTCAGCCGATGGGCACCGGCAGGTGGGCCCGCGCCGCCTCGCGCAGTTCCTGTCCCAGGGCGTCATCGCCCACGGCCCGAGACAGCAGCAGCGCGCCCACCAGCGTCGACAGCAAGGCCATCGCCTGGGCGCGCCGCTCGGCCTCGTCGGCAGCGGGCATCTGCGGCGTGAGCCGCTGCACCGCAGCCTGCACGCCCCCGGCGAACACCTCGCGCACCGCCGGGCCCGCGCGAGCGACGTCGCCGGCCAGCGCCGCGAGCCCGCAACCCGCGCCGACCTGCTCGCGATGCTCCTCCGACAGGTAGGCATTCACCCAGCCGGTCAGGCTGCGGTCCGCCTGCCGGCGCCACAGCTCGGCCTGGGTCGACAAGGCGCGCGCCAGCGCCTGGGCCGCGAGGTCGTCCTTGGACTCGAAATGCCCGTAGAAGCCGCCGCGCGTCAGGCCGGCTGCCTGCATGAGCTCATTCAGGCCGATGCCATCGAAGCCGCGCTCCCGGAACAGTTGGGCGGCGTTGTCGAGGATGCGCTCGCGGTTCTGCTCCGCCTGCGCGCGGCTGACTTTCATCGCGGTCTCCCAGGGCATGTCGTTGAGGGCTTGACGGATCTTACATGTTGACCGACATTTAATTAATCATGTCGCATGACATGAATAAACCTGTCTCAAGGAATTTGTCATGAGCCTCTCCAATGCCGTCGTCCTGATCACCGGGGCCAACCGCGGCCTCGGCCGTGCCTTCGCCGAGGCCGCCCTGGCGGCCGGCGCCGCCAAGGTGTACGCCGCCGCCCGGGACACCGCGAGCATCGACCTGCCCGGCGTTGTGCCGCTGCGCCTGGACGTGACCGACCCCGCCCAGGTGGCCGCGGCAGCTGCCGAATGCCGGGACGTGACCGTGCTGATCAACAACGCGGGCATCCTGCGCGGCGGCAGCCTGCTGGCACCCGAGACCCTGACGGCAGCGCGCGCTGAGCTGGAGACCAACTTCTTCGGCCCCTGGCTGCTGGCCCGCGCGTTCGCTCCGGTGCTGGCAGCCAATGGCGGCGGTGCGGTGCTGAACGTGCTGTCGGCGCTGAGCTGGGCCAGCCTGCCCGGCTCGGCCACCTACAGCGCGTCCAAGGCCGCCGCCTGGGCCCTGAGCAATGGCCTGCGCCAGGAACTCCGGGCGCAGGGCACGCAGGTGACCAGCCTGCATGTCGGCTACATGGACACCGACATGGTGCGCGGCGTGGCCGGCCCCAAGGCTTCGCCGGCCGATGTGGCGCGACAGGCCTTGCAGGGCCTGGCAGCAGGCGACTTCGAGGTGCTGGCCGACGACATCAGTCGCCAGGTCAAGCAGAGCCTGTCCACCGCCCGGCCGGCCTACGCAGGCTGACCCCGGCGCCAAAGGAAGCCACGATGTCTGCCTCTGTCGCCCCGGGCCACGCAGCCCCTCCGGTCCCGGCCGCCGATCCGGCCCGGCTCGCAGCCGCCCGCCATGCGTTCTCATCGCCCGAACGGGTGCCTCTCACCGCGACGGAGCAGGCCGCCCTGGCCGGCCATGCCGAGCCGCCGCTGCGCCACGAGGGGCTCAAGCTCGCGCGCTGGACCTTCGGCCAGGGGCCGCGTGTCGTGTTCGCCCATGGCTGGAACAGCCGCGGCGCCCATGGGCTGGGTTTCGTTGCGCCACTGGTCGACGCGGGGTTTTCGGTGACGCTGTTCGACCTGCCTGGCCACGGCGATTCGACGGGCCACGCCTGCAGCGTCGTGCATGCCGGGCGGGCACTGCGCGCGGTATTGGCCGATGCCGGCCCGGTGCACGGCGTCATCGGGCATTCGATGGGATCGGCGGCGAGCCTGCTCGCGTTCGCGCAGGGCGTGGCCGTGACACGCAGCGTGCATCTGGCCGGCCCGTCCTCGCTGACGCCGATGGTCAAAGGGCTGGCACGGGCGCATGCGCTGAGCC
This sequence comes from Methylotenera sp., assembly GCA_021738245.1. Taxonomy (GTDB): domain Bacteria; phylum Pseudomonadota; class Gammaproteobacteria; order Burkholderiales; family Burkholderiaceae_C; genus Pelomonas. The sequence continues at coordinate 6,868 of JAIPCJ010000101.1, read as the reverse complement.
CCGCAGACGCAGCCGCCTTCGCAGGGTGGGTCGAGGGCTTCATCGGTACGCGCATCGCAACCGTGGACCTCGACCGCCTGCAGCACGGCCTGCGACATCCGGGGCTCATCCTTCACGACCCCGAGGATCGCACCGTGCCCTTCGCCGCGTCCGAAGCGCTGCATGACGCCTGGCCGGCCTCCCAGCTTGAGCGCACCGCCGGACTGGGTCACCGACGCCTGCTGGCCGACGCCGCCGTCATCGCACGCAGCGTGGCCTTCATCAGCCAAGGCCGAACGGCCTGAAAAACAAAAAGGGCGAACCAGCCGGTTCGCCCTCTCCCGCTGAAGCGGTGACGCTCAGTCGGCCTGCTTGCGCAGGAAGGCCGGGATCTCGATCTCGTCCATGCCGTTGGACGACAGCGCCTCGACCTTGGCAGCCGCGCTGCCCGAACGGCCATGGCGCCAGACGCTCGGCACGTTGGCGTTGGCGAAGTCGCCCAGGCCCAGGCCGACATTGGCCTGCGCGCCCGCCGCTGGCGCGGCCATGGCCACCGCCTGCGTCAGCACGGGCATGCCGTCGGTGCCGTTGCGCACGACCTGCTGGGTCTGCACCACCTGCAGCGGCGCCTGCTGACGGGCGCGGCCGGCGGTCAGGCCGGTGGCGATGACGGTCACGCGCAGGGCGTCGCCCAGGCTCTCGTCGTAGGCCGTGCCGTAGATGATGTGGGCTTCCTCGGAGGCGTAGCGCTTGATGGCGTTCATCGCGTTGCGCGACTCGCTCAGCTTGAAGTTGGCGCGGCTCGCGGCAATCAGCACCAGCACGCCCCGCGCGCCGGAGAGGTCGATGCCTTCCAGCAGCGGGCAGGCGACGGCAGCCTCGGCGGCCTTGGTGGCGCGGTCCGGGCCTGTGGCCTGGGCGGTGCCCATCATGGCCTTGCCCGGCTCGCTCATCACGGTCTTGACGTCTTCGAAGTCGACGTTGACCAGGCCCGGGATGTGAATGATGTCGGAAATGCCGCCAACCGCGTTCTTCAGCACGTCATTGGCGTGCGCGAAGGCTTGATCTTGCGTGACGTCGTCGCCCAGCACGTCAAGCAGCTTGTCGTTCAGCACGACGATCAGCGAGTCGACGTTGGCTTCGAGTTCGGCCAGGCCGGCATCGGCCGCCTTGGCGCGACGGCCCCCTTCGAATTCAAACGGTTTGGTCACCACACCAACCGTCAGGATGCCCATTTCCTTGGCCACGCGGGCAATCACCGGCGCAGCGCCCGTGCCGGTCCCGCCGCCCATGCCGGCGGTGATGAACAGCATATTGGCGCCCGCGATGGATTCGCGGATGCGGGATTCGGCTTCTTCGGCGGCGGCCTTGCCCATTTCGGGTTTCGCACCGGCGCCCAGGCCGGTGGAGCCGAGTTGCAGCAATTGGTCGGCCTTGGAGCGGTTGAGTGCTTGCGCGTCGGTATTCGCGCAGATGAACTCAACGCCTTGAACGCCCTGGGCGATCATGTGGTCGACCGCATTGCCGCCGCCACCACCGACCCCGATCACCTTGATTTGGGTGCCTTGGTCAAACTCTTCGATCATCTCGATGGGCATATCAAACCTCCTACTGCAATTGTGCCTCGGGCACATGAATGTTGACTAGTTGCTGAAACACTTTTTTCCTGATTTTTAGGGGTCAGAAATTCCCCATGAACCAATCCTTGACCCGTCCGAGCAGGGTTTGCACGGAGCCAGCCTGCTGTGCGGCCTTGAAACCCCGGGTGCGCGACAGTCGCGCCTCTTCGAGCAAGCCCATGACGGTGGCGGAACGGGGGTTGGCCACCATGTCGTAAAGAGCCCCCGAATAGGTGGGCAGACCGCGGCGGACCGGTTTCAGGAAAATGTCTTCGGCGAGTTCCACCATGCCGGGCATGACGGCCGAGCCGCCGGTCAGGACGATGCCGGAGGACAGCAGTTCCTCATACCCGCTGTCGCGAATGACCTGGTGGACCAGCGAAAAGATTTCCTCCACCCGCGGCTCGATCACGCCGGCCAGCGCCTGCTTGGACAGCATGCGGGGGCTGCGATCCCCCAGGCCAGGCACCTCGACCTGGTCGGACGGGTCGGCCAGCAGTTGCTTGGCGACGCCGTACTCGACCTTGATCTCCTCGGCATCCTTGGTCGGCGTGCGCAGTGCCATCGCGATATCGCTGGTGATCAGGTCGCCGGCAATCGGAATGACCGCGGTATGGCGGATGGAGCCGCCCGTGAATATCGCGACATCAGTCGTGCCGGCGCCGATATCCACCAGTGCCACGCCCAGGTCCCGCTCGTCGGCGGTCAGGGCCGCATGGCTGGAAGCGCTGGGATTCAAAACCAGCTGATCGACCTCCAGACCACAACGGCGGACGCATTTGACGATGTTTTCTGCCGCGCTCTGGGCGCCGGTCACGATATGGACCTTCACCTCCAGGCGCCCACCGCTCATGCCGATGGGTTCCTTGACCTCGTGGCCGTCGATGACAAATTCCTGCGGCTCGACCAGCAACAGGCGCTGGTCATTCGGGATATTGATGGCCTTGGCGGTTTCGACCACGCGGGTCACATCCACCGGCGTGACCTCCTTGTCGCGCACGATGACCATGCCGGTGGAGTTCTGGCCGCGGATATGGCTGCCGGTGATCCCCGTGTAAACCCTCGATATTTTGCAGTCAGCCATCATCTCGGCCTCTTTCAAGGCCTGCTGGATGGACTGCACGGTGGCGTCGATATTGACCACCACCCCGCGCTTCAACCCGTTCGACGGCGCCACGCCGAGACCGGCGATGCGCAATTCGCCGCCCGGCAAAACCTCGGCCACGACCGCCATGATCTTGGCAGTCCCAATATCCAGCCCGACGACCAAATCCTTGTATTCCTTGGCCATGTCCGTCCTCAGCGTTTTCTATTTACGGGTTTACCCGGAGTTTGTACCGTCACGCCGCGCAGCTTGACCGCATAACCGTCGGCGTGGCGCAGGTCGGCCGACAGCAGCGGGCTGCGGTAGGTCGACGTGACCTGCGTGATGGATTGGGCGAAGCGGCCGAAGCGGTCGACGACCTCGGCCTCGGTGCCGCGCCCGAGTTCGATGACCGGCCCGCTGCCGAAGGTGACGCGCCACGAGCCGCGGCCTGACAGATCGAGCCGGTCGATGCTCTCGCCCAGCTTCTCGGCGGCGGGCGACAGCGCGCGCCACATCTGCAGCATGGAGCCCGCCGTGCCGGCCGGGCCGGCGAGCACGGGCAGGTCCTCGTCTTCGACATCGCCCAGGTTGGCCTGGAAGACTTCGCCGAAGGTGTTGACCAGCGCGCGCTCCGCCGTCGCCTCGCTGCCAGCATCCGCGCCGTCGACCCGGGCTTCCCAGTAGGCCGCCGGCCGGTGTTCCTCCAGGTTGACCTTGAGCCGCATCGGCCAGACCCGTTGCAGCTGCGCATGCCGTACCCAGGGGACGGCCTCGAAAGCCGCGCGGCCTTCCTTCAGATTGAGGCTGAGGAAGGAGCCATGCAGCCGGGGCAACGCATTGGCCCGCAGCGAAGCAACGCTGTTGCGGCTGACGTCGCCCTCGACCTGGATCGCACGGAAGTTGAACGTCGGCAGGCGCACCGCCCACCGCAGCGCGCCCCAGGCGAGCGTCCCCACCAGCGCAGCCAACAGCAGTGCCGACACCGCATTCATCAGGCGGACATCGGGCGGCAGCGCAGCGGTAGCGGCCATCAATCGCACCCCTCGACCGACGAGTACGTCGGCCGGTCCCTCGAGGGGACGGCCACGGTGGCGGCCTCAAGCCGCACACACGCGGCCAGTCGGGCCGGCTTGGGAGCGGCCCGGCGCGCGGCCCGGTGATGCGTGTGGCCCCGACTCATGGCGTCAAGCCCGGTCCAGTCGAGCCTGGGCCAGCAGCCACAGGCACAGATGGGGGTAGTCCACACCCACGGCCTGCGCGGCCTTGGGCACCAGCGAGTGCGACGTCATGCCCGGGCTGGTGTTCATCTCCAGCAGGAAGGGCTTCATGTCGGACTTGCGCAGCATCAGGTCGGCCCGGCCCCAGCCGCGGCAGCCCAGCAGGCGGTAGGCGCGCAGCACCAGTTGCTGGATGTCGGCTTCCAGCGCGGCAGGCAGCGTGCCGAACAGGTACTGGGTGTCGTTGGAGACGTACTTGTTCTCGTAGTTGTAGTCGCCGCCCTGGGCGCGGATCTCCACCACCGGCAGCGCCACCGCGTCATCGCCCTGCCCCAGCACGGCGCAGGTCAGCTCCGGCCCTTCGATGCATTGCTCGAACAGCAGTTCATCGTCGAAGCCCAGGGCCAACTCGACCGCGCCTTGCATCTCGGAGTAACCCAGGGCCTTGGTGATGCCGATGCTGCTGCCCTCGTGCGGCGGCTTGACCACCACCGGCAGGCCGAGCTCGTCGGGGATCGTGCGGATGCGCTCGCGCGTGAGTTCGGCCCGGTTGAGCACCACATAGGCCGGCGTGGCGAGGCCCTCGGCCGCCCAGACCCGCTTGGTCATGGTCTTGTCCATGGCCACGCCGGAGGCGGTCACGCCCGAGCCGGTGTAGGGAATGCGCAGCCATTCCAGCGCCCCCTGCAGCGTGCCGTCCTCGCCACCGCGGCCATGCAGCGCGATGAAGGCGCGCTCGAAACCCTCGGCAGCCAGGTCCTGCAGCGGGCGCTCGGCGGGGTCGAAGCCATGCGCGTCCACGCCGAGAGACTGGAGCGCCTCCAGCACGCCGGCACCGCTCATCAGCGACACCGGTCGCTCGGCGCTCTTGCCGCCGAACAGCACGGCCACCTTGCCGAGCGAGCGAGGTTCGATGTTCAGGTCGATAGGCGTCTTCATCACAGCGACGCTCCTTGAGAGAAATGCTGGGCGACGTGTCGCGGCAGGGTGCTCATCGAGCCGGCGCCCATGCCGATGACGACATCACCGTCGCGGGTCAGCGCGGCGAGCGCAGCCGGCATCTCGGCCACACTGGCCACGAAATGCGGCGTGCCCACGGCCTGCGCCAGTGCGGCCCCCGTGGCACCGGCGATCGGCGCCTCGCCGGCCGAATACACCTCGGTGAGCAGCACCACATCGGCCTCGCGCATCACACGAACGAAATCGGCGAAGCAGTCGCGCGTGCGGGTGTAGCGATGCGGCTGGAAGGCCAGCACCAGACGGCGGCCCGGGTAGGCGCCGCGCGCGGCGGCGAGCACGGCGGCCATCTCGACCGGGTGGTGGCCGTAGTCGTCGATGAGCGTGAAGCGGCCACCGTCGCCGGCGGGCCACTCGCCGTGCTTCTCGAAGCGGCGCCCCACCCCGGAGAAGCTGGCGAGCGCCTTCAGGATGGCCTCGTCCGGGCAGCCGAGTTCCATGGCGATCGCGATCGCGGCGAGCGCATTGCGCACGTTGTGTTCACCGGCCAGGTTGACCAGCACCGGCAGATCGGCCGCGCCCTCGCGCTGGCAGGTGAAGCGCATCTGCGCACCCGCGAGTGCCTGCACGTCCACCGCCCGCACGCTGACGCCGGGCGACAAGCCATACGTCACCACCGGGCGCTCGATGCGGCCGAGGATGGCGCGCACTCCGGCATCGTCCGCACAGACCACGGCGGCGCCGTAGAAGGGCATGCGGTGCAGGAAGTCGACGAAGGCCGTGTGCAGGTTCTCGACCGAATGGCCGTAGGTGTCCATGTGGTCTTCGTCGATGTTGGTCACGACGCAGAGCACCGGGCTGAGCTTCAGGAAGGAGGCGTCGCTTTCATCGGCCTCGACCACGATGAACTCGCCGCGCCCGAGGCGGGAGTTGGCGCCGGCCGCATTGAGCTTGCCGCCGATGACAAAGGTCGGGTCCAGCCCCGCCTCGACGAGGATGGCCGTGACGAGCGATGTCGTCGTCGTCTTGCCGTGGGTGCCGGCGATCGCGATGCCGCGGCGCAGCCGCATCAGCTCGGCCAGCATCACGGCACGCGGCACGATCGGAATCTGGCGGCCGCGTGCGGCCTGCACTTCGGGGTTGTCAGCCGCAACCGCCGTGCTGGTGACCAGGGCCTGGGCATCGCCGATGTGCGGGGCGGCATGCCCGATCTCCACCCGCAGGCCGAGGGCGCGCAGCCGCTCGGTGGTGGCGCTCTCCACTGCGTCGGACCCGCTCACCGTGAAGCCCAGGTTGTGCAGGATCTCGGCGATGCCACTCATGCCGGCGCCGCCAATGCCCACGAAATGCAAACGCTGTACCGCGTGCTTCACTTCAACATCCCTTCGATCTCGTCTGCCACGCGGGCCGCAGCGCGGGGGCGCGCCAGCGAGCGGGCCTTGTCGGCCATGGCCAGCAGCGCGGCGCGGTCCAGGCCGCTGAGCAGTTCATGCAGGCGGGCCGGTGTCAGCTCGGCCTGCGGCAGGTGCAGGGCGGCGCCATGCTGGGCCATGAAGACCGCGTTGTCGCGCTGGTGCGAGGTGGTGCTCACCACCAGGGGCACCAGCACCGCCGCACAGCCTGCGGCGCACAGCTCGCTCACGGTGATGGCGCCGGCACGGCAGACCACCACATCGGCCCAGGCCAGGGCCGCGGCCATGTCGTCGATGAAGGGGCGCACCTCCGCCGTCAGGCCGGCGTCGGTGTAGGCCTGCCACACCGCACCGAGGTGGTCTTGCCCTGACTGGTGCAGCACCTGCGGCCGCTGCTCGGCGGGCCACAGGGCCAGGGCCTGGGGCAGCGCCTGGTTCAAGGCGCGGGCACCGAGGGAGCCGCCCAGCACCAGCAGGCGCAGCGGGCCGATCCGGTCGGCAAACCGCGCCGCCGGCACCGGCAGCGCCTCGATCTCGGCGCGCACCGGATTGCCGCTGACGATGGCCCCCGCGGTGGAGGCGGCCGCAGCGCCATCA